>NZ_JAZDQV010000009.1:0-124388 GCF_036324225.1 Altererythrobacter litoralis
TCGCCCACATCAAGCCGTGATGAGCGGGCAGCCCAAGAACCTCTGGCAAAAGCGTTGATCAGCGAAGTGTTGGCCTCTGCCTTTTGCGGGTAAGCGGTTTCGGAATTCTCCGCTAATTTTTTACTTGCCAACGCCCCAATGGCCTTTGACCGAAGGCGATAAAAGGGCATTAAGCGCAACGGTGAGCGACTAGGGAGAAACCACGCCATGAGCGATTTCGTCATCCTACCAGAGCAGGATCGCTCCACATATTGCACGGCAAAACAGTATAAGGATCTCTATCGCCAGTCGGTTGAGGATCCCGATGCGTTCTGGCTGGGCCAGGCCAATCGGCTTGACTGGTTCAAGGCACCGACTAGGGGGGGCGAGTGGTCCTATGACCCGGTCGAAATCGCGTGGTTTGCCGACGGCACGCTCAACCTTTGCCACAATGCTGTCGACCGGCATCTGGACCAACGCGCCGATACGACTGCGCTGATCTTCGAGCCGGACGATCCAGCAAGTGCCGCGCGCATCCTTACCTATCGCCAACTCCATGGCGAAGTGGTGGGGATGGCCAACGCTCTGAAGGCGCTGGGTGTGGGCAAGGGCGACCGCGTGACGATCTATATGCCGATGGTCATCGAGGGCTTGCTGGCGATGCTTGCCTGCGCGCGCATCGGCGCGATCCACTCAGTAGTGTTCGGGGGGTTCTCTCCGGAGGCGCTCGCCGGGCGTATCGTCAATTGCGGCAGCAGGTTTGTTGTCACTGCAGATACCGGCCTCAGGGGCGGGAAAGTCGTGCCGCTGAAAGCCAATGTCGATGCCGCGCTCGATCACGACGGAGTCGAAGTCGACGGCGTACTGGTCGTCCGGCACACAGGTGCGGATGTCGCAATGGCCGGGGGACGCGACCATTGGTATCACGAGCTTGTTTCCGATGCGGAATGCCCGTGCGAACCGATGAACGCGGAAGACCCGTTGTTCATCCTTTACACATCAGGCTCAACCGGGAAACCGAAGGGCGTACTCCACACAACCGGCGGTTATGGTGTCTGGACTGCCACGACATTCCATTACGTGTTCGATTACCAGCCGGGCGAAATCCACTGGTGCACCGCCGATATCGGCTGGGTCACGGGGCATAGCTATATCGTCTACGGCCCACTGATGAACGGGGCGACCAGCCTCGTTTTCGAAGGCGTGCCGAACTACCCCGATCATGGCCGCTTCTGGGATGTGATCGACAAGCACCAGGTCAACATTCTCTATACCGCGCCCACGGCAATCCGCGCACTGATGCGCGAAGGTGATCACTTCGTCACGAGCCGAAGCCGAAAATCGCTGCGCTTGCTGGGGACGGTGGGCGAGCCGATCAATCCCGAAGCCTGGCGCTGGTACTTCGACGTCGTCGGCGAGAAGCGACTGCCTATCATCGACACGTGGTGGCAGACTGAGACTGGTGGGATCATGATCACCACGCTCCCTGCTGCGCATGACATGAAGCCGGGCAGCGCTGGCCTGCCATTTTTCGGCGTGCGGCCGCAGCTGGTGGGCGCCGAGGGTGAAGTTCTGGAAGGCGCGACCAGCGGCAATCTGTGCATCAGGCATAGCTGGCCGGGCCAGTCGCGCACCGTCTATGGTGACCACGAGCGTTTCGTGCAGACCTATTTTAGCACCTACAAAGGCAAATATTTCACCGGTGACGGGTGCCGCCGCGACGAAGACGGTTATTACTGGATCACCGGGCGCGTCGACGATGTGATCAACGTGTCCGGCCACCGGATGGGCACGGCGGAAGTCGAGAGCGCACTGGTGCTACATCCGCTTGTCGCAGAGGCGGCGGTGGTCGGCTATCCGCACGACATCAAGGGGCAGGGCATTTATTGCTATGTCACCTTGAACGCTGGGGAAGCGGGGGGCGAGGAACTCGCCGCCGAATTGCGCCAATATGTGCGCAAGGAGATCGGCCCAATCGCAACGCCCGACCACATCCAGTTTACCGATGGCCTGCCTAAGACGCGCAGTGGTAAGATCATGCGACGCATCCTCAGGAAGATCGCCGAGAATGATTATGGTTCGCTGGGAGACACCTCAACGCTGGCCGACCCGACCTTGGTTGACCGGCTCATCGAGGGGCGGCAGAACAGCTGACAATCTGAGACAGAGCATTGTCGGCGGGGCCAGTCACAGGTGGCGTGGTGGCGTCCCCGACAACAGCGCTTTCCGAGCATCTGGTCCTTCAATGGAGAGCAACAGCATGTCGCAATCGAACAGTCCGCTGATGGTCCTCAAGGTCGTCGAATTTGTCAGGGATCCGTCAAGCCGCCGCATCTGCTATTCGACCAAACCAACGAGGGCCAGCGCGCTTTTGCCTTTGGCGTACTGTCGGCGCTAGCTGTGCGGGCCTATCGGCGCATGCGCATTTTACAGTTTTCCTTGCTCTATTGCTCTTTGGCGGCGTGATCCAACTGGTGCAGTCGATCCCGGCACTCAGATGCGATGCGGGTCTGCTCGACTGGCTTGTCGATGGCCTCGGGGTCGGCGATGTGTTGGTCCCGATTGCGATGGTCCGACGTCATAGAACTGCACCTGCCCAGGTTGGCTGAGCCGGCATGGTGTCTCTCGCGACTGCTCCCTTGCAAGCAGCAGGTCGCGGCCCGAAGCCTCTCCAACTATCGTCCGAAAGCCGAGCAAGGTTTCGTTCGGGTGAGGGCAGCATGACCCTCTTTTCTGAATCCATCGTTTGTGTAGGGTGAAACTCGAGAGCTGCGAGGAGTACCCCTAGATGAACCTGGAATTCAGTGCCGAAGAGCTGGCCTTTCGCGACGAGGTGAGGGCATTTATCGCTGAGAACTATTCGAAGCACCTGCCGACCGACGCCTCACGAGAAGATCTCTCGCGGGAAGATTTTCTCGCCTGGCACAAGGTCCTCGGAGCCAAGGGCTGGTCGGTTCCCGCATGGCCGGTCGAATACGGCGGAACGGGCTGGAGCCCGACCCAACGCTACATCTGGTCCGAAGAAAATGCCCGGGTCAACGCGATCATGCCGTTGCCTTTCGGCGTGTCGATGGTCGGCCCGGTCATCTACACCTTCGGCAGCGAAGCGCAGAAGGCGCAGCATCTCCCCGGGATACGCAGCGGCGACGTGTGGTGGTGCCAGGGCTACAGCGAGCCGGGAGCGGGCTCTGACCTCGCCTCGCTCAAGACAACCGCCGTTCGCGATGGTGACCACTACGTGATCAATGGCCAGAAAACCTGGACCACGCTGGCGCAATATGCCGACTGGGGGTTCTTCCTGTGCCGAACCGATCCCAGCGCCGCGAAGCCCCAGGAAGGGATCAGCTTCATCCTGGTGGACATGAAGACGTCAGGCGTCGAAGTCCGCCCGATCAAGCTCATCGATGGCGGCTACGAGGTCAATGAGACCTGGCTCACCGATGTGCGCGTGCCGGTAGAAAACCTCGTCGGCGAGGAAAACAAGGGCTGGACCTACGCCAAGTTCCTGCTCGCGCATGAGCGCAGCGGGATCGCTGGCGTCGCGCGCTCGAAGCGCGGCGTCGAGCGCCTGCGCGAGATCGCGAGGGCAGAGCAGCTCGATGGCAGGCCGCTGCTGAGCGACTTCGACTTTGCCCGCAAGGTCAGCCAGCTGGAGATTGACCTTGCCGCGCTGGAGATCACCGAACTGCGTACTCTCGCAGGCGAACAGGCAGGCAAGGGGCCGGGGCCGGAAAGCTCGATCCTCAAGATCAAGGGTACTGAGATCCAGCAGCGCCTGACCGAACTGACGCTGGAGGCAGTCGGCCACTATGGCACGCCATATTACCATGGCATGTACGACATGGGATCGAACGAATATCCGATCGGCCCTGATTATGCGCAGCATTCGGCAGCGACCTATTTCAACATGCGCAAGACCTCGATCTATGGTGGATCCAACGAGATCCAGCGCAACATCATCACCAAGATGATCCTCGGCCTCTAGAGCCAGATCCTCCAGGGGCGAGCAGGAGAGAATACGTGGATTTCAATTTCACCGAAGAACAGGAAATGGTGCGCGATGGTCTCTCGCGGCTTGTGCGCGAGAGCTACGACATCGAGACGCGCCGCGGAGTCGTCGCGAGCGAGAGCGGTTGGCGACCCGAGATCTGGGCGCAGCTGGCTGAACTGGGCATTCTTGGCATGCCCTTTTCCGAAGAGGATGGCGGCTTTGGCGGCGGACCGGTCGACGCCATGGTCGTGATGCAGGAATTCGGCAAAGGACTGGTCGTCGAGCCCTTCGTGCCGACGGTCGTTTGCGCCGGCGGCTTCTTCAAGCACGCCGGAACGGCTGCGCAGAAGGAAGAGCATATCGGTGGGATCGTTTCGGGCGAACGCACCTATGCCTTCGCCTATGCCGAGCCCCGCGGGCGATACGACCTTGCGGATCTCGAGACCACGGCGAAGAAGGACGGTTCGGGCTATGTGCTCAATGGTCACAAGGCAGTGGTGATCGGTGCCCCGTGGGGCTCGCACCTTGTCGTCACGGCCCGCACATCGGGCGAGCGCCGTGATCATGACGGGATTTCCGTCTTCGTTATCGACAAGAACGCGACCGGCGTGGTCACCCTTGACTATCCCACCGTAGACGGTCGCCGCGCTTCCGAAGTCTATTTCGAGAATGCCGCGATCCCTGCCGAGGCGCTGATTGGCGAGGAAGGCAAGGCCTTGCCGCTTATCGAGCGGGTGATCGACGAAGCCATCGCGGCGCAATGCGCGGAGGCCTGCGGAGCGATGAAGGTCGCGCACGCCATGACGGTTGAATATTCGCGCCAGCGCAAGCAGTTCGGCGTGCCGATCGGATCGTTCCAGGTGCTGCAGCACCGCATGGTCGACATGTATACCGAGTACGAACAGGCGCTCTCGATGACCTACTTCGCGACGCTCAAGCTTGACGAGAGCGAACGCGAGCGCAAGCTGGCGGCGTCAGCGGCCAAGGTCCGCGTGGGCCAGGCGGCACATCGCGTCGGGCAGGACGCGATCCAGATTCACGGCGGCATGGGCATGACAGACGAACTGGCGATCGGTCACTACTTCAAGCGGCTGACGATCTTCGATTCCGAGTTCGGCAATATCGACCATCACATGAAGCGGCACGTCGCGCTCGCCAGCGCGCGATCTGCGTGAAGAACAGGAACGCCGGCTGCGAGCCATCGACGCGGCAAACGACAAGGCGTAGGTGTACCCCCGCGGACCCGACCTGGCGCCGTCAACACGCAGCCGCGCCGATCACGCGCTGGTAGCGCCCGATCAGATACTGATCGTTCAGTGGAAGTGTCAGGCTGATGTTGCTTTGCCAGGGCTGCGAGCCATGTCCGCACCTGTGTGCTATCCGAACCGCTTCCGCCTCTGCCAGCCGCTTCTCGCGCCACAGCAGGATTGAAAGGCGCTCGACCAGCGTGCATTCCAGCGCTGTCTTGGGCTCGAGTTCATGCGCCAGCTGTTCCAGCAAGGCATCAAAGGCGTCTCTGTCCTCGTGGTAGCAAACGGCCTTTTCGCTCAGCACGCCATGTTTGAGCGCATTGCGACTGCTTGCTTCCTTGCCCTCAGCTGACCTGGGACCGGTGCTTTGTTGGGCGTTGCGGCGATTTGCTTCGATCTGTCTTTTCGTTGCCATGCCGTGGAACAAAACATGAAAACAGGACATTTACCAGCCTCTTCGGGCTGCATTCCACGGCGATTTTTCCACACCCGCGCGGGGCACCTTGAGGCGCCGTTTTAGACATTAAACTCTGGATATTAAGTAATAATAAAGCGATTTTGGGTGCTAGGTATTTTGAACCAAACGAACCCAATTCGTATCTGGCGCCCCGTCTCCCTGTGGATTGCCGAGGCTCGCCCGATAACCTCACTTCCCTCCCTGACCGTCCGCCAGCCATCTGCGATTTTGACAGGAGTCGTCGGCGCCAAACGGTCTTGCCAGCGCCAGACGCGCGCGCCATGCATCAAACACTTCAAGGGAGAGCAACAGCATGTCGCAATCGAACGGTCCGTTGACGGGCCTCAAGGTCGTCGAATTCGTCGGGATTGGCCCCGGGCCACATGTCGCCATGCTGCTCGCGGATCTGGGTGCGGAAGTCGTGCGGATCGAACGGCAGGGCACGCGCGTGCTCAACCCCGTGGTCGAGCGCGCGCGGCACCGCGTGGCGGTCGACGTCAAGAGTGAGGAAGGTCGCCAGTTCTGTCGCGATGCGGCAGCCAGCGCCGATGTGCTGATCGAAGGCTTCCGGCCCGGCGTGATGGAGCGGCTCGGCCTTGGGCCCGACGAATTGCTCGGGATCAATCCGCGGCTGGTCTATGCGCGCATGACCGGCTGGGGCCAGGAGGGCCCGCTTTCCCATGCCGCCGGGCATGACATCAACTATATTGCGATCACCGGCGCGCTGGCGGCGGTTGGCAAAAAGGGCGAGCCGGCTACCCCGCCGCAGAACCTGGTCGGCGATTTCGGCGGTGGCTCGATGTATTGCGCCTTCGGCATCATGGCCGCGCTTTATGAACGCGAGCGGTCAGGCAAGGGGCAAGTCGTCGATGCGGCGATCGTCGATGGCGCGACCAGCCTGATGAGCTTCTTCTTCGGGATCCGGCAGATTGGCTACATCAAGACCGAACGCGGCGAAGGCCTGCTGGGCGGCGCGGCGCACTATTATCGCTGCTATGAATGCGCGGACGGGCGCGAGATTTCGGTCGGGGCGCTTGAGCCGCAGTTCTATGCCGAATTGCTCGAGAAGATCGACGCACCCGAGCTTGCCGAAGGGCGGGACAATCCCGCCAATTGGGACGAGATGGCCGATCGGCTGACCGAGTTGTTCAAGACGAAGACGCAAGCCGAATGGTGCGCGATCCTGGAAGGAAGCGATGCCTGCGTCGCTGCGGTGCTGCCGCTCGAGGAAGCGCGCGAGCATCCGCATCTCAAGGCGCGCGGCTCCTACCAGGAACATGACGGCATCTGGCACACCGCGCCCGCGCCGCGTTTCAGCCGCACGCCCGGGACGATCCGCAGCAGCGTGGAAGACGGTGCCGACGTGGTGGCAGGCTGGAAGCAGGGAAGCTGAACGAGATGGCCGGAAAGTTCTTCGACGAATGGCGCGTGGGTGAGCGGATCGAACACGAGATCCGCCGCACTGTGACCGAGACGGACAATCTCCTGTTCTCGACCATGACGCACAATCCGCAGCCGCTTCACATCGATCTCGAAGCGGCCAAGGCCAGCGAGTTCGGGCAGATCCTGGTCAACGGTACTTTCACCTTTGCATTGATGGTCGGCCTTTCGGTGGGCGACACCACGCTTGGCACGCTGGTGGCCAATCTGGGCTATGACAAGCTGGTCATGCCCAAACCGGTTTTCATCGGCGATACGATGCGTGCGACCACCGAGATCAAAGAGCTGCGCGAGAGCAAGTCGCGGCCCAACGCCGGGATCGTGATCTTCGTGCACGAGTTAATCAACCAGCGCGACGAAGTGGTGTGCAGCTGCGAGCGCTCGGCCCTGCTCAGGAAGCGAGGCGGCTGACTTTCCAATCCTGGCGTTATGGCAGGCGGGCATTTGCCGGCTGCTTGACGGTCGTTCCCTCGCGGCGCACACTCCTCCTCGCAAAGACGGAGGAGGGGGCACCATGCGCAAGTTTCTTGCAGCTGGATTGCTGGGCTTGTCGAGCTTGGCGCTCGCCGCATGCGATGCTGCGGTCGAGGAGCGGCAGAGAGGCACGGGCGAAGGTACTATCGACCTCGCGGAGTTTCCCGACCGGCCCTATTGGGGCGACACCCACCTCCATACCGATGTGTCCTTCGATGCATATGGCTTCGGCAACAGGCTGGGCGGGGAAGAGGCGCTCAAATTCGCCAAGGGCGAGGAAGTTACGTCGAGCACGGGCATCAAGGCAAAGCTCTCGCGGCCGCTCGATTTCCTCGTGATTGCCGATCACAGCGACGGGATGGGTTCGCTGCGGCGGCTGGCAGAAGCGCCAAGGCTGCTGCTGCGCGATCCCACCATGCGGCGCTGGCACGACATGCTCAACGAAGGGCCGCTGGAATCTTCGCGCGCCACGACGGAAATCATTTCCGCCGCAGCGGCGGGCACGATTCCCGAACAGATGCGTCCGGGGGATTCGGCCGGCTCGAAGACGGGGGAGTTGTGGGCCGCGCATCTCGACCTGCTCGATCGCTACAACCAGCCGGGCAAGTTCACTGCGCTTGCCGGGTTCGAATATTCGCTCGTCCCCGATGGCAACAATCTGCACCGTGTGGTGATGTTCCGTGATGGGAGCGATCGCACCGGGCAGGTGATCCCCTTCCCAAGCCAGAAGACCAAGGTTGAGGATCTGTGGGACTATATGGAAGCCTATGAGAGGACGACGGGCGGCCAGGTGCTGGCCATGCCGCACAATTCCAACCTCTCGAACGGACGCATGTTCCAGATGACCTTGGCTGACGGCAGCCCGATGACAGTTGAATATGCCAGCCGCCGCGCCAGGCACGAACCCGTGGTCGAAGCGACGCAGATCAAGGGCGACAGCGAAAGCCATCCCTTCCTTTCGCCCAATGACGAGTTCGCCGGATTTGGCGATGCCGGTTGGGAAGTGGGCAATCTCGACGTTACCGAAAAGACCACACCGGAAATGCGCGGCGGAAATTACGTGCGCGAGGCATTGAAGCGCGGGCTCTCACTCGAACAGCAATTGGGCGTGAACCCCTACGCATTCGGCCTGATTGGCGCGACCGACAGCCATACTTCGCTGGCGATTGCCGAAGAGGCCAATTTCTTCGGAAAGAATTCCGGGACCGAGCCCTCCAATCGCGAGCGAGCGGTCGAGCCACAGAACCAGGGGCTGCGCGAAGGCAGGTTCGGCTGGAACAATTTGGCAGGGGCCTATGCGGCCGCCTGGGCGCGCGGCAACACACGGGCGGAAATCTTCGACGCGTTCAAGCGGCGCGAGGTTTACGCCACCACCGGCCCACGCATGGTGGTGCGTGTGTTCGGCGGCTTCGATTTCAGCGATGGCGACTGGGCGGGCGACTGGGTGCGCGCAGGCTATACGCGCGGCGTGCCGATGGGCGGCGAACTGGTTGGCAGGAACAAGGCGCCGAGTTTCCTGATCTCCGCGCTGAAGGATCCCGATGGTGCCAATCTCGACCGCGTGCAGGTTGTGAAGGGTTGGGTCGACGCTTCGGGCAAGACGCAAGAGCAGGTCTACGATGTCGTGTGGAGCGACATGGACAAGCGGGTGAAGAAGGGCGGCAAGGTCCCGGCGGTGGGTGACACGGTCGACCGGTCCAAAGCGACCTATACCAACAGCATCGGCACGGCGGAGTTGCGCAGCGTGTGGACCGATCCCGACTATCGCCCGGGCCAGCGCGCCTTCTATTATGTGCGCGTGCTCGAAATCCCGACGCCGCGATGGCCGCTATACGATGCCGTGCGTTTCGGGACCAAGTTGCCGCCTGAGGCCATGGCCGATGCTGTCGCGCAGGAACGCGCCTACACCTCTCCGATCTGGCTCAAACCTGCTCCTGCGCAGTGATGCAGTCGATGTTACGTTACGGCGGCACGGGTATGGCGCATCTTGCTTGACGGCACCCCGCGCGGCGCGCACACTTGCGTTCGAAAAGAAGAATGGAGAGGTGGAATGCGTAAGTTTCTTGCGGCAGGCCTGCTGGGCGTTGCAACGCTCGCGCTTGTCTCCTGCGATGCCGCGATCGATGAAGCCCAGAAGGGCACGGGCGAAGGGACGATCGACCTCGCCGAGTTTCCCGACCGGCCCTATTGGGGTGACACGCACCTCCATACCAACAATTCGATCGATGCTTTCGGCTTCGGCGTGAGGCTTGGCCCGGAAGACGCGTTGAAATTCGCCATGGGCGAGGAAGTGACCTCGACCACCGGGATCAAGGCCAAGCTCTCGCGGCCGCTCGATTTCCTCGTGATCTCGGACCATTCGGATGGATTGGGAGCGACCAAGCGGCTTTATGACGCACCGCGCATGCTGATCAGCGATGAAACGATGCGGCGCTGGCATGACATGATGCATGAGAGCCCCGAGCAGTCGCAGCGGGCCGTTGCAGAGCTGATCAATGCCGCAGCGAACGGGCATTTACCGGCAGGGATGCTCAACTCGCAGGATGAGCAGGGCGAGGCGACCAGCGAAATCTGGACGGCGCATCTCGACACAATCGATCGCTATAACAAGCCGGGCAAGTTCACCGCGCTGGCAGGCTTCGAATATACCCTGATGCCCGATGGCAACAATCTGCACCGGGTGGTGATTTTCCGCGATGGCAGCGACCGTACCAAGCAGATTGTGCCCTATCCCGGGCTTGAGACTGAAGTGACGGGCCTGTGGGACTATATGGAGGCCTATGCGAAGACGACCGGCGGACAAGTGCTTGCCATTCCGCACAACTCCAATGTTTCCAACGGGCTGATGTTCGAAACGACGCTTGCCGATGGTAGCCCTATGACGGCCGAATATGCCAAGCGGCGCGCAAGGCACGAACCTGTGGTCGAAGTGACCCAGATCAAGGGCGATAGCGAAAGCCACCCCTTCCTTTCGCCCAATGACGAATTGGCGGGGTTCGGCGTCAAAGGCTGGGAACTGGGCAATCTGCCGCTGACTCGCAAAACCACTTCCGACATGCTTGCCGGGAATTACATTCGTGAAGCTCTCAAGCGCGGCATTTCGCTTGAGCAGAGGCTGGGGGTCAATCCCTATGCCTTCGGCCTGATCGGATCGACCGACAGTCATACGGCGCTGGCGACTGGCGATGAGGACAATTTCTTCGGCAAGCACACCGGCAACGAGCCGCATTACAAGGATCGCGCCTTGGAACCGCAAAACCTTGGCACACGCCAGGGGCGGTTCGGTTGGCACTATCTTGCAGGCGGTTATGCGGCGGCGTGGGCGCGCGGCAATACGCGGGCAGAGATCTTCGACGCGTTCAAGCGACGCGAGGTTTACGCCACCACCGGCCCACGCATGGTGGTGCGTGTGTTCGGCGGCTTCGATTTCAGCGATGGCGACTGGGCGGGCGACTGGGTGCGCGCAGGCTATACGCGCGGCGTGCCGATGGGCGGCGAACTGGTTGGCAGGAACAAGGCGCCGAGTTTCCTGATCTCCGCGCTGAAGGATCCCGATGGTGCCAATCTCGACCGCGTGCAGGTTGTGAAGGGTTGGGTCGACGCTTCGGGCAAGACGCAAGAGCAGGTCTACGATGTCGTGTGGAGCGACATGGACAAGCGGGTGAAGAAGGGCGGCAAGGTCCCGGCGGTGGGTGACACGGTCGACCGGTCCAAAGCGACCTATACCAACAGCATCGGCACGGCGGAGTTGCGCAGCGTGTGGACCGATCCCGACTATCGCCCGGGCCAGCGCGCCTTCTATTATGTGCGCGTGCTCGAAATCCCGACGCCGCGATGGCCGCTATACGATGCCGTGCGTTTCGGGACCAAGTTGCCGCCTGAGGCCATGGCCGATGCTGTCGCGCAGGAACGGGCCTATAGCTCCCCGATCTGGCTCAAGCCGGCTCCGCCAGCGATCATGGAGAAAAAGTGAACCTGCCCAACTGGACGCGCGAACCGCTGGTCCATTTCCTTGCAGCAGGCACGTTGGTGTTCGCGTGGTTTGCTTGGCAAGGCGAGCCTTTGGATCCGACCGACCGTGTAATTGATATCGATCGCGAAATGCAGGCGCAGATCGCGCTGGGCTTTGAGCGGATGATGAACCGTCCGCCAACCGATGCCGAGCTCGATGGGCTGATCGACCAATATGTTCGCGAAGAGGTACTCTATCGCGAAGCATTGCGGCTGGGCTTCGATCGCGACGACGCAGTCGTACGTCGCCGCATGGCGCAAAAGATGGACATGGCCGCCACCGCTAGCGTGGAAACCGCGCAGCCATCCGATGCCGATCTCCGCAAATGGTACGAAGAGCACCCCGAGCGGTTCGCCACTGAAGTGGAATATTCGTTCGACCAGCTTTGGTTCGAGACGGAAGGGGAGGCACAGTCGACCCTGGCGCGGCTGCGCGGTTCTGCCGACTGGCGCCAGTATGGAGGCGTGATCAGCCTTCCGGCAAGCCTTGAGCGGAAGTCGCGGCGCGATGTGCTCGCCAATTTCGGCGAACAGTTCGTGGCTGGATTGGATCAGCTCGAACAGCAGGAGCAATGGCAGGGGCCGGTCCCCTCCGGGCTGGGCTGGCATCTGGTGCGGCTGCATGCGCGCACTCCCGGAAAGGTGCCGCCACTCAATGCGATTCGCGAAGAAGTGCTGAACGACTGGCGCACAGCCACCATCGCCGAGCGCAAGGAGCGCGCCTACCAGCTCTTGCGCGACGCCTACCGCGTCGACATCGCCCGATGATGCGTTTGCTGCTGGCGCTGGCGGTGCTGGTGCTGCTGGCGGCGCCGGCAAGGGCCGACGAACTGCGCCCCTTCTCGATCGATTTCAGTGAGCGCGCCCCGGGGGAGTTTTCGCTCGACTGGAAGCAACCGCTATCCCAACCTGGCCCGGCAACATTGATCGTGCCGCAAATCCCCGAAAATTGTGCGATCCAAGGTGAACCATCGGCGCAAGTCGCGGCGCTCGCCATTATCGGCCATGCCGATGTGCTTTGCTCGGGTGAGGTCGGGGGGCGCATGATTTCGCTGCCCGAACTGGCGGGTCGCTCGGACGCCTTGCTGCGCGTCGCCCTGATTGAACGCCCGGTCCAGAGCTTTCGCCTGACCGCGAGCGAACCTTCCGCAACCATCCTTGCCCGGCCCGATCGCTGGCAGGTCATGCGAAGCTATTTCGTGATCGGCACCGAACACATCCTGATGGGCTGGGACCATCTGCTGTTCGTGATCGCACTGGTCCTGCTGGTGCAGGCCGGCTGGGCCGTCGTGAAAGCCGCGACCGCTTTCACGATCGCGCATTCGCTCACGCTGGCGGCAGTGACGCTCGGCTATGCCGGGCTTCCGCAGCGACCGGTCGAGGCGCTGATTGCGCTTTCGATCGTGTTCCTTGCGGTCGAGCTGGCGCGCAACCACCCGGAAAGCTGGACCCGGCGCTGGCCGTGGATCGTCGCCTTCGGCTTCGGCCTACTGCATGGCTTTGGCTTCGCAGGGGCGCTGCGCGAGATCGGCTTGCCCGAAGGCGAAGTGCCGATGGCGCTGCTGACCTTCAACCTCGGCGTCGAAGCGGGGCAATTGCTGGTCATCGCGGCGGTGCTCGCTCTGCGCGCCGCAGTCCAAAGGCTGGTGCCCAAGGGCGAGCCGCCTGCTCTCAAGGCCGCGACTTACGGTATCGGGATTATCGCTGCCTATTGGGTGGTCGAGCGCGTCATCGCCTGAGCATCGCCACCCAGCGCCAGCCACAAACGCACCCGAGCCGAGCGAGCCTGGCCCAGCGCCGCTGCCGCGCGTTCGCCGCTTGCGTCGGCAGCACGGCGAGCTTCCAGCACTGTAAGAAAATCGGCCAGCCCCGCGCGATAGCGTGTTTCGGCGAGCGAGGCCGCGCGTTCGAGATCGGCACTCTCGCGTGCCGCGGCCTCAGACTGTGCATCTGCTCCTGCAACCACGCCATAGGCGCTTTCGGCTTCACCCAGCGCGTTGAATACCGCTCCACGATAGGCGGCGAAGGCCGCGCGCTTGCCCGCTGCAGCGCCGTCAATCTGGGCTTCGATCCGCCCGAAGTCGAGCAAGGGAGCCGCGATCCCGCCGCTGACCGAGTAAACGTCGGACCTTGAATCGAACAATTTGCCGAAATCGAAGGCGAGCAGGCCGAGCGCAGCCGACAGCGTGAGGCGCGGAAAACGCGCGCGGGCCGCCGCGGCAAGGTCGGCATCAGCAGCAGCCAGATCGGCCGCCGCAGCACGCACATCGGGGCGCTGCGCCAGCAGGTCGGAGGGAAGGGCGGCCGGCGGCACCGGAAGCGCGCTTGCCCCGGCGGATTGCGCCAGCACTTCGCCAACCGAGCGTGCATCCTGCCCCGTCAGCGCCACGAGGCGCCCGACGATCTGCGCGCGTTCGCCTTGCAGCGCGGCAAGCCGTGAGCGCGACTGGCTGGCGGCGGCTTCGGCGCGGACGCGGTCGAAACCCGGTGCGAGCCCGGCCTCTTCGCGCTTCGCTGCCAATTGGGCCAACCGCTCGGCTGCGGCGAGATCCTCGGCAAGCGCGGCTTCGCGCGCGGCATTGCTGCGCCAGTCGATCACTGCGCCAGCTATCTCTGCCAGCAATGCAATCCCGACGGCTTGCGCCGAAGCGTCGGCACCGTCGAGCCGGGCGAGCGCCGCGCGTTCGCTTGCCTTCAAGCGGCCGAACAGGTCGATCTCCCAGCTGGCAGTCAGATTGGCCGAATAGCCCGTCTGGTCGGTGTCGAAATCGATGCCCGAAGGCACGTTGCCGCCGAACTGGGCCGGGTTGCCCCGCCTGCGTTCGACCGACGCATTTGCGCCGATGCTGGGCAGTCGCGCGGCGCCCGCGCCGCGTGCTGCGGCTCGCGCGGCATCGACCCTTGCGAGCGCTTCGGCCAGCGTCGGCCCTTCCGCCAGCGCGCGAGCGGACAAGGCTGCGAAGGCTGGATCTTCGGCTGGCAGCAGTGTCGCAAGGCCCGCCTTCGCGGCGGCGTCGGGCGTGTAGAGATAGGCCCCGGGAAGCTCCGGTGTAGGCGTCGCGATGTCCGGCGGCGGGCCCGCAACGCAGGCCGCCAGCGCGATCGGGGCTGCCGCAACGATGGCTGTACGCAACCTCATTCGCCTTGCGCCTCGATCGCGGGAATGAAGGCATCGACCTGCTGGCCGACGCGGAAGGTGCCGCGCGCATTGTCGGGCAGGGCATAGATTAGCTGCAGCACGCGCACGTCGACCCGCTCGGCGGCCGAATTGGTCAGCGATCGCTTGGGCACCACCAGCGGTTCGGCGCGCACGAATGTTGCTTCGACGCGCCTGTCGGCGGCACCGCGCGGAGAGACCACGGCATTCTTGCCCAGCGCTACGCGCGTGGCATCGTCTTCGTCGATGTCGATGCGGATGTGCAGCGGGCGCGTCTCGCCCATCCGGATATAGGGGTCGCCGGAACCGCCCATGGTCGTGACCAGTTCGCCGGGGCGAATATTCACTTCGAGGATCTCGCCTGCGATCGGTGCGCGCACGGTCAGCCGGTTCAGCTCGGTTTGCGCGCTGTTGGCGGCGGCTTCGGCTGCGGCAAGCCGGGTGCGGGCCAGTTCGAGGCGCGCCGTCGCTGCCGCCGCGTCGCCTTCCGCGCGGATCACTTCGCTGCGGCTGACCGCGGCCGGATCTCCGATCGCGGCATAGAGATCGAGCTGGCGCTGCGCCGTGGTGCGCGCAGACTGCGCTTCCGCGATTGCCGCGCGCGCTTCTCCGATCGCGGCATTGGCTTCGCGCAGGTGCGCACGCGCCGCCCTTTCGTCGACCACGAACAGGGCCTGGCCCTGAGCGACGAAGTCGCCCGGCTTTACCGCAACCTGCGTGACCAGGCCCGCCAGCGAGGTGCCGATATCGATGATTTCGCTCGAAGGTTCGACCACCCCTGCCCCCGCAACCCGCGGCGAATTGGCAAGCTCTCCGGTTGCCGTGAGCGGCGTCTGCTCGGGTTCAGCCAGTTCGCGATCGGGCAGGCCGCTCCAGATGAAGATCGCTGCACCGATCAGGCCAACGAGGGCGAGTACCGGCAGGATCTTGCGCGAAAAGCTGAAGTCGTCGGGGAGGAGTGCCATGTCAGTGGTCCTTCGGCAGGTCGGTGCCGTCGTGCGTGAGCCTGCCGTCCTCGAGCACGAGGATGCGGTCGGCGAGGTCGAAGATACGGTTGTCGTGGGTGACGATGATGCAGGCGCGGTCGGCTGCGACCGCCACTTCGCGTAGCAGGTCCATCACGCGGCGGCCGGATTTGGCATCAAGCGCGGCGGTGGGCTCGTCGCATACCACCAGCCGCGGCTCGTGCACCAGTGCACGGGCGATGGCGACGCGCTGCTGCTGTCCGCCAGAAAGCTGGTTGGGCAGCTTTGCGGCCTGGTCTGCGATGTTGAGCTTGGCGAACATTTCGACCGCACGTTCGCGCGCTTCGCGCCGGTCCATCCCGCGCGCGATCAGCGGCACTGCAGCATTGGAGGCGGCATCAATCGACGGGATCAGATTGTACTGCTGGAAAATGAAGCCGATGTTCTCGAGCCGGAAATTGACCAGTGCCGTATCGTCGAGCGCATAGATGTCGGTACCGAACACGCGCACATCGCCTTCGGTCGGGTAGAGGATGCCGCACATGATCGAGATCAGCGTGGTCTTGCCCGATCCGGATTCGCCGACGAGGTAGGTCAGTTCGCCTGCGCGTATGTCGACATTGATGTCGTGCAGCACGCGCAGCGTTTGCTCGCCTGCGGTGAAGTCGCGCGCGATGGCGCGCGTGCAGATTGCCGCAGTAGGGGCGCAACCGCCGATCTGGGTGGTGTCGAGTATCATCTGAACACCGCCGCCGGTTCGGTCTTGAGGACGCTGCGCAGGCTGATCCATCCGGTAATTCCAAGGATCACGATCACTGCCCCAAGGCTGATCAGCGGTATCTGCCAGGGGATGTAGAAAGCCTTGAAGAAGGGATTGCCTGAAAAGCTCCACATGAACAGGGCAGTTCCCACGATCCCCAGGCAATAGCCGATGAAGCCCACTAGCCCGGCCTGAACCACCACCATCCTGCGGATCTTGGTATTGGTGACGCCGATGGCCTTCAGCGCGCCGAACTGCTTGATGTTGTCGCGGATGAAGAGGCTGAAGGTCAGGCCGACTATCGCGACCCCGACGATGAAGCCGAGCACCACAGTGATCCCGAAATTGGTCGGGATGCCGGTGTTCTGGATGATGAAGTTCACCCCGTCGCGCGCAAACTGGTCGCGGGTGCGTGCGCGCAGGCCGGTGCGTTCCTCGATCCGCTTTACCAGTTCCTCTGAGGTGACATCGTCATCGCGGCCAACCAGCACGAAGCTCATCCGGTTGCGGGTGCCAGGTACATAATTGAGCGCTTGGCTGTATTTGGTGAAGAGCACCACCTGGCTGGTGAAGCTGGGGATCGAATCGGCGATCCCGCGGATTACCGCGCGCTGGTCGTTGAGTTCGAGCCGCTGCCCGATCGGGTTGTCGCCATTCTCGAACATGTTGGTCACGCCGACATCGTCGATCACGACGGTGTCAGGCTGCGAAAGGACATCCTTGTCGCCTTCGATCATGCGCTTGGGCAGTCCGATCAGCGTCGCATCGTCCACTCCGATGATTCCGACGCCTTCAAGATCGCCGCTGCGCGTGCGTACCGAAGCCACGGCGCGCAAATGCGGGACAGCCCATTTCACTCCGGGTACCGCTCGCACCCGGTCGAGCGCGGTAGAGGGCATCGCATAGTTGACGTCAGTGGTGCGACTGACCGGGTCCATCACCCAAACATCCGCTGTCGGCACATTGTAGACCCCGCTGGCGCCGCGCTCGACCAGGTTCACGAAAATGGTCAGCTGTTGAGTGATCAGCAGGGTCGAAAAGGCAATGCCGAACAGAAGTCCGTAGAACTTCTGCTTGTCGCCAGTGAGCATGCGGATGGCGATCCAGAGCATGGCGTGCGGGGACCTTTGCTGATCGGCGGGGTTGCGTTGACGACTCAATTACCGCATTACTGAACGGTATCGTTTAATTGAACGGGAGCGTTCAGCGTGTCAACCGAGCAAATCGGGCAAGGTTCCCGGCCTGTGGCGAAGAAATCGCCGACAGGGCGAGGTCGGCCGCCTGACAGCTCGAAGCGTGAAGCGATCGTCGCAGCCGCGGCTGAAGCCTTTTTCGTGCATGGGTTCGCTGCCAGCTCGATTGAACAGATCGCGGCGGATGCGGGCGTGTCCAAAGTTACGATTTACAATCACTTCGGCGACAAGCGCGCGCTGTTCGCGGCGGCCGTCGACTGCGAATGCGAGAAGATGCGCGGCTATTTCTCGATCGACACGCAGCTTTCGGGCAGCAGCATACGCGAGCGGCTCACCGCAATCGGCGAAGCGATGGTCGCATTCCTGTCCCAACCCAAGATGGTCCAGTTCGACCGCCGGATCGCTGCCGAAACCGAGCATGAGCCCGAGATTGGCCATGCGTTCCTGAAGGCGGGGCCGTGGCGGATGAAAGCCGCCTTCTCTGCATTTCTTGCCTTCGCCAATGAGCGCGGCGAGCTGAAAATCCCCGATCCCGAGCTCGCGGCCGAACAGTTCGTTTCGATGTGCAAGGGCATGGGCGACTTGGAACGCCGCTTCGGCGCGGCTCCTGACAGCACTGAGAATTCAAGGCGGATCGCCGGCGCGCTGGAGATGTTCCTCAAGGCCTACGCCCCTTGATCGAGCGACCCGGCAAATTTCTCTGATCGAGAATGACACCAAAAGCAGAGTCGGTCGTTATCTTGCCATTCACTCCACGCCGCCTACATTGGAGCGGACGAAAGGAATGCCTGAGAAATGAGTGACCAGCACGATCCGCGCGATCCCAACGGCGGCCAGGGCCCGGAAGGACCCAACCCGATGATCAAGACCCTGATGATCTGGGGCGGGGTGTTCCTCGCGCTGCTGCTGGCTGTGTCGATGTTCGGCAATTCCGCTCAGCCGCAAGGCACGCAGATCCGCTATTCCGATTTCCGCGAGGCGGTGGCCGAAGGTTCGGTCAAGGAAGTGCAGATCGCGCCCGAGAAGATCACGGGCGTGATGAAGAACGATACGCCGTTCTCGACTGTGCCGGTGCCCGGCGATGCCGAGCTTACGCGCCTGCTCGATGACAATGGCGTGCAATATTCGGGGCAGGCGGCCGAAGAGCCGAACCTGCTGCTCTACATCCTGATCCAGTCGCTGCCTTTCATCCTGATCCTGGGCATCGCTTTCTTCGCATTGCGCCAGGTGCAGAAGGGCGGCGGAGGCGGCGCGATGGGCTTTGGCAAGTCCAAGGCCAAGCTGCTGACCGAGCGTCAGGGCCGTGTGACTTTCGACGATGTCGCCGGCATTGACGAAGCGCGCGAGGAGCTCGAGGAAATCGTCGAGTTCCTGCGCGATCCGCAGCGTTTCTCGAAGCTTGGCGGGCAGATTCCCAAGGGCGCGCTGCTGGTCGGCTCGCCCGGTACCGGCAAGACCTTGCTCGCTCGCGCGATCGCGGGCGAAGCGGGCGTACCCTTCTTCACCATTTCGGGTTCGGACTTCGTCGAAATGTTCGTCGGCGTCGGCGCATCGCGTGTCCGCGACATGTTCGAACAGGCCAAGAAGAACGCGCCCTGCATCGTCTTCATCGACGAAATTGACGCGGTCGGTCGCCATCGCGGGCACGGCCTCGGCAATTCGAACGACGAGCGCGAGCAGACGCTCAACCAGCTGCTGGTCGAGATGGACGGCTTCGAAGCCAATGAAGGCATCATCATCATCGCTGCCACCAACCGGCCCGACGTGCTCGATCCGGCACTGCTGCGCCCCGGCCGCTTCGACCGCCAGGTGGTGGTGCCGATCCCCGATATCGACGGACGCGAAAAGATCCTGGGCGTGCACATGAAGAAGGTGCCGCTGGCACCCGATGTGAACCCGCGCACCATTGCGCGCGGCACTCCCGGCTTCTCGGGTGCGGACCTCGCCAACCTCGTCAACGAGGCGGCGCTGCTCGCTGCGCGGCGCAACAAGCGCCTTGTCGCCATGCAGGAGTTCGAGGACGCCAAGGACAAGGTCATGATGGGCACCGAGCGGCGCTCGATGGTGATGACCGACGACGAGAAGAAGATGACCGCCTATCACGAGGCCGGCCATGCGCTCGTCTCGATCAACGAGCCGGCTTCCGACCCGATCCACAAGGCCACGATCATTCCGCGCGGCCGGGCATTGGGCATGGTGATGCGCCTGCCCGAACGCGACAATTACTCGTATCACCGCGACAAGATGCACGCGAACCTTGCGGTCGCGATGGGTGGCCGCGTGGCGGAAGAGATCATCTTCGGCCATGACAAGGTTTCGAGCGGCGCATCGGGCGATATCCAGTATGCCACCGACCTTGCCCGCAACATGGTCACCAAATGGGGCATGTCGGACAAGCTTGGTCCGCTGCAGTATGAGCAGAGCCAGGAAGGCTATCTCGGCATGGGCCAGACCGCGCGCACCATGGCAGGGGCCGATACGAACAAGCTGATCGATGCCGAAATCAAGGATTTGGTCGAAGGCGGGCTCAAGCGCGCCCGCGATGTGCTGACCAGCCAGGAAGACAAGCTGCACCTGATCGCTCAGGCATTGCTCGAATATGAGACGCTGACCGGCGACGAGATCGACCAGCTGATGAAGGACGGCAAGATCGACCGGCCCGACCGGCCTTCCGGCCCCGCGATTGTCCAGCCCGTTTCGGGCCCGGCAGTGCCGAAGGCGGGCAAGAAGTTCGGCGGCGAAGGCGGCACGGCACCTCAAGGCGCGTGATCCCGCTCTCGTGAAACTGCAGCCTATCGATTTCGCGCTCGGCCCGCGGCCCGATCTCGATGCGCTGGCGGATGAGTTCGCGCGGACCGGCGTGATTTCGATACCGAACATCCTCACAGAGGATTGCGCGGTCGCGCTCCACAACCTCTTGCGTGGCCGGGACGACTGGTCGCAGGTCATTAACAGTGGCGACAGGCTGGTTGAGCTCGATCGCAAGACCCGCGCCGGTATGGATGCGGCCAAGCTCAAGCAGCTTGACGATGCGGTTTAAGCGCAGGCGCGCTATGATTTCCAATATCGCTACGAAACGATCCGCGTGCCCGATGGCCAGCGCGAAAGGCGTAAGAGCAAGGATCTGCTGGCCGCATTTGCCGATTGGTGGTCGAATGGCGAACCGCGCGATCTGCTGCGCAAGATCACCGGGTTTGCAGAAATCGAATTCGCCGATGCGCAGGGCACGGCCTATTCCCCGGGAGACTTCCTCACCGGCCATACCGACGATGTCGACGGCAAGGGCAGGCTGGCGGCCTATGTGCTCAACCTCACGCCGCGCTGGCGCGTCGAATGGGGCGGGCTGCTGATCTTCCATGATGAGGCAAATGCGCAGGTCAGCGGCCTCACGCCGGACTTCAACCGGCTCAACATGTTCCGCGTGCCGCAGGTCCACAGCGTCACGGAGGTAAGCCGCGCGGCGGCCTTTCGCCGCTATTCGATTACCGGCTGGCTGCGCACCAAGGCGCAATAGGTGCTGAGCCGTTGATGCCCATGGCTGGGCTCAGGTCGCGCCCAGCAGCAGCAATATCTGCAGGAACAGCATGATCACCACGGTGATGAAGACCAGTAGCAGGCACAGACGCCAGAAGGCGGCAAAGCGCGACAGGCCATAGGCCTTGCGCAGATCCTTGTAGATGTGGAGTGGCGGGATGATCACGAGTGCCCCGAACACCCAGCCCTCGGCAACCCCGCTCAGCGAGAGCAGCGACAGCGCGATGAACAGCAGCGACATGAATGCGATCGAATAGGTTACGAAGATCGCGTGGTCATAGGCCCTGATGTGGCGCTTCCAGGCGAACATCAGCCACAGGAAGGGTACCGATAGCGGGATCAGCAGCCAGCTGAATTTGTAAGCGTTGGTCTGCAGCTTGTAGAGCATCAGCCCGGGGTTATCGCGCCACTTCTTTAGAATGGCGTCCACCGGTCTGATCCCCGTGCCATCCCCGCTTGCCAGCGCTTCGGTGCCGAGCATGAACTTCTGGTTCTCGTCGAGCTGGTTGAAGAATTTCTCTGCATTGGCGATGTCGGCTTCGGCTTGCAGCCGCTCGGGCGAACCTTCGGGATAGGTTTCCGCGCGCTGCCGCGCGTCCTTTAGCTGGGCAAGCGCCGAGCCCTGGACCTGGCTGACCGCATCGCCGGTCGAGATGTCCGGCTTGACGTCGCTCGGCGTGGTCAGCCCCACCGCCTGGAACACGGCGAACATCAGGAAGACGGAGAACAGGAACATCGCCATGGGGCTGACGAAGCGGGCGCGCTCGCCGTCGATATAGCGGCGGGTAAGCTCGCCCGGCTTGAAGGCCAGCAAGGGCAGCGTCCGCCACAGCTTGCCATCGAGATGCAGCACGCCGTGCACGATGTCGTGCAGGATCGCGGAGATGGTCCGGTGGACCTGCGCCTTCTGGCCGCAGGCGTGGCAATGCGGGCCGAGCAGTTCGGTGCCGCAATTGAGGCAGGTGCCGCCCGGGGATGCGATGCCTTCACCGGCCTGCTTTTCGACCGCGCGCGCACTCAGCGCACCTTCGATCGCGCCACCCAGTCCTTCGGTGATTTCGCTCATAAGCCCCCCGTCACGGCTCCATGGCTTCCGCCCGCCGGAAACAGAAGGATAGGGCAAGCGGGCGAAAACAAAAAGGCCGCCCGATCAGGGGCGGCCTCTTTCTTGCTCGCTCTGACGCGCGATCAGCCGTCGAAATCGCCGCCGATCGACTGCGAACGGACCGGAGCCGATGCGGTGATACGCAACGCTTCGGCCGACTGGCTGAGCGAACCGATTTCATCGGCTTCGTCTTCATCGTCAGGCAGGATCTTCTGCAGGCCGGTGACCAGGGCTTCCTTCAGCTCGCCCGGGCGGATCGTTTCTTCAGCGATCTCGCGCAGCGCGACCACGGGGTTCTTGTCGCGATCGCGATTGATGGTCAGCTCGGCGCCACCCGAAATTTCGCGAGCGCGCTGGGCAGCCAGCAGGACGAGGTCGAAGCGGTTGGGAACCTTGTCGACGCAATCTTCAACGGTAACGCGTGCCATGAAGGCCTCTCATGCAAATAGGTTTGCCGGGGAAGCGCGCCAGATAGGTGCGGGGCGCTCGCGAGTCAAGAAATTGCGCAGCGGCACTGCCTTGGCCTAAAGCACGGCATGGCCGAAGCCGATGGCGCCCCGACCCTGCCCGAAACGAGCGTGGATTATCGCGATCCGGCGGCATTCACCATTGCAGGCGGCGACCATGTGTTCAGTTTCCATCCCGAAGGGGCGCAGCGGCTGGCGAGCCTGATCGAACTGATCGAGAGCGCCAGCGAAACGCTGCAACTTTGTTTCTACATGTTCCAGCCCGATCATATCGGCACTGTGGTGCGCGGCGCGCTGGTGCAGGCGGCGCAGCGGGGCGTAAAGGTCCACCTCATCATCGATGCATTCGGCAGCGACGCGCCCGAAGCCTTTTTCGAGCCGATCGTGCGCGCCGGGGGGCGGTTCAGCCTGTTCTCTCCACGCTGGAACGTGCGCTACCTCATCCGCAACCACCAGAAATTCGCCATCGCCGACGGTGCCAGGGTGATTACCGGCGGCTTCAACGTGTCGGACCACTATTTTGCCTCTCCGCAGGAGAACGGGTGGAGCGACCTTGCGGTTACGATCGAAGGTCCGGTGGTGGCGCGCTTCGCCGAATGGTTCGGCGAGCTCGAGCAATGGGTTGGCAGTGGCGGCTCACGCTTCCTTGCGATCCGCCGGCTGGTGCGCGACTGGAAGGAAGGCGATAGCAGTGTGCAGCTCTTGCTGGGCGGCCCCACGCGGATCACCAGCGCATGGGCGCGCACGGTTAAGCTCGACATTGCGCGCAGCACCAGGCTCGACCTGGTGATGGCCTATTTCTCGCCACCGCGCAGCATCCGGCGCCTGATCCGCAAGCTGGCGCAGCGCGGCGGCGCCCGGTTGATCATGGCGGGCAAGTCGGACAACACCACGACCATCGGCGCCTCGCGCGCCTTGTACGGGAATTTGCTGCATGCGGGTGTCAGCATTGCCGAGTTCGAGCCGACCAAGCTTCACCTGAAGCTGATGGTGATCGACGATGTCACCTATTTCGGCAGCGCCAATTTCGACATGCGCTCGATCCGCCTCAATCTCGAGCTGATGGTGAGGGTGGAAGATGCAGCGCTGGCGCAGAAAGTGCGCGGCATGATCGATCATCTCGAAAGCGCCAGCAGGCCGGTCACGCTCGAATGGTTTCGCCACGAAGCGACGCTGTTCAACCGCATCCGCTGGCGGCTGTCGTGGTTCCTGGTCTCGGTGATCGACTACACGGTGGCGCGGCGGCTCAATCTCGGCCTGTGACCGGGGCCTACTCGAATCCGTAGTCGGAATAGTCGCGGATATTGGGCGAGGTGAACTTGGTGATCTCGCTCTGGAAATGCAGCGGCACATTGCCGGTCGAACCGTGGCGCTGCTTGGCCACGATCAGCGTGGCCTTGTTCTTCAGCTCGAGATAGCGCTCTTCCCAGATGCGGTATTTCTCGGTCGCTTCGGCCGAAGTGTTCTCGGTCGGCATGTCGGGGCGCGAGGCCTCGTGATAATAGTCGCCGCGATAGATGAACCACACCATGTCGGCGTCTTGCTCGATCGAGCCCGATTCCCTGAGGTCCGACAGTTGCGGGCGCTTGTCTTCGCGCTGTTCGACCGCACGGCTCAGCTGCGACAGTGCGATCACCGGAACCGCCAGCTCCTTGGCCAGCGTCTTGAGCCCGCGGCTGATTTCCGAAATCTCGTTGACGCGATTGTCGTTGGCGCGGCCCGATCCCTGCAGCAGCTGGAGATAGTCGACCACGATCAGCCCGATGTCGTGCCGCCGCTTGAGCCGGCGGGCCCGGGTGCGCAGCGCCGCGATCGTCAGCGCGGGCGTGTCGTCGATATAGAGCGGCAGCTCCGCCAGCTGCTGGCTGGCAAAGGACAGCTTCTGGAACTCCTCACGCGTAAGCTTGCCGCTGCGCAGCGATTCGGAACTGATCTCGGCCTGTTCGGCCAGGATACGCGTGGCGAGCTGGTCGGCGCTCATTTCCAGGCTGAAGAATGCGACCGGCGCACCATAGTTGAATTCGCCGCCATCGCGCTGCCAGCGCAAATGCTCTTCCGCGCAGTTGAAGGCGATATTGGTGGCGAGCGAGGTCTTGCCCATGCCCGGGCGCCCGGCGAGGATGATAAGGTCCGAATTGTGCAGGCCCGAGGTCTTGCGATCGATCACGTCGAGCCCGGTGGTCTTGCCCGACAGGCCGCCGCCCGAATTCATCGCCGCTTCGGCCATGCGGATCGCGGTCATCGCCGCGCTGCGGAAGCTTTCGGCTTCGTTGCCGGTCGCCGCGCCGTCCGCTACCTTGTAGAGCTGCGCCTCGGCTTCCGAAATGCGGTCCATCGGCGAGACTTCGTCGCTGGTGTCGAGCGCGCCTTCCACCAGTCCGCGGCCCACGCTCACCAATTCGCGCAGCAGCGCAAGGTCGTAGATCTGCTGTGCCAGTTCGCCCGCGGCAAGCAGGCCGAGCCCGTCCTGCGTCAGCTGCGCGAGATAGGTGGTTCCCCCCAGTTCCCGCAGCGCATCATCGGCTTCGAAATAGGGCTTGAGCGTCACCGGGCTGGCGGTGGCATTGCGTTCGAGCAGCTTGAGTACTCGCTCGTAAATGCGCTGGTGCAGCGATTCGAAGAAATGCTCGGGCCGCAGCGGCGTGCGCAATTCCTCGATCACGCGATTGTCGATCAGCACCGCACCCAGAAACGCCGCCTCGGCTTCGATATTCGAAGGCAGCGCGGTCGCCTTGGCAGTTTCGGCACCTGGCCGGACAATCAGATCGGTTTCGGACATGCGCCCCTATTGCGCGCTGCCGGCCTCCGTAAGCAATAGGCGCGCGCCATCAGAATCGAATTTCTTGCCGTTCCGGTCTGTGGATAGCGTGGATTGAATCTCGAAATGCTTGCTCAACCGGTGCTGCATCTGCGAAAGGCCGCAAGGCCATGGCCGACGATCACCGCATTGCCCACATCTCCCTCGACGAGGAGACGATCATCTGGCGCAATGCCGATGTCGAGCAGGAACGGCGAGTCGCGATCTTCGACCTGATCGAGGAAAACAGCTTCAAGCCGGTCCGCAGCGCGGCGCGAGGTGCCACCGGGCCCTATCGCCTGCGCCTGTCGGTGCACGAAGGGCGGCTGGTGATGGACATAAGCAGCGAGGGTGACGAACTGCTCGAAACCCTTCTGATCGGCCTGGCGCGCTTTCGCCGCCCGATCCGCGAATATTTCGCGATCTGCGACAGCTATTATCAGGCGATCCGCAAGGCGACCCCGACCGAAATCGAGACGATCGACATGGCGCGCCGCGGCATCCACGACCATGCCGCCGAATTGCTGCTCGAACGGCTCGAGGGCAAGGTTGAGACCGATTTCGCCACCGCACGGCGGCTTTTCACGCTGATCTGCGTGCTGCATATCAAGGGCTGAACGAAGGCGGGGTCGGATGGGACGCAAGCGAAAACCTGCGCGCCGCGCGTGGCGGCGTTACCTGCTCGCAGCGATTGCGCTTGCGGGCCTGTCAAGCGCCGCGTGGTATTGGTGGGACCTGCAATATTTCGCACCGGACGAGGCGACATTCCCCGAACAGGGCGTAGCGGTGAGCGAGCGCGAAGGGTTGGTCGGCTTCCAGAGCGTGCGCGCCCTGGGCGGCAGTTTCGCCTATATCGAAGCGAGCAGCGGCGCAGCGGGGCAGGATGCGCGCTTTGGCCGCAATCTTGTAGCGGCGCGGCAGGCGGGGCTGAAGGTCGGGGCGCTCCACCATTTCGATCCCTGTGCCGGGGCCGACGCGCAATCCGCCAATTTCGTCACCATGGTGCCGCGCGACGCGACACTGTTACCTCCGGCGATCTCGCTCGAAGAAACAGCCGATCAATGCGCCGAAAAAGTCAGCGATGCCGCGGTCGAAAGCGAATTGCTCACCTTCATCAACCAGGTCGAGATGCACGCGGGCAAGCCGGTGATCCTCAAGCTGTCCGAAACATTCGAAGATCGTTATGGCATCGCCACAAGGATCGAGCGCGACCTTTGGCTGGTGCGCGACCGGTTCCTTCCCCGCTATGCGCAGCGGCCCTGGCTGCTATGGAGCGCAAACGGGGCGCGGGTGACCGAAGCCGCCGAAGAACCGCTCGAATGGGTGGTGGTGCAGTCGTGATGGAGCGCGCAAGATGAGTGAAGACAATAATCGCGACAGCCTGATTGCAGCTGCGCGCACGGCGCTCGAAAATTCCTATTCGCCCTATTCGAAGTTCCGCGTGGGCGCGGCGCTCCGCTTTGCCGATGGCACGGTGGTGACGGGCACCAATATAGAGAACGCCAGCTATGGCCTCACTTTATGCGCCGAAACCGTCGCAGTGGCGAAGGCGATGGATGACGGCCATCGCGGCGGGCTGGAAGAGATAGCGGTCATCGGTGACACGGCGGAGCCCGTGACCCCCTGCGGCCGTTGCCGCCAGGTGCTCAACGAACTCGCCGAACTCGGCGGTACAGACCCGGTGGTATGGTGCGCGGGCGATGCGGATGTGGTGAAAACCAGCCTGTCCGAACTGTTGCCGCGCGCTTTCGGCCCGGCGAGCCTTAGCTAACCGTCAAGCCATTCCAGCAGCGCGGCGAGGCAGTCGCGGCCCAGCAGCTTGCACCGCTCGGGGCTCCAGCCCTGCTCGGGCTCGGGGAAGTCGGCCAGGTCCTTGTAGGGCATTTCCAGCGTCATCGACGTCGCGCCGAAACGTTCGGCAACCTGGTTTGTGCTCATCGACAGATTGGCCTTGCCCTTGGCGGACTTGGGATAGCCCAGCTTGACCTGGAAATCGGGCGTACGCCGGTCGAGGATTTGCTGGTAGCGGTAATAGCTCTCGCCCAGCTCCGAGGTCCATGAAGGGATCCCTTCGAAGCCTGCCAGGAACACGGCGGGAATCGCTTCGTCGCCATGTGCGTCGAGCGCGAAATCCACTCCGGTTGCATCCATATGGTTGCGGATCGCCAGCACTTCGGGCGACTTCTCGGGCGTGGGATTGTCCCACTCGCGGTTGAGATTGACGCCCACGGCATTGGTGCGGAGGTGGCCGCGGCGCGAGCCGTCAGGGTTGCAATTGGGCACGATATGGAAGCGGCATCGCTTGCGCAGCGCGCGTGCGACCGGGTCGGCGGGGTCGGTCAGGCATTCGAGCACGCCTTCCATCCACCATTCCGCCTGCGTCTCGCCGGGATGCTGGCGGGCATAAAGCCATACCTGCTTGTCGCCTTCGCCCATTTCGAGGCAATCGATCGGCTGCCCGTCCAGCGTGGTGCCCAGCCGCACCAGCGAAACGCCTTCGCTCGCGGCCGCCTCGGCGACCAGATCGTGGTGCCGCTCCATCGAATACGGCGCGAAATAGGCGAACCACGCGACATTGCTTGCCGGGATGTAAGTGATGGTCAGCGTGCCGTCGGCCTCGGTTTCGTCGAAGCTGCTGGCGGCGCGGACCCAATATTCGCGGTCTTCGGAAACGCAGGCGTCATAACCCGGCCAGCCGCCCGGATAGGCCGATTTGTTGAGGCCCGTGAGCTTGAGCTGCAACTCCTCGCCCGCAGCGCAGGTGACGCGGAAATGGAACCACTGCGCGAATTCGCTCATGTGGTCCTTGCGTATCGCCAGCGTGGCCTTGTTGCCTGCAATCGACAGCACTTCGATATTGCCGCTGTCGAAATTGGCGTCGATTGCAATGTCAGTCACTCAGCTACCTCGATTTCGATTGTCTCGCCATTATTGCCCGGGAAGTCGCGGAACAGCGCCTTTGCGATGGCGTGTGCGCCCTGTGCTGGCTCGGCCAGTTCCGACTTGGGCGAAACGGTGAACCGCGCGCGGCCTTCCCAAACCGTCTGCCCGCTCGCCTTGTCGCGAAGCATCACGCCAAGCTCGGTGCCCAGCCGCTCGCTCGACTTGCTTCCACCAAGGTTGAACCCGATGCCGAGGCCCAAGCCCGAACCGTAGGAACCGGTCGACCCGCCGACGCCCACGCTCACCGGGCCGCGGCGCTTCTCTTCGCTGCCGATCCGGAAGTGCTCGACCCGCACCTGCGCGATGAGGCTGGCGCCTTCGCTTCCCGCTTCGGAGAAGCCCAGCTTCGCCAATTCCGCTGCGACGGCCGCCTTGTAGGGCGCCTGCGCCAGCGTGTCCTCTTCGGCCCCGGGTGCACTGGCTACGAAGACCGTGCCGTGATGCGCCGCCGCAAGCGTAGCAGCATCGTGGAACCGGGTGACCTCAACCGGGCCGGGCGCCGGGGCTGAAGCACATCCTGCCACTGCGACAGTTGCCGCCAGGGCCAGGGCAATCCTGTGGAGCTTGCTCATAGTCTGTTTCCTCGTTGCTGCCCCTAGCCTTGTGCTGGACCATTTGCCAGTGCCGCTTGCCTCGATCGGAGCACTCGTTGGCAAAAACGGATGCATCCATGTTTTTTCGCACAATCCTTGCACTAACTTGCTAACGCCGGGCCATGACTGAAGGAAAGAGCTTTCCCGTGCTGGTGACCGGCGGTGCCGGCTATATCGGAAGCCATGCGGTGCTGGCGCTGGTCGATGCCGGCTGGCCGGTCGCCGTGATCGACAATCTTTCGACCGGCTTCCGCTTTGCCGTGCCCGAGGGCGTGGCCTTCTATGAGGGCGATATCGCGGATGAAGCGCTGCTGGCGCGTATCTTTGCCGAACAGGGCATTGGCAACGGGCAAGGCGCGATCATGCATTTCGCCGGATCGATCCTGGTGCCGGAATCGGTCAGCGACCCGCTGAAGTATTATCTCAACAACACGGTGAAGAGCCGCACCCTGATCGAGGCGGCGGTCCGCGCCGGAGTGCCCCGTTTCCTGTTCAGCTCGACCGCGACTATTTACGGCATGTCCGATGTCTCGCCGCTGCACGAGCGGCTGCCGCGGCAACCGATCAACCCATACGGCTGGTCGAAGATGATGACCGAGCAGATGCTGGCCGACACGGCGGCGGCGCATGACATCGATTATTGCGTGCTGCGCTATTTCAATGTCTCGGGCGCCGATCCGCAGGGGCGCAGCGGCCAGTCGACCGTGGGGGCCACGCATCTGATCAAGGTGGCGGTCGAAGCCGCGCTTGGCCTACGCGATCATGTGGCGATCTTCGGTGACGATTACCCGACATCCGACGGCACGGGCGTGCGCGACTACATCCATGTCAGCGACCTCGCCGATGCCCATGTGTTGGCGATCGAGGCGCTGGCGGCCCAGCCGGGGCGCTCGATGCTGATGAATTGCGGCTATGGCCGCGGCTTCTCGGTCAATGATGTGCTCGATGCGGTCGACCGGGTGACGAACCCGAAGATCGAGCGGCGGCTCCAGCCGCGCCGCGAAGGCGATCCTGCTTCGCTCGTGTCCGATCCATCGGCGATCCGTGCGACTCTGCCGTGGCAACCGCGCTTCGACGATCTCGACACGATCGTGGCGCATGCACTGGCCTGGGAGCGCAGGTTGCTCGAAATCCGCGGAGCCGCTTGACCCGAATCTGTTCACGCGCTAACGGCGCGCTTCGAATTCGCCGCGTCGGGGGCAGCTCCGGCGCGTTTACTTTTGGAATTGAGACCATGAAGATCCGTAACAGCCTCAAGTCGCTGAAGGGCCGCCACCGCGATTGCCGCGTTATCCGCCGTCGTGGCCGGACCTATGTGATCAACAAGACCAACCGTCGCTTCAAGGCCCGCCAGGGCTGATTGCGCCGTTTGGCGAATCGCCCTCTGGCGATTGCGCAGCAATACCGGCCCGCCTCCCAATGGAGAGCGGGCCGTTGCTGTTTGAGGAGCTGTTGACGTGAGCGAACCAGTGCAGGCCGTGGTGTTCGACGTGGGGCGTGTGATTATCCAGTGGGATTTGCGCCACCTCTTTGCTCAGCTGATCGATGATCGGGACGAGCTCGACTGGTTCTGCGCAAATGTTGTGACCGAGGAGTGGCACTTCGAACATGACGCCGGGCGCCCGCTTGACGAGATGGTGCCCGAGCGCAAGGCGATGTTCCCCGATCACGCGCATCTGATCGACGCCTATCGCCATCGCTTCCTCGATACGATCCCGGGTCCGGTGCCCGGCACGGCGCAGCTGATAGAGGCGCTGGTCGCACGCGGGATGCCGCTTTACGCGATCACCAATTTCGGGGACGAATTCTGGGAAGAGTTCTTCCCGAGCGAGCCCGTGCTGGGCCATTTTCGCGATATCGTCGTGTCTGGCCGGGAAAAGCTGGCCAAGCCCGATCCTGCGATCTTCCGGCTCGCCGAACGGCGTTTCGGCCATGCTGCTTCCGCGATGCTGTTCGTCGACGACAATCCGGCCAATATCGCCGCCGCGGCGGCTTTGGGCTGGCAGACCCATCATTTCAGCAATGCGGAATTGCTGAGGCGCGACCTGTTGGAGCGTAGCCTCCTCTAGGGCGGCCGATTCCAGACAAGAAAAGCCCCCGGCGTGGGGACACCGGGGGCCTTGGGGACAAGCCGGGCGTGGAGAGGGTGGCCCGGCGAGGGATCAGGTAAGCTTACTTGCCGTTGCAGGCAGCCAGCTGGTCGTCAGCCAGAGCTTCACCCTGCGCCTTGAAGCTGGTCACTTCGCCGAATTCGCGGACGAGGCCGCGGCAGATGCGCAGCGGGCGCGAATTGCCCTTGGCAGCCTTGCAGGTCGTGCCTTCGCAGAACCATGCCACGCCCGAAGCGACGGTGCGGGCATCGGTTGCAGGAGCGGCGAGTTCGGCCACGTAATAGGGGCCGCTGGCAGCCGCCATCGCCGGAGCGGGGGCGGTGAGCGTGCCGAAAGTTACTGCGGTATAGGCGAGGGCGAGAACGAGCGCGCCGACGCGGTTCGTGCTGGAGAGGGAGAGGGTCATGGTCTTGTCCTTCGTTGAGGGTCTTGATTTTGTGCTTTCAAGTTTCGAATTGAAACCAGTTGCGAATCACTACCTAATCGATTAGGTTTCAGGTTGCAACTAGAAACTGAAAATTTTTTGCGGCCCCGCGAAACAAAGGTTAGATAGGTTGCTGGAAGAGGACTGATCTATGGGTGATATCAGAGAATCGCTGCGCGACCTGATCGAGTGTGGCCTGCCGCAAGCACTTGAAGTGATGGGCGAACGCTGGTCTTTCATGATCCTGCGCGCCAGCTTCAACGGTGTGCATCACTTTGAGGAATTCCTCAGCGAACTGGGCATCGCGCGCAACATCCTCTCGAATCGGCTCGCAAAACTGGTCGAACATGGCATCCTCAAGCGCGAGCCCTGCGCCGACGATCGCCGCAAGATCGAATATCGCCTGACCGAAAAGGGCTTCGACCTGCTTCCGGCCATGATTGCATTGCGCCAATGGGGCCAGAAATATGGCGCCGAAGTGGTCGAAGATCCGGTGCTGGTCGACGAGATCGACCGTCTGCCGATCGGCCCGGTCTCGATCCTTTCGCACGACGGGCGCATCCTGGGACCCAAGGACCTTGCGTTGGTCAAGCGCGAGAATGTCGGCCTTCGAGCCGACGGCACCCGTGCAATCGCCGGAGACGTGATCGGCCGCGGCGACGTGGTGGACCTGGAAGCGGCAAAGCGGCGAGCGGCCGCCGGTTAAACCGCCTTGCCTGCAAGGGCATCCGGCCAGATCCGGTCGCGGCTCAGCAGGAGCGCCAATGGCTATGAAATTTTCCCGCGAAGGTTTTCTCGAAGATTGCCTCGCCGCGCGCCGCCGTGACGGCATGCCTGCGGTGCGCGAATTGTTGAAAGAGGCCGTGCGCGAACCCGCTGCGATCCTTGCCGAACTGGGCGACCCGACCGAAGCGAAGCTCGATGTGTTCCATAATTCGAGCGAGCTCACGATCTTTGCAGCGCATTGGACGCCGCGCATGAACCTCCTCCCGCACGATCATCAGATGGAAGCGCTGATCGGCATCTATACCGGGCGCGAGGACAATATCCTGTGGCGCCGCACCGAAGGAGGCATCGAAGCGGTCAAGGCGCGCTGCCTGTTCGCAGGCGACGTGGTCGGGCTGGGGGCGGATGCGATCCACTCGGTCACTAATCCCCTGCCGCGTTTCACCGGTGGCATCCACATCTATGACGGCGACTTTTTCGCGACCGAACGGCACCAGTGGGATCCGGAAACCCTGGAAGAGGAGCCGTCCGACGGCGCCACGATCAGCAAGATTTTCGCCGAAGAAAACCGGCGCTATCGCGCTGCGAATGGCTGAGTGTCAGGCCCGCGGCGCTTGCCGCCGATAGCTCAGCGCCTCAGCGATGTGGATGCGGCCCACGCCATCTGCGCCCGCAAGATCGGCAATCGTGCGCGCCACTCGCAGCATCCGCGTATAGCCCCGCGCCGATAGCCGCATCGCTTCGGCTGCCTGCAGCAGCAGCCTTTGCCCGGCTTCGTCGGGCTTGGCCCATCGCTCCAACGCTTCGCCGTTGAGTTCGGCATTGCTGCGCGCGCCGGTGTTGGCAGTGCGAGCTGTCTGGATCTTGCGCGCGGCAGCGACGCGGGCGGCGACCTCTGCTGAGCCTTCGGCGGGAGGCGGCAGCGCCATATCCGCTGCGCTCACCGGATCGACTTCGACATGCAAATCGATCCGGTCGAGCATCGGGCCGGAAACCTTGCTCTGGTAATCCGCCGCGCAGCGCGGCGCGCGGCTGCAGGCCAGCGCCGCATCGCCCAAATGCCCGCAGCGGCACGGGTTCATCGCCGCCACCAGTTGGACGCGCGCTGGGAAAGTGACATGGGCGTTGGCGCGCGCCACGTCGACGCTGCCGGTCTCGAGCGGCTGGCGCAGCGAATCGAGCACCGCGCGCTGGAATTCGGGCAATTCGTCGAGGAACAGCACGCCCAGATGCGCCAGGCTCACTTCGCCCGGGCGCACTTTCAGCCCGCCGCCGGTGAGCGCCGCCATGCTGGCCGAATGATGCGGCGCGCGGAACGGGCGGGTGCGGCTGATCCGCCCGCCTTCGAGCGTGCCCGCGACCGAGGCGACCATCGAGACTTCGAGCGCTTCGGGCGGCGTGAGTTCGGGCAATATTCCGGGAAGGCAACTCGCCAGCAGGCTCTTGCCCGCGCCCGGCGGCCCGATCATCAAAAGATTGTGCCCGCCTGCCGCCGCGATTTCGAGCGCGCGCTTGGCGGTCTCCTGCCCCTTGACCTGCCTCAAGTCCGCCACCGGAGCCGCCAGCTCGACTTCGCCGCGCTCAGGCTCTGGCAGGTGTTGCGTGCCCTTGAGATGGTTGAGCAGGCTGACGAGGTTTGGCGCGGCCAGCACCGGGACGCCGCTCGCCCATTTGGCTTCCGAACCCTGCACGGCTGGGCAGATCAGCCCCGCTTCGGCTTCGCTGGCATGCAGCGCGGCGAGCAATACCCCGGGTGAAGCGACGATCCTGCCATCGAGGGCGAGTTCGCCCACCGCGATCCAGTCACCCAGCTGTTCGGCATCGGTCACCCCCATCGCCGCGAGCAGCGCCAGCGCGATCGGCAAATCGTAATGCGAACCGTCCTTGGGCAGGTCGGCGGGTGAGAGGTTGATGGTGATCCGCTTGGGCGGCAGCGCCAGCCCCATTGCGGCAAGCGCGGACTGCACGCGTTCGCGGCTTTCGCTCACCGCCTTGTCTGCCAGGCCCACGATATTGAATCGCGGCAGGCCGGGCGCGACCTGACACTGCACCTCAATGGCGCGCGCTTCCAGCCCGAGATAGGCAACTGTATTGACCAATGCGACCACGGGCGACCCTTTTGCCCTGTTTATCGGGCAAGTTGTGGCGCGTTTTCCGTAACTTGTCGAGGGTGTGGTGCTGCGTTGCCAACGGTCATTTGAATCCGCCGCCATCTTGACTCGGGATGCGGCTTGGCTTAACGGGCCGCGGCAATGGCGGTCGCCTGTCGCAGGCGGCCCTTTTTGTTGGTGCTCCAAGGGCGCCAGTTTTGATTTCGAGGACGATATGAAGCGGACTTTCCAGCCCAGCAATCTCGTGCGTGCCCGTCGCCACGGTTTCTTCGCTCGCAAGGCGACCCCGGGCGGTCGCAAGGTCCTGCGTGCCCGCCGCAAGCGTGGCCGCAAGACGCTTTGTGCCTGAGCACAACGGCTGAGACTCACGACATCGCGGTGATGCGTCGCCGCGCTGACTTTATTGCCGCGAACCGGGGCCTGCGCGTGGCGCGCCCCGGTTTCGTGCTTTTGGCGCATCCCAATTCCGGCAAGGGCAAGCGTTACGGCATCACCGTAACCAAGAAGGTCGGCAATGCGGTGGTGCGCAACCGCATCAAGCGACGTTTCCGCGAATTGCTGCGCGCCGCGCTGCCCGAACAGGGCCTGCCCGATCACGACCATGTGCTGATCGCCCGCGATGGCGCGATCGAGCGTGACTTTGCCATGATGCAGGGCGAACTGGCCGAGGCGCTGGCCCGTGCAGCCGCAGGGCAGGGCGATCCGCCACGGCGGCGCCCGCGCAAGGGCAATCGCAAGGGGGCGGGCAAATGAAGCATGTTCTGATCTTTGTCGCTCGCATGTGGCAATGGGGGCCGAGCCGGATTCTTCCGCCGACCTGCCGCTATGCGCCATCCTGCAGCGAGTATGCGATCGAGGCGCTGGGCAAATATGGTGCGATCAAGGGTGGATGGCTGGCGATTAAGCGGCTAATGCGCTGCCACCCTTGGGGCGGGCATGGCTTTGATCCCGTACCGTAGTACCTATATAACACACTCTTGAGTTTCAGACGCACGGGATTTCACCTTGGACAACCAGCGTAACCTACTGCTTGCCGTCGCGCTTTCGGGCCTTCTTATCCTCGGTTGGGACATGGCGATGCGGGTCTTCTATCCGCAAGCCTCGCTCAGCGGCCAGCCCGACGCAGTGGCCACCAGCAGCGAAGCGGCACCGGCCGCTGCATCGCCTGCGGCAATCGGTGGTGCGGGGGGCGGCGGTGCCCCGGTCGATCTCGACGCGGCGCTTGCTTCGCCCGAGCGCGTGCGCATCGACGCACCGCGCCTCGAAGGCTCGATCAATCTGGTTGGCGCGCGTCTCGACGATATCGAGCTGAAGGACCATCGCGATGCCCTGGGCGAAGACAGCCGCCCGGTGCAGCTCTTCGCGCCGCAAGGAACCTCGGGCCAGTATTTCGCCGAGTTCGGCTTCCTCGCCAATGGCCAGCGCTTGCCCGACGATCTGCAGTGGCAAGCCAGCGGGACCACGCTGACCACGTCGACCCCGGTTACCCTGACGCACACGAGCGAAGACGGGCTGACCTATTCGATCACTTTCTCGATCGACGACAATTACATGATCGACGCGGTCCAGTCGGTTGAAAACACCGGCACTGCAGGTGCGGTGGTCCAGCCCTTCGCGCTGATCAACCGCACTTCGGCCAATGCCAGCCCCAGCACCTTCAACGCCCATTCGGGGCCGATGGGTGCGTTTGGCGACACGGTCGAATACGGCCCAGACTATGACGACCTCGCCGAAGAAGGCTCGCACACGCCCGCAGGCGGCGCGCCCGACTGGTTCGGCTTCAGCGATATCTACTGGCTGTCAGCGCTGGTCCCCACGGACCAGAAGGACGCCACCGCCGGCTTCCGCTCGCTGGGCAACGATATCTATCGCGCCGACCTGATCTATGCCCCGCAGACGCTGGCTCCGGGCGCCAAGATCAGCCGCGACACCCGCCTCTTCGCCGGTGCGAAGGAAAGCGTGGTGCTGGGCGACTATGAACGGGCCGGCATCGAGAATTTCGGCAAGGCGATCGACTGGGGCTGGTTCGAATGGTTCGTGAAGCCGATGGTGTGGTTGCTGCGCACGCTCTACGAGTTTGTCGGCAATTTCGGCGTGGCGATCATCCTGCTGACGGTGATCATCCGCGGCGTGATGTTCCCGATCGCGCAGAAGCAGTTCGCCAGCATGGCGGCGATGCGGGCGGTCCAGCCCAAGATGAAGGCGCTCCAGGAACGCTACAAGGACGACAAGCAGAAGCAGCAGCAAGAGGTGATGAAGCTCTACAAGGACGAGGGGATCAATCCGCTCGCCGGCTGCCTGCCGATCCTTATCCAGATCCCGATCTTCTTCGCGCTATACAAGGCGCTGATCCTTGCGATCGAGATGCGCCACAAGCCCTTCGTGCTGTGGATCCAGGACCTTTCCGCGCCCGATCCGGCGAAGATCCTGAACCTGTTCGGCCTGCTGCCGTTCGACCCGCCGGGCTTCCTCGGCATCGGCGTGCTGGCGGTGCTGCTCGGCATTACCATGTGGCTGACCTTCCGCCTCAACCCGACGGCGATGGACCCGGTCCAGCAGCAGATCTTCTCGTTCATGCCATGGATTCTGATGTTCGTGATGGCGCCGTTCGCCGCAGGCCTGCTGCTTTACTGGGTCACCTCGAACCTCCTGACGCTGGCCCAGCAAAGCTATCTCTATTCCAAGCATCCGCAGCTGCGGGCGCAGGCGGAGAAGGACAAGGCGGACCAGGCATTGGCCGACAAGCGCAAAGGCTGAACCGGGCAGGGCTTTCCAATCCCGTTCGCCCTGAGCCTGTCGAAGGGCTGTCTTTTTCTTGGGCTTTAGCTAGTGAAAACAAGTGCAGGGCTTCGACAAGCTCAGCTCGAACGGTGAATTATGATGGCTGAAGTATCAGATCAGGCTGAACGCGAGGAAGCGGCATCGAAACTCTTTTCGGGCCGCGTCCAGTTCCTGCTGTCCGCTCCGCAGCTGAAATTCCTGCCTGAGCCGACCGTGCCCGAGATCGCCTTTTGCGGGCGCTCGAACGTCGGCAAGAGCTCGCTGCTCAACGCGCTGACCGGACGCAAGGCGATCGCGCGCGCTTCGGTCACGCCGGGCCGCACGCAGGAACTCAACTTCTTCGAAGTGGGCGAGCCGACGCAGTTCCGCCTGGTCGACATGCCCGGCTATGGCTTTGCCAAGGCACCGGTGAAAGTGGTCGACAAATGGAAACAGCTGGTGCGCGACTATCTGCGCGGGCGGCAGGTGCTGAACCGCACGCTGGTGCTGGTCGATGCGCGGCACGGCCTCAAGGACGTCGACCGCGAGATGATGCGCATGCTCGACGAATCGGCGGCGAGCTATCGCATCGTGCTGACCAAGGCGGACAAGGTGAAGGCGAGCGAGCTTGAAGCGACCGCCGCCAAGGTGGCCGAGGAAGCGCGCAAGCACCCCGCCGCCTTTCCGGTGCTGCATATCACCAGCAGCGAAAAGGGCATGGGGATTGCGGAACTGCGCGCGGCGGTCCTGGCAGACGCCGCGCTCTGAGCTGGCCCCGGCTGCTTAAGGCACGCGAAGCTGGCTGAGCAGACGTCCGAAAGTGGGGTGGAAAGCGGACAGAGCGTCGCTGGCTTTTCCAAGATATCAAAGGCATTCAACAAAGTGCTCTACAGTAGGCTCGCGTCCTGCATCAAAGAGAACTGCGGCACCGATCGAAAAGCGAAAGCCACCGGGATGCGGCACGCCGTCTATGATACCTTCGGAAATCATCTCTTGCGCAGCTGACTGCGGCAGCGTCGTCAGAATTTCGGTCTGCTTGGCCAGTTCGATACATGCGGCCTGACTGAGTAGACGGTAGTGCGGGACGCCGTTCTTCTCAAGCAATTCACGAATATCGGCGGGCAGCGATTGTTCGAACATTCGGTCATATCCGGCGAGAGCCCAGTCATATTGGATCACCTCAGAAAGAGTGTGCGAGCGCGAGCTCACCGGATGGCCCTTGCGATGAACCATCCAATAAGGTTCGTCGATCACATCTGTAACCCTCATGCGATCTTTGTGAGGCAGCCCCGCGAGGCTGGCATGGTGATAGATCAAAAGATGGATTCGACGTTGCAGGAGCTCTTCGGCCGCGAGATGTGGCGGCATGGTGGATACGTTGATCCGCGTCCTGGGATAAAGCTGGGCAAACCTGACAATTGCCGGATGGATCATGCTCTCGATCACTCCCGGACCGCTGACGATGTTGAGTTCATGTTCCCCCGCCGAAATGGAACCACGAACGCTTGCCGCAAATGCCAAAAGCTCAACCGCTTGCGGGTAAAGCTTCTTGCCTGCCTCGGTCGCCACGACCGTACGGGTTGTCCGGTGGAACAGTTGCGATTCCCAATCCGCTTCGAGAAGCTTGATGCTCTTTGTGAGCGCCGAATGGGTCAGACCCAACTCTTCGGCTGCCGCGGTGAAGCTCAACAGCCGATAGACCGCTTCGAAATGGCGCAAGAGGCGAAGGTCGTCCATATGTGCCTATTGGTAACAACTTTGGCCTTATTACTCAATTTTGCTCAGCAGCGACCTCAAGTAGATCGAATGAAAAAGATCGGGAGAGGCCAGTTATGACGCTAGAGAACATCATAAGTTCGAACATCGCGATGATCGTGATTCCGCTCTATTTCGCGGCAATCATTGGCGAGTCTGTCTTCAACCACCTCTTTCATGAACGCGGCGTTGGGGACATGAAGGACAATGGCGTCTCGATGGGCATAGGCCTTGTTAGCGCTGTGACCAATGGCGCGACCGCATTCATATCCGTAGGCGTCTTGTTCTGGGTTCAGCAATTCCAGCTTTATGCCATTCCGCTAACTGTCGTTTCGCTGGTCGTGTGCTTCATTCTCGATGATCTGCGCTATTATTTGCACCACCGTATTGCGCATCGGGTGCGCTGGGTGTGGGCAATGCATGTCACCCACCATTCCAGCACCCAGTACAATTTCTCGGTTGCCTTGCGTCAGGGCTGGACCAAGCATTTTACCGGAACGATGATGTTCAAAGTGCCGCTGGTTTTGATCGGGTTCGATCCGGTGGTCGTGCTGTTCTGCGGAGTGATAAACCCGACCTATCAGTTCTTCCTTCACACGGAGCTGGTCGGCAAGCTTCCGCGCTGGTTCGAAGCTGTCTTCAACACGCCATCGCATCACCGCGTCCACCATGGCCGTAACCCGCAATATCTTGACGCGAACTACGCTGGCACGCTGATTGTCTGGGACAAGATGTTCGGCACATTCGTGGCTGAAGAGGAGAAGGTCGATTATGGCCTGGTGAAGAACCTCGAAACGCTCAATCCCTTCATCATCATCTTCCATGAATATTGGGGTATCCTGAAGGATGTTTCTCAGCGAGGCATCACACTTTGGCAGCGTATTCTCTATCTGCTTGCGCCCCCGGGCTGGTGCCATGATGGATCGCGGCTGACATCGGAGCAGATCAAGGCCGAACACTTCGCGGCGCAATCGGTTGGCGAAGCCGAAGAGCCAAACGATAGCCAAGAGCCTTCCAGTTTGCTGGTAAAGAGCTGATATGCCCGCACCGCATTACGCCCTGTCCGAAGCGCTGATCGTGTTGGTTGGCGTCTGGTCTGTATTGCAAATGGCGCGGCGTGGGATGCGGTTCGGTGCGCTCGGTATTTCCATATTCAGCGTTGCTGCTGGCATCGGTGTCATTCGCTTTGGGTTGGGGCGGATCGAAGAGCTTGCACCTGTTCACCAAGCCTTTTCACAAGTGGGCGGAGCGACCGCCATGGCATTGGTCGCAATGCAGCTTGTGATGGTTCCGGTGAAGAGCTGGACTGGATGGCGTTTGAGCGTCGCCATCGCTCTTGCGGTCGCAACTCTGGTGTCGGGGATGATCGCACGCGAAGCGACTATGCCGCTTTTCACGGCTTGGCTGCTTATCGCGATTGTCGCTAGCACAATTTGGTCGGCGTCTGGCGTTGTTCAGCGATTGTTGAGAGCGAGTGTGGTCGCAATCTTCCTCGCAAACGTATTGTTTGTCCGCCAATCGAGCATTCTGAGTGCAGATACGAGCTGGCACCTATTTCATATTTTGATCGCAGTTTGGTTTGTCGGCATTTGGTGGTTGCTGGAAAAGCAAGCCTTCTCAACTGATTGACGGAGAAAGGCAGCAACTGGGTCGTTAGCGGACAGTCCGGTTTCCGATCGGTATACCGCAGTTCAGGTCGCGAAGAGGCTGTCGAGGTTTTCGAACGCCTTCATCTCGATCGCATTGCCGGCCGGGTCGCGGAAGAACATCGTCGCCTGCTCGCCCGGCTGTCCCTTGAACCGGATCGTCGGCTCGATCACGAAATGGGTACCGGCGGCGGTCAGGCGCTCGGCCAGGTCCTGCCAGTCTTCCATTTTCAGCACGATGCCGAAATGCGGCACCGGAACGCCGTGGCCGTCGACATGGTTGCTGGCGCGGTCGCCCGCATTGCCGGGGGCCAGATGCGCCACGATCTGGTGGCCGTAGAAATCGAAATCGATCCACTCGTCTGACGAGCGCCCTTCGCGGCAGCCCATCGCTCCGCCGTAAAAGGCGCGCGCGGCGGCAAGATCGTCAACGGGAAAGGCGAGATGGAAGGGGCGCAGGCTCATGCCCGATTGTTTAGCGCGAACGGTTTCATTTTCCTACAGGCGGTTGCGCGTGCCACGCTCGCCAAATGGCCAGGCTCATGATTGTTGGAGAAGTGCGCGCGCCACTGGAAAAATCTTTCATTGGACTATGTCGCATGTGTCGCATCGTTCAGCCTCGACAGCACAGGGATGAACGACTAACTGCCGACTCGCAAGGAGCGAGGCCCGGTATGAAGCTGATCATCGGCAACAAGAACTATTCGAGCTGGTCGATGCGCGGTTGGCTCGCCGCCAAGCAGTCCGGTCTCCATTTCGAAGAGCTGACGGTCAATATCGACGGCGACGAGTGGGGCGATCGCAAGCAGGCCATGGGCGAAGTCCAGCCCAGCCACGGCAAAGTGCCGGTGCTGTGGGATGGCGACACCGTGGTGTGGGACAGCCTCGCCATCCTCGAATACCTGGCCGACAAGGTCGGGCGTGAGCGCTTCTGGCCGAAGGAAGAGGCTGCACGCGGCATGGCGCGCGCGATGGTTGCCGAAATGCACTCGTCATTCCTCTCGCTTCGGCGCGAGCTGCCGATGAACGTTCGCCGCCGGGTTGCGATCGAAGACCTGACCGATTCTACCAAGCATGACGTGGTCCGTATCCTTACGCTCTGGGCCGAAGCGCGCGCACGCTTCGGCAACAGCGGGCCGTTCCTGTTCGGCACTTTCGGCGCGGCCGACATCTTCTACGCGCCGGTGGTATCCCGCTTCGTGACCTATGGCGTGGGCGTGCCCGGCTTTGCCCAGGCCTATATCGAAGCGATCTGGGAACACGACTGGACGCAGGAATGGATCGCTGCGGCGGAGGATGAAGAGTGGGTCATCGAGCAATACGAAGTGATGCCGAATTGAGAATGATGACCGTGACATACCGTCCCGCAGTCTGGCTCGCGACGCTGGCGCTTGCCGCCATGGCTCTGGTGCCGGGGAAGGCGCTCGCCTGGGGCTTTTACGCACACGGCACGACGGCCCAGATCGCAGAGGCGAACATTGAGCCCGCGACGCGGGCGAAGCTCGACCGGCTGTTCCGGGCCGAGCAGCAACTCGGCACGCCGCAATGCCGCTTGCGCAATCTGACTGATGCATCGACCTGGCCCGATTGCCTGCGCGGCGAGGGCTGGCGCTGGGGCTATACCTTCGCCTGGCACTATCGCACCGCGCCAATCGACGAGCCTTACAACCCGCGCAGCAATTGCAGCGGCGGGAACTGCATCCTCGCGCAGATAGAGCGCAACCAGCGCATCCTCGCCGACGAGAGCCTGCACGATAACGTCCGCCTCGAAGCGCTCGCCTTCATGGTCCATTTCGTCGGTGACGTGCACATGCCGCTTCATTCGGGCCACCATGACGATCGCGGCGGTAACGACCGGGTGACCGATTATGGCATCGTGCCGGGCCTCAACCTGCACTGGATCTGGGACGGACCCCTTGCCGAACGCGCGATCACTTCCGCGCAACCATCGCTGGTGCGGCGTTACAGCGCGGCGGAGAAAGCCGAACTGGCAGGCGGCGACCCGGCCGAGTGGGGCCGCGAGAGCTGGGAACTGGCGCGCAGTTTCGTCTATCCCAACGCCTTCGACTGTACGGACTGCTCGGGCAAGTTGCCCAGCGAGACGGCGCTGACGCAGGAGGACATCGTCGCCGCGATCCCCGTTAGCCAGCGCCGCGTGACGCAGGCGGGACTGCGGATTGCGCGCTTGCTGGATGAGGCCTTCGCCCCGGGGCCGCTGCCGCAGCCGGAGCGCGAACGGCGCTAGGGTATGCGGCTGGTTTCGTAGCGGGTGCCGTCCTTGCGCTCATATCCATCGGGGTCGAACACCATGTCGATATCGGGATACTCGCCGCGGTCGGTCTCCCTCGGTCCGGCGCTGATCGCGACGAAGACGCAGTCTTCGGATGAGCGGTTCTGCAAGTGATGGCCGTTCGCCTCGCCGGCCGGCCAAGCCAGGATATCGCCCGTGCGGACCAGCGTTTCTCCGCCATCTTCGACCAGCACCGCTTCGCCGGAAAGCATCATCACCAACTCGTCCTGCCCCGCGTGCCAGTGCCGCTGGCTCGACCATGCGCCGGGCTTGAGCACGACGTGGCTGGCGCCGAGCATTGTGAAGCCCGAAACGGGGGCGAGGCGGCGATACCAGCGGCCCTGGACCTCGCGGTCGAACGGCGCCGGGTAGCCCGTGACATTGGTTTGGGGGATGGCGGCGAGATCGAGCTTGGGCATTGGCATTCACTCCTGCTAACCGGTCGATCATGAACCAAACCGCCGAGCTCGCCAATCGCCTGATTGCCGCACCCAGCGTCACGCCCGCGACCGGGCTGGTGTTCGACGAGTTCGAGGCGATGGTTGCCCCCCTCGGTTTCGATGTCCATCGCTTCACCCGCGGAGATGGCGAACCGGGCAGCGAAGAAGCCCCGGTCGAAAATCTCTTCGCGATCCGCCGAGGGCCCGTGGGATCCCGCCATTTCGCCTTCGCCGGGCATCTCGATGTCGTGCCGCCGGGAGAAGGCTGGACCAGCGCGCCTTTCGCTCCCGAAGTGCGCGGCGAGCTGCTCCATGGACGCGGCGCGGTCGACATGAAAGGCGCGATCGCCGCCATGGTCTCCGCCGTGGAGCAGGTGCCGCAGGATGCGGGCACTATTAGCTTCATCATCACCGGCGACGAGGAAGGCCCCGCACTGCACGGCACGCGCGCGCTGATCGACTATATGCGCGAAGCTGGCCACCAACCCGATCTGTGCCTGGTGGGCGAGCCCACCAGCGTCCACCGGCTGGGCGACATGATGAAGATCGGGCGACGCGGGTCGCTCAACGTCTGGCTTGAGGTCGATGGTGCGCAGGGGCACGTCGCCTATCCGCATAATGCCGACAACCCTTTGCCGCGCATGGTCGCCATGCTGTCCGAACTCAATGCGCTGCATCTCGACGACGGCACCGAATGGTTCCAACCGAGCAATCTTGAGATCACCGATATCGAAGTCGGCAATCCGGCCACCAATGTGATCCCGGCCAAGGCCAAGGCGCGCATCTCCATCCGCTTCAACGACCTCCATTCGGGCGCGTCGCTCGCGCGGCAGGTGGTCGAGATTGCCGAGCGCCACGGCGGCAAAGCGCGCCCGGTGATTTCGGGCGAGCCGTTCCTTACGCCGCCCGGTGTATTCTCGCGGATCATTGCAGACGCGGTGGAGGCAGAAACCGGGCTGGTGCCCGAAGCTTCGACCAGCGGAGGCACATCCGACGCGCGCTTCCTGCGCGCCGTATGCCCGGTGATCGAGTTTGGCCTGTGCAACGCAACCATGCATAAGTGCGACGAGGCTGTGGCCTTGGCTGACCTCGATACGCTAAGCCGCATTTACGCGCGCATCGCTTCGGCAGTGCTGGCGCAGAGATAATAGCGAAGGATCGCAATGGGGGCCTGGTTCCGAATTCCGCTTTGGCAGCGAGTTATCGCTGCGCTCGTCCTTGGCATCGCGGTAGGCTGGTACTGGGGGCCGGGTGCGGAAAGCATCAAGATCATCGGCGATATCTTCGTCGCTTTCATCAAGATGCTGGTCGTGCCGTTGATCTTCTTCAGCCTGGTGGCGGGCGTCGCCAGCATCGGCGATTTGCGTAAGCTGGGAAGCGTGGGCTGGCGCGCGATGCTGCTCTTCGTGGTGAGCGGCCAGATCGCGGTCTGGCTAGGGCTGGGGCTGGGCACTTTCATGCAGCCGGGCATGGGGGTCGACACCTCCATGATCGAGATGGGCGCAATCCCCGAACCGAATGAGACGACCTGGCGCCAGATGCTGCTGGGCATGGTGCCGCAAAGCCCGGTTCAGGTGATGGCGGATGTCAACGTCCTGCCGCTGATCATCTTCTCGCTGCTGCTCGGCATCGGGATCCTGATGGCGAAGGATGAGGGTGCGCCGGTCCAGCGCATCTTCGATTCTGGTTCGGTGATCATGCAGAAGGTCACCATGATCGTGATGGAGCTCACCCCCTTCGGCGTTTTCGCGCTGATGGCCTGGGTGGCGGGAACCTTGGGCATGTCTGCACTGGCCGCGCTCGGCAAGCTGGTGTTCCTCAACTATCTCGGCTGCCTGCTGATCATCCTCGTGATGTATTCCTCGATGATCAAGTTCATCGCGCGGCTGCCGGTGATCGACTTCTTCCGCGGCATCATCGACGCCATCGCGGTCAGCTATTCCACCGCCAGTTCCAATGCGACGCTGCCTGTCACGCTGCGCTGCGCCGAACGCAACCTCGGCATCAGCAATTCGGTGGCCAGCTTCGTGATCTCGCTGGGCGCGACGATCAACATGAACGGCACCGCGATGTATCTTGGCCTGGCCACGCTGTTCGGGGCGCAGATCTTCGGCGTGCAGCTCGACTTCGGCGATTATGTGCTGATCTCGATCCTCGGCACGCTCGGCGCCGTGGGCGCGGCGGGCATCCCGGGCGCCGGCCTGATCATAATGGCGCTGGTGTTCGGCGCGGTGGGCGTGCCGCTGGAAACGATCGCCTTCGTGGCGGGCGTCGACCGGATCATGGACATGATGCGCACCACCACCAATGTCACCGGCGACGCGGCCGTGGCTACCACAGTCGCCAGCCTGACCGGCGAGATCGACCGGGCGGAGATGAAGAGTGCGGACGATATCTAGCTATTGATGGTATTCTCGGCGCTCGGCATTCGGGCGCCGGGATGAGAGCAATGGCTTTGATGCCAGCTTGCCAGGTCAGTCTTCCGCTTCATCCTTGGCATATTCCACCGGCACGAATTTCCCGAGGCCGCAGCCTGCGCCGCGGCGCATCTGCCCGCCGACATTCTCAAGCACATAGATGATCTCGGTATTGCACAGCTGGCTGATCGACGTGCTGTAGGTGAAGGCCTCGCGAAAGCCGAGGCTGGGGCAGCTTTGCGGCAGCGTGTTGCGATAGACCTTGCGGCCCGCCATCTCGAAATCGATGGTGCGATCGTCGCGCACCAGCGACTGGCGGATTTGCGTGATCGGAATGCAGCTGACCGGTTCGCCCACGACTTTCACGGGCGGGCCCTTGGTCACGAATTCCTCGTCGGATTCAATCGGCGCACAGGCCACTGCAAGCAGCGGCAGGAAAGCTATCGCGGTATAGCGGATCATGGCAGGCGCTCCTTCTCTAGGCGCCTGACGAAATCAGGCACCGACTTTCGACTTTGCCGCCTCACCTGGCTTTTGTAGCACTTTCTTGCGGTAGCTGCATAGGTCTTCGACCTTGCAGCGCCAGCATTCGGGCGTGCGCGCCTTGCAGACATAGCGACCGTGCAGGATCAGCCAGTGATGCGCATGCAGGCGGAAAGGCTCGGGCACGCGTTTCTCGAGCTTGGCTTCGACCTGCTCCGGCGTCTTGCCCTTGGCGAGCCCTGTGCGGTTTCCGACGCGGAAGATATGCGTGTCGACCGCGAAGGTCTCTTGCTTGAACCAGCAATTGAGCACGACATTGGCGGTCTTGCGCCCGACCCCCGGCAGCTTGACCAGTGCCTCGCGCGTGTCCGGAACTTCGCCGCCGTACTGATTGACGAGTATCCGGCTCATCGCGATCACGTTCTTGGCCTTCGAATTGAACAGGCCGATCGTCTTGATGTGTTCCTTCAGGCCATCCTCGCCCAGATCGAGCATCTGCTGCGGCGTTTTCACCTTTTGGAACAGCGCTCTTGTCGCCTTGTTCACGCCGACGTCGGTCGCTTGCGCGCTGAGCGCCACCGCCACGACGAGCTGGTAGGCATTGCCATACTCAAGCTCGGTCTCGGGCTCGGGATTGTCTTCCGCCAACCGGCGGAAGAACTCGAATATCTGGTCTTTGGTCATGCGCGCCCGGTTACAGCCCCAGCACCTGCGCCATAGTGTAGCGGCCCGGCTCCTTGCCCACCAGCCATTGGGCGGCCCTTACGGCGCCGCGGGCGAAGATCACGCGACCTTCCGCGCGGTGGCCGAGTTCGAGCCGTTCGCCTTCGGCCGCAAAGATGACCTGGTGGTCACCGGCCACCGAGCCCCCGCGCAATGTGGCGAACCCGATGTCTCCATACTGCCTTTCGCCTGTGATCCCGTCCCTGACAGTGACCTTGGCGCTATCGAGGTCGATCCCGCGCCCTGCGGCGGCAGCATCGCCGAGCATCAGCGCTGTGCCCGAAGGCGCATCGACCTTGTGGCGGTGATGCATCTCGAGGATTTCGATATCCCATTCCACCGACAGGCGCGAAGCGGCATCCTTCACAAGCGCCGCCAGCAAATTGACCCCCAGGCTCATATTGGCCGACCAGAGGACCGGGATCGAGCGCGCAGCACGGTCGATCATCGCATGGTGGCTATCCGTCAGGCCGGTGGTGCCGATCACGATGGGCTTCTTCGCCACCTGTGCTGCCCACAGGTTTTCCTCGAGCACATCGGGGCTGGTGAAATCGATGATCACATCGCCGCCGCCACGCGCAAGCTGTTCCAAGGGCACGCGCGGCGGGGGATCGCGCCGTGGATTATTGTCGATGTCCGGCTGATCGACCCCGGCAAGGTGCGCTCCACTCGACACAAGGGCTTCGTACACGGCGCGCCCCATCCGACCTGCGGACCCGAAGATGATGATGCCTGTCATTGTCCTTGCGTCCTGGCCCGGTTTTCGTGTCTGATCGGGCGCATGGCAGATGTGCGCTCAATTGTCATCCTCACCGGCGCGGGGATATCCGCCGAAAGCGGGATCGATACCTTTCGCGATGCTGGCGGGCTGTGGGAACGGCACCGGGTGGAAGACGTCGCCACGCCCGAGGGCTTTGCGCGCGATCCGGACCTTGTGCTCGGCTTTTACGACATGCGGCGCGAGGCGCTTCATTCGCGCGAACCGAATGCCGCCCACAGGGCTTTGGCACGGCTCGACGCGGAATGGGGCGGCGACCTGCTGATCGTGACGCAAAATGTCGACGACCTGCACGAGCGCGGCGGCGCCAGGCGTGTGCTGCACATGCATGGCGAACTCAAGAGCGCGCTGTGCACTTCGTGCGAGATGCGCAGTCCGTGGGACGCGCCAATGTCGAACCGGCCGCCATGCCCGGTGTGCCAGGCGCCGACCCTGCGGCCCGACGTCGTGTGGTTTGGCGAGATGCCCTACCAGATGGACCGCATCTATCGCGCATTGCGCGGGGCCGACCTGTTCGTCAGCATCGGCACTTCGGGCGCGGTCTATCCCGCAGCGGGCTTCGTTCGGGATGCCCGTGAATTGGGTGCGCGGACGCTCGAACTCAACCTTGAGCGGAGCGAAGGCTCGCACTGGTTCCACGAATCGCGCCAGGGCAAGGCGGGGGAACTTGTGCCGGCCTGGGTGGAGGAAGTTCTGAAATGAATGTCTGTAAGCCGATTTGCCCTGCTATTCCGAAGGAACTGGCGCGACGGTTTTTGTGGGCCGATTGGAAGGTGGGCTTGCGGTTGACAGTGTACGCCTCCGTCTGGACCGCCAATTGATTTCTTTCGGACTGATTGCCTAATTTAATTACACCCCCTGCTCGCCGCGTCCTTGGCAATCGTCGGCGTCTGTATCCCCGGTTTCATCCCGTCGAGGATATGCAGCTTGCCCCACTACGGATCGCCGAAATTGCTGACATGGTCTTGCAGCGTGCGCACCGCCTGCGTCGCGGCGAAGCTGCCCGTCCAGCCCGCCATCGTACCCAGCATGCCGTCTTAGATGCAGGTATCGCAATCCTCGGTTCAGCGCCGGATACGCAAAATCCGGGCGACGCTCTCCGCGCCGGAATAGAGTTGCTCCAGACTCACTTCAGGCGAACCCGGCATCCTTGGCGCATCGCCTATGGTGGCTATTCCTGCACCCGTGTCGACGAACAGAATCATCCTTTGCTTAAAAAATTCCGGGCCGGGCTCGCCTTGCTCGGAAGGCGATTCTGCTTCCTTGGTCGGTGTCAGATCGAAGCGGAGCGCGGGAAACTCCCCGAATGTGAAGTGGTGAGGATTGGCCAGAGCATACCCCGCGTCTTCCTCCGACATGAAGTCGGCAGCGTACTCATCGAGCGAAACGGGCGCATCCCAGGAGATAATGAAGATATAGCTGAGGCGCGGCCCGGACCGCAGCCGTGCCGTGCCCAGAACGCCTGTTGGCGAGGCGTCGACGAAGCTGACCTGTACATCAGGGATATTGGTGCACACGGAAAGCGGCGGATTCACGGACACGCATGGATCGCTCACCCCGAAGAAATTCCATGCGAGCGACCTGCTTGAGAACGGATCGCTCGTGAAACGGAAGGCTTCGAGGTCGAAGCCATGTGCCAGCAGCGCCTGCCGCGCCGCAGCAATGGCCTCGTCGTGTCCTGGGACGGGAGTCATGAACGCTTCGGGATCGACGAAGAAAGTGACGCGATTGTCGAGGATGAATGGCCCCATGAAGGCATCGGCGTTCTCGATCATGGTATCCGCATCGCCCACCAGCAGCTCGCTTGCCTGGCTGCCCCAGCGGTGCAGATCGACATAGCTGTACGTGCCTTGGCGAATGTCGATCGACAATCGCTCGTCACAGTCTTGCGAGGCCGCTTCGATATACCGCGTCAGCAGATCGCGCGCGTCGGCGTTGGCCTCCGGATCGAGCAGATAGGCTGCAACCTCGCATGGCCCAAGGTAATTATAGCCGCCGAACCCTGGGATGTGTCCGCCGAGACATGCCTGCTGATCGCTGTCTTCGGCTGCATTCGGGTCAGGCAGGCAAGGCAGTGGCGCGGATGTTGCGGGCTTGTTTGGCCGATTGTGCGGTTGCTGCGCGAGGCCAACGGTTGCCGTTCCCAGTTGGACGATCGCGACAAAACAGAGCAGCCACGCAGCCGCCGAGCCACGCCCGGTGCAATGCATTGAATAACGTCCTGCTTTGAAGCTCACCGCTCTACCTGCAACCAGTTCCTCTCATCCGCTACGCGATGCTTATGTCCTGACTAAGGCCAGGTGCAATGATCGAGGTCAAACGGTAGCCCACAATCGGGCCGTCAGCTGCCGTTCCCGCCGCACCCCATGCAGGCCGGGTCTTTCGCGATCGTCAGCGTGCGCATGGCCGGCGCCATGCCGTCGAGTATGTGCAGCTTGCCGAATTGCGGGTCGCTGAAGGCGCTGACCCCGCCCAGCAGCACGCGCACTGCCTGCATCGCGGCGAGGCTGCCGGTCCAGCCCGCCATCGCCCCCAGCATGCCGTCTTCGGCGCAAGTGTCGCAATCCTCGGCATCGAAGGCGTCGCCGACGAAGCAACGATAGCAGGACTGCCCCGGCAAATGGCCCGCGAAGGCGCCGACCTGCCCCTGGAAGCGCCCGACGGCGGCTGATAGCAGCGGGATGCCTGCCGCGACGCAGGCGTCGGACACGGCGAGGCGGGTGGCGAAGTTGTCGGTCCCGTCCAGCACCAGGTCTGCCCCGGCGATCATGCTCCCGGCATTCTCCGCCGTGATGCGCGTGTCGCTGATCTCGACCTTGAGCGCATCGTCAAAATTGGCCAGCCAACGGCGCGCGCCCACCGCCTTGCCATGCCCCACGTCGCGGGCGGAAAAGATCGTCTGGCGCTGAAGGTTGCTGGCATCGACCGCGTCATTGTCGACCAGCGTGAACTGGCCGATGCCGGCAGCCGCGAGATATTGCAGAGCGGGCGATCCGATCCCGCCGAGCCCGATCACCGCGACATGGCTTTGGCTGAGGGCGACCTGCCCTGCGCCGCCCACTTCGGGCAGCACGATGTGTCTTGCGAAACGATCGAGGCGGGCAGGGGAAAGGGTCATCGGAGAGCTGTTTACACTCTGTGCACACGCTGTCGACAAGCCTGTGTACAGGCCTGTCGATCAGCAGTGGGTAGTATGTGGGTCGCGTTCCCCAAAGGGCCGGAGGCTATGCCTCTCAGCTTTCCAATTGCCGCAGCAGGCTGCGCACGTCTCCATCCATATCGGCATCGCGCTTGCGCAGGTCTTCGATCAGCCGCACCGCGTGGATCACGGTCGAATGGTCGCGTCCGCCGAACTTGCGGCCGATTTCCGGATAGCTGCGCGGCGTAAGCACCTTGGCGAGATACATTGCCACCTGGCGCGGGCGCACCACGGCGCGCGCACGACGCTTCGACGACATTTCTGCGCGGTCGATGCGGTAGAACTGGCACACCGTGCGCTGGATCTCGTCGATCGTGATCCGACGGCGGTTGGCCGAAAGGATATCAGTGAGCTGTTCCTCGGCGAGCTGAAGCGACACTTCCTGTCCGGTCAGCTGGGCATAGGCGATCAGCTTGTTGAGGCCGCCGACCAGCTCGCGCACATTACGGGTGATGGTGCGGGCGAGGAAATCGACCACGTCATCGGGCACGTCGAGGGGAGCGAATCGGGTCAGCTTCGATTCGAGGATCGAGCGGCGCAGCTCGATATCGGCAGGCTGGATGTCGGCCACCAGGCCCATCGAAAGGCGGCTGAGCAGACGCGGTTCGACCCCGTCGAGCGCTTGCGGTGCACGGTCGGCGGCGAACACCAGCCGCTTGCCTTCGGCCAGCAGCGCGTCGATCGTGTAGAGCAGTTCTTCCTGCGCGGAGGCCTTGCCGATGATGAACTGGATGTCGTCCACAAGCAGCAGGTCGAAGCTGCGCAGCCGCGCCTTGAACTCGATCATCTGGTTGGCTTTGAGCGCCTGGACGAATTCGACCATGAAGCGCTCGGCTGAGCAGTAGAAAATCCGCGCGCGCGGATGCGCCGTGAGATAGGCGTGGCCGATCGCGTGGAGCAGGTGAGTCTTGCCCTGGCCGGTCGCGGCCTTGAGGTAGAGTGGCGAGAATTGCGGTTGCTCGGGGGCGGACATGCGCTGCGCCGCGTTACAGGCCAGCACATTGGTTTCGCCGGTGACGAAGGCCGCGAAAGTGAGCGAGGGGTCGAGGCCGACCGAGCTGGTGAAGCCCGCATCGCCGATCGTGCCAGCGGCAACCGCGAGCGCGCTCGTTTCGGAACCGTCATTGGCCGGGCGGCGGCTGCCGTCGAGCATTAGCTCGGGCAGTTGGCGGCGACCCGGATGGACCGAGATCTTCACCTTGCGCACTTCGCTGCGCATGATCTTCCACGCCAGCTGCAGCCGGTCGTGGAATCGGTCGTTCACCCAATTGGCGGAAAATTCGGTCGGCAGATAAAGATCGAGCGTGCCGGTTTCCTTGCAGAGCATTCCCAGCTGGATCGGCTTGATCCACTGGCTGTGGAGCTGGTGCCCCAGATCCTTGCGCAGGCCCTGACTGATATCGGCCCAATCGGCAGCGAGGTTAACGGCTTCGGCGTCTTCCATCAGATCTTCGTCGATTGCCCGCTTTGCCACCCGTGCCTTGTCATTTTTCTGGACCATTCCCCAACCAATCCTGCATATCCCCGGCTTTGCGCCAGGGTCATTGTAATCGGCATACACGATGGCAAAGCTCTGCCTTCACCCGGAATCGGCCTTCCGAGCGTTCCCCCATCGCATCAGCTTGTAAAACCCGGGCTGTCCCGCCCCAAGCGAGCTCAACTTATGTACGCCTTTGGCGGCAAGGCAAGGGGGCAAACCGTAAAAAAAGAGAAATAATTCGGTTGACTCGCCCCAAACCCGCAAACTTCCGTTCAAAATATTGAAAATAAACGATTTGCTGCCTTTGAACGATGCGAATCGTGGAAAAACCTAGGGTTTCTTGCGAAGCGGGCTTTACCTGCCGGACAAAACAAAAGGGCCGGACCCTTTTGGGGTCGGCCCTTGTGCCGTTCAGCGGCGCTGAAACGCCGTCCAAAAGCGAATCAGAGTGCTGCGACTCGCTTGGTCAGGCGCGACATCTTGCGCGCCACGGTGTTCTTGTGGAGCACGCCGCGCGCCACACCGCGAGCCAGTTCGGGCTGCGCAGCCTTGAGCGCTTCAGCGGCAGTGGCCTTGTCACCACCTTCGATCGCGGCTTCCACCTTCTTCACGAAAGTACGGATGCGGCTCATGCGCGCACCGTTCACTGCGGCGCGGCGGTTGTTGCGGCGGATGCGCTTCTTGGCTTGCGGCGTATTGGCCATGTTCGTCCTTGTCTCTCGACCGCCTGATACGGCCGGAAAAATCTGTCTTTAATGTTGCTCGGAAACGGCAGCGAACCGCCGGAAAGCGGCGCACATAGTCGCGATGTCCCGAATCGTCAAGCCGAACTAGCCGGATCGCCTAGCGCTGGCAGTTCGGGCAGAACCAACTGCTGCGCCCGCCTTGCGCAATGCGCCGGATGACGCCCCCATCCGCGTGGCGGCACGCTTCGCCTTCGCGTCCGTAGACGTCGAAGCGCGTGGCGAAATAGCCCAGTTCGCCGTCGGGCTGAGCGAAGTCGCGCAGGGTCGAGCCACCATCGCGAATCGATTGCTCGAGCACTTCGCGGATCGCAGGCACCAGCCGTTCGAGCTGCGGCCTTGTGACCTTGCCGCCGGGTTTGCGCGGATGGATGCCGGCGCGCCACAGAGCCTCGCACACATAGATATTGCCTAGCCCGGCCACGATGCGCTGGTCGAGGAGACACAGCTTGATCGCCTGGCTTCGCCCTTTGAGCGCGACTTTGAGCTGTGCGGCGCCGAGACCGGGCCCGAGCGGTTCGGGGCCCATCGCAGCAAAGGGCGCCCATGCATCCAGTTCGCCGGTCGGCACGAGGTCGACCGAGCCGAAGCGGCGCGGATCGCACAGCGCGAAACGGTGGTCGGCGGTTTCGATCACGAGATGGTCGTGCTTGTCGGGCTCGCCCGGATCGATCCGCCAGCGTCCGCTCATGCCGAGGTGGAACACTATGGTCTGCTCGCGGTCGGTATGGATGAGCCCGTATTTGGCGCGCCGTGAAAGGCCGGTCACTTCGGCTCCGGTCAGCACTTGCACCAGTTCCGGCGGGAACGGGCGGCGAAGATCGGGGCGGTTCAGCGCCACGCGGGTGATCCGCGCGCCGTCAAGGAACCGGGCAAGGCCGCGGACCGTTGTCTCAACCTCTGGAAGTTCTGGCATGGCTTCTTTCGATCGGCGGTTCCAGCCCGCTCCCCCTCCCAGCCACCCGATAGCCTGCCGGGAACCATATCGGGTGGCTGGGAGGGGGAGCGGGCCGGCACCGTACGCAACAAAGATGTTCCCTTATCACCCTTTGACCGAGTGACAATTCCATCTAAGGCGCAGAGCCATGAGTGATAAGGTTTCCTTCGGCTATGAAGACGTAGCCCCCGACGAAAAGACCCGCCGTGTGGGCGCGGTCTTTTCCAACGTCGCGCGCAAATATGACGTGATGAACGACGCCATGTCGGGCGGCATGCATCGTCTCTGGAAGGATCGTTTCGTCAAGCGCGTGAAGCCGCAACCGCATGAGGCGATTCTCGACATGGCGGGCGGCACCGGCGACATTGCCTTCCGCATGGCGGCGCGCGGGGCCGAAGTGGTGGTGGCAGACATCAACCAGGATATGCTCGACGTTGGCATCGAACGCGCGATGGAACGCGGCATCGATGGACTGTCGTGGTCATGCCAGAATGCGGAGACGCTGACCTACCCGTCGAACACTTTTGATGCCTACACGATCGTGTTCGGCATCAGGAACGTCACTCATATCGACAAGGCGCTGCGTGAAGCGCACCGGGTGCTGAAACCCGGCGGTCGCTTTTTCTGTATGGAATTCGGCACCACCGACTGGCCGGGCTTCAAGGAAATCTACGATCTCTATTCGCATCAGATCATGCCCAAGCTGGGCAAGGCGATTGCCGATGACGAAGAGAGCTATCGCTACCTTGCCGAATCGATCCGCCGGTTCCCGCTGGCACATGAATTCGAACGGATGATCAGGGGCGCGGGGTTTGTGAACACGCGTGTCGAAAAGATCCTGGGCGGCGCAGTGAACATCCATTCGGGGTGGAAGATTTAGTGTCCTTGCTGCGTTCGGCACCGGCCTGCTCCCCCGCCCAGCCACCCAGAGTCTCACCCTGTCGGGTGGCTGGGCGGGGGAGCGGGCTGGCACCGTTCGAGCCGTCAGGCGAGCAAAGCTGATGCCACGTCCGGCCACGCATATCTTCCGGCTCCTGAAGTGGGGCCGCACGCTGGCGCGGCACGGTGCGCTGCGCGGGATCGAGCGCGATCCAAACACGCCGGTCGCAGTAAAGCGCCTCGCCCGGATCGCTCGCTTCGGCACGTTCCAGCCCGAGATCCCTGATTATGCCGGGGCGTTCAAGGATATCGGCCCCGCCGCAATCAAGCTGGGGCAGACGCTGGCGACCCGGCCCGACCTGGTCGGCGAGGAAGCTGCGAACAACCTCCTGACCTTGCAGGACAGCCTGCCACCGGTTCCGTTCAGCGAGATCGAAGCATCGATTGCGGCTACTTTCGACAAGCCGCTGAGCGAACTGTTCCAGCATATCGACCCCGTACCGGTTGGCGCGGCCTCGATCGCGCAGGTCCATCGCGCGGTGACGAGCGACGGGCGGCAGGTTGCGGTGAAGGTGCTGCGCCCGGGCATCCGCGAACGCTTTGCCCGCGACATTAATACCTATGAATGGGCGGCGGTGCATCTCGAGGCGCTCGGCAGCGACGAAGCGCGGCGGCTGCGCCCGCAGCTGACCATCGCCAATTTCAAGCGCTGGACCAATCGCGAGCTCGATTTGCGGCGCGAGGCGGCTTCCGCTTCCGAACTCGCCGATTCGATGAAGGGATTTGCCGGCTATCGCGTGCCTGCGGTCGATTGGGACCGCACCAATGGCCGGGTGATGACGATCGAATGGGTCGACGGCATCAAGATTAGCAAGGTCGAAGAGCTCAGGGCAAAGGGGCACGATCTGCCCGCGCTGGCCAACCGGCTGGTGCTGGCATTCCTGACTCAGGCGATCAGCGGCGGCTATTTCCATGCCGACATGCACCAGGGCAATCTGTTCGTCGAGGACGACGGCACGATCGTGGCGATCGATTTCGGGATCATGGGGCGGATCGACCGGCGGGCCCGCGTGTGGCTGGCCGAAATCCTCTATGGCCTCACCACCGGCAATTACCGCCGAGTGGCCGAAATACATTTCGAAGCGAAATATGTCCCGAGCTATCACTCGGTCGACGAATTCGCGACTGCGCTGCGCGCCGTGGGTGAGCCGATGCGCGGCAAGCCGGTGAGCGAGCTCAGCGTCGGCCAGATGCTGGACGGTCTGTTCGCGATCACCCGCGATTTCGACATGCAGACCCAGCCGCATTTGCTGCTGCTCCAAAAGACCATGGTGATGGTCGAAGGCATCGCCACCCAACTCAACCCGCAGATCAACATGTGGGACACTTCAGCCCCCTATGTGCGCGGCTGGGTGCGCGACGAGCTCGGCCCTGAGGCCGCGCTGGCCGATGCGATCAGGGAGAATTTCTCTACGCTGCTGCGCCTGCCCGATTTGCTGCGGCGGGTGGAAGACCAGTTCCCGGCCAAGGGCGGCGCGCCCGAGCCGCCGCCGCTGCCCGAGATCGAGTTGATGTGGGAAAGCCGCGCGCGCAAGGACCGCGGATGGATCGGTTATGTGCTGGCGGCCGCTATTGGCGCGGCAGGGCTATATGGAGCCTTGGCGCTAGGCTGGATCGGCTGACCCGCTCAGTCTTCGCCATCGAAAGCGTGGTGCGGCAGCACACGGCTGCAGATCAGCGCCACGATCGCTGTCACGGCCTCGACCACCATCGGTTGCCAGAACATGTCGTGCGGCCCGTCGATCGCCAATGTCACGAAGCGGCCCACCAGCGCGATGCCCATCAGCGCGGCCGAAACCAGCAGCGGATCGCCCTTTCGCGCATAGGCGCCCCATACGAGGCATCCGCCCGCGACGATGAAGAATGCGGTCATGTCGGCGCGGATCGAGGCCATGCCTAACGTACCTTGCGGGCTGATCCCGAAATCGGCACCCGCGCCCACCGGATCGAGCAGGAAACCGATTCCCATCAGCACGAAGAACAATCCGCCCACGAAAAGCAGCGCGCGCAGCATCAGGATCATCTGTGGCTCCCCCAAAATCTTCCTGCCATTGTTAGCCGCATGTTAGGAAAGCGCTAGGTAAAACTTAACCACTATAACGCAGGGTTGGCTGGGGCTGGCTATGCGGCTAGGCTTCGGTAAGGCGGTTCAAACCAGGGGAGCTTTTCGCAATCATGTGTGTGTCGCAGCGCGCTGACACGGGATTTTGCTCGTGAGCGGCGCAGGGCCGAAAATTCTGCTCGTGGTGGGTGGCGGTATCGCCGCTTACAAATCGTGCGAGCTGGTCCGCCTGATCCGCAAGGGCGGGGGCGATGTCACTTGCGTGCTGACCGCGGGCGGGCAGCAGTTCGTCACGCCGATGGCGCTCGCCGCATTGAGCGAGAACCAGGTCCACACCACGCTGTGGGACCTGAAGAACGAAGCCGAGATGGGGCATATCCAGCTGAGCCGCGAGGCAGACCTGGTTGTGGTGTGCCCGGCAACAGCGGATTTGATGGCGAAGATGGCGGCCGGGATCGCGGACGATCTGGCGACCACGCTGATCCTCGCCACCGACAAGCCGGTGATGGCGGTCCCCGCGATGAACGTGCGCATGTGGGAACATGATGCGACCCAGCGCAACCTCGCCTGGCTGCGGCAGGCGGGCGTCAAGGTGCTCGATCCCGACGAAGGGGCGATGGCCTGCGGCGAGTTCGGCTATGGCCGCTTGCCAGAACCCGAAGTGATCTGGGCGGAAATCGCCGGCCATTTCGGCATCGAAGTCGAATTGCCCGAACCGAAACCTGCCCGGCTTCCCGCTGCGGAACCGGAAGAAGAGGAAGAGGGCGAGGTGTCCGACGAGGCGCTCGAACCCGAAGTCGCGCCCAAGGGCGGCGGACTAGGCGGTTTGCTCGCTTCGATCATCCCGCGCTCCACCCCCAAGCGCTCCGCCGAAGAGATCGAAGCCGAATTCCTTGAAGAGGAAGAAGCGGCGCAGCTCGCTGCAGAGACCGAGGAAGCGCCCGAAGCGGGCGAGGAAGCCGAAGAGGTTGCTCCCGCCGCAGAAGGGCCGATCCTGGCCAAGAAGGGCACGGCGAGCTCCGCTCCGCCGACCGATCCCGAAGCGATCAACCACACCGTCAAGACAGGTGCGGGCGATGCCGAGCCCGAGCCTTTCGAAGGCGAAGAGAGCGAAGCTGCGATCGAGCCGCAGGACGTGGTTGCAGATGAGGAAGATGCGCTGGCTGGCGTGGCGTTCGAGGTCGAGCGCGGCCATCGCCCGCTCAAGGGCAAGCATGTGCTGGTCACTGCCGGGCCGACCTGGGAAGCGATCGACCCGGTGCGCTACATCGCCAACCGTTCCTCGGGCAAGCAGGGCTTCGCCATCGCTGCCGCCGCCGCCGCGTTGGGGGCCAAGGTCACGCTGGTGTCTGGCCCGGTCTCGCTCAAGACGCCCGAGGGGGTCAAACGGATCGACGTCGAAAGCGCGCAGCAGATGAACGACGCCGTGAAGAAGGGGCTGCCTGCCGATATCGCGGTGATGGTTGCTGCGGTCGCGGATTGGCGCCCGAAGGAATATAAGACCGAGAAGATGAAGAAGCGCGGCTCGGCCCCGCCGGCGCTGGTGCTGACCGAGAATCCGGACATCCTCACCAATGTCGCCGCAGCGTCCGATCGCCCGTCGCTGGTGGTCGGTTTCGCCGCCGAGACCGAGGACGTGATCGAGAACGCCAAGAAGAAGCGCAAGCGCAAGGCGGCCGACTGGATCGTCGCCAATGACGTGTCGGGCAATGTGATGGGCGGCGACACCAACCGCGTGCACATCGTCAGCGACGAAGGCGTCGAAAGCCTTGAGGAAATGCCCAAGCTGGAAGTGGCGATGGCGCTGGTCCAGCGGATGGCGGATGCATTGAAGGCGAAGCAAGCCGATGGGTGACAAGGTGGGCGTGCGGGTCAAGCGCCTGCCAAACGGTGTCGGGTTGGATTTGCCACATTACGCCACCAGCGGTGCTGCCGGGATGGACGTGGTTTCAGCCGAGACCGTCTCAATCGCGCCAGGTGCGCGCCATGCGGTGGCGACCGGCCTCGCGCTGGCGATCCCGCACGGATACGAGATCCAGGTTCGCCCGCGTTCGGGCCTCGCGCTGAAGCACGGCATCACCGTTCCCAACACGCCGGGCACGATCGACAGCGACTATCGCGGCGAGCTGAAGGTGATACTGATCAACCATGGCGCAGAACCCTTCGCGATCGCGCGGGGCGACCGCGTGGCGCAGCTGGTGCTCGCGCCGGTGACGCAGGCCGAATGGAACGAAGTCGACGAACTCGACGAGACTGCGCGCGGTGCGGGCGGGTTCGGTTCGACCGGCGGGCACGAGAAGCTCTAGCCGCGCAATCCGTCGCAGCAACGAGAAATGGCGGCGCCTTGCGGTGCCGCCCTATTCATATCCGCGATGCGGAAATTGGCTGTGCGCCGTATCAGTTTTCGATCTTGCGGACCTTGGTCTCTTCGGGCCGGATCGTGATGCGCAGCGTCTCGCCCGAATTGCCGGGGAAGTCGACGAACATCGCTTCGACGAGGTTGGGCACGAGATATTGCAGGCGGTTGGAGGTGGAGACGGCTTGCGCTTTGCCTTCGAACAGCCGCTCGCCAGTGCCCGCGCGGTCGATCTTCACTTCGATCCCGCTGGTGTAGACGGTGTAGCTGCGCACTTCGGGGCCGCCGAACCACGGATCGTAGAAGCCATAGCCCCAGGCGCTGCGCGGGCGGTAGAAACGGCTGCGGTAAGAGCCGCGATACCACGGATCCCAGAACGGATCGTAGAAGCCGGTGTCGGTGGTGCGCACTTTCTCGCGGCCATTGTCGACGCCATAGTCGAACCGCACCAGCAGGCTCGCTTGTCCGGCATCGGCCTGCTTGTAGCCGAGCCGTTCCATCTGCGCTTCGACCAGATCGGCATAGCGCGCGAATTCGAGCCCGCCCGCCAGCGCCGGATCGTCCGCCACCACGGCAAAGCTTTCGCCCGCCGGGTCGGGAAGCTGCGCCTGGAAGCGCGACACGTCGGCCTTGAAGCCCGGCGAAGCGCAGGCGGCGAGGCCCGCCAGCAGCAGCGGCACACAAGCCAGCTTGAGGTTGCGGGCGCGGAGCGGCTCTCTCATCGTCATGATACCACTTTCGTCCTTTTTCGCGCGGCAAGGCGCGCAGTGAACCCACCGAACACCGGCAGGCTGTCACTCATGGCACCGCTTGTAAAGCCGAAGTGCTGAATAGGGATTGAATGCGCGCGTGCGGCAAGTGCCGCAAAAAGCGTAGCTTACCCGCGCACCAGCCCCAGCGCCTTGTAGGCTTTGCCCAGCGTGGGCAGGCCCAGTTCGCGCGCCCGTGCGGCGCCGCGCGCCAATATGGTGTCGAGCGCTTCGCGGTCCGCCTTGAGCTCGCGGAAGCGTGCGGTGATCGGCGAAACCGTCTCGACCAGGACTTCGCCCAGCGCAGGCTTGAACACGCCGAAGCCCTGTCCGCCGAATTCGCCGAGCACGTCGTCGGTGGTCTTGCCGGTCAGCGCGCAATAGATCCCGACCAGATTGAGCGCTTCGGGCCGCCCTTCGAGCCCCGCCGCTTCGCTCGGCAGCGGTTCGGGATCGGTCTTGGCCTTCTTGACCTTCTTCATGATCTCGTCGGCATCGTCGGACAGATTGATGCGGCTCATGTCCGAAGGATCGGACTTGCTCATCTTGGCGCTGCCGTCGCGCAGCGACATGATCCGCGCGGCTTCGGGCGGCACGATCGGCTCGGGCAGAGTGAACACCGGCGCATCTTCGCTGCAGAAGTCGTTGTTGAATTTCTGCGCGATGTCGCGCGCCAGCTCGAGATGCTGCTTCTGGTCTTCGCCGACCGGCACATGCGTCGCCTGGTAGAGCAGCACGTCCGCCGCCTGCAGCACCGGATAGGTGAACAGCGCAACGCTCTGCCCTTCGCGGTTCTTGCCGGCCTTGTCCTTCCACTGCGTCATGCGGTTGAGCCAGCCCATTCGCGCCGTGCCGTTGAGCAACCATTGTAGTTCGGCATGCGCGGGCACTTGCGCCTGGTTGAACAGGATCGAACGATTTGGGTCGATCCCGCAAGCGACCAGCGCCGCAGTCATCTCCAGCGTGGCGGAAGCCAGCTCGGCCGGATTATGCGGCTGCGAAATGGCGTGAAGATCGGCGAGAAAGAACAGGCAGTCGTTCCTGTCTGCGCTACCGCCTTCGGCTGCTTGAGCGCGATTGCCCTCCTCCATCTCGTCCTGCATCCGCACCCAATTGCGGATCGCCCCCAGGTAATTGCCGAGGTGGAGATTGCCCGTGGGCTGGATACCGGAAACGACGCGCATGAAAGAATCTCTAATGGGTTTATGCCTGGCGGCGCATTAGGCGCTGGACCATGGACTTGTCGAGCACCCCCAGCACTGCGGCTGCGACTGCATAGCTCACCAGCCCGATCGCGATCAGCGCAAGGATCGATCCCATCCGCTCGGCCGTGGTGCCGGTGAAATAGGCGTCGCAATAGATCATCGCCGCCCACAGCGCCGCGCCCATCGGCACGGCGGCAAGCACGATGCGGGCAAGCCGTCCAACCACGCGGCCGGTGAGCGTGAAGAAACCGCGCCGCACCAATATGCCATAAAGCAATGCTGTGTTGACCCACGCGCCAATCGCGCCCGCCACCGCCAGCGACATCACGCCGATGCGCGGGACCAGATAGAGGTTGAGCGCAACCGTCACCACCAGGCTGAGCGCGGCGGTGATCACCGGCGTGCGCGTGTCCTTGCGCGCGAAGAAATTGGGGGTCAGCACCTTGACCAGCACATAAGCGGGCAGGCCGATGACGAGCCCGGATACCAGCGATCCGGTGACAGCCGCGTCTTCGGCGGTGAATGCACCCGCCTGCATGAACACGCGCACAAAGGCGCTGCCCGTTACGAACAGCGCCACTGCCGCAGGTACGGTCAGCAGCATGGACAGCTCGATTACGTTCGATTGCAGCCGCTGCGCCTCGTCGCCTTCTTCGCGCGCGATAAAGCGGCTCAGTGCGGGCAGGATCGCGGTGCCCAGTGCGATGCCGATGATGCCCAGCGGCAGCTGGTTCCAGCGGTCGGCCATCGCCATATAGGTCAGGCTGCCGTCGGGCAGGACGCGGATGAAGGCGAGGTCGATGAAGCGACTGATCTGGTAGACGCCCGCGCCGAATACGGCGGGCACGATCAGCACGCCCATTTCCTTGACCCGCGCGGTGAGCCGCGGGCGGGCAAAGGGGATCGAGAACCCGGCCTTGCGCATCCAGTGGCGCAGCCACAGCAATTGCAGCAGTCCGCTGACCGACACCGCGATCGCAAGGAACATGCCCGTCGATTGACGGGTCGCTTCGCCGCCCGGTTGCAGCGCGCCCCAGAACAGCGCCACCAGCAGGCAGATATTGAGCAGGATCGGCGCGGCTGCGGCAGCAGCGAAACGCGACAGCGAATTGAGCACCGCCGCGGTGAGCGTGGCGAGGCTCATGAACAGCAAATAGGGGAAGGCGATTTGCCCCATAGTCACGGCCAGCGCGTAATGCTCGGCATCGGCGCGCAATTCGGCATTGGCGAACAGCCACAGCACCCATGGCATCGCCAGCATCATCACTGCGCCAAACACCACGAGGATCGGCAGCAGCACCGCCAGCACTTCGCTGGCGAAGCGCCGTGCCTCGCTCTCGCCTTCGGTCATGTGGCGATTGAACAGCGGCACGAAGGCGCTTGCGAAAGCGCCTTCGGCAAACAGCCTGCGGAACAGGTTGGGGAGCTGGAAGGCGAGCTGCCACGCGTCGGCCACGCCGCCCGCGCCAAGGACGCGGGCCAGCATGATGTCGCGCAGGAAACCGAACACGCGGCTCACGGCGGTCAGCCCGCCGATCGTCCCGACGTTCTTGAGCAGGCTCAAGTCAGAGCCTCCCGGTCATTGGGTCTCGCTCAGGCCTCGCCAGCGGGCGTTGCCGCAGCGGCGGCTTCCTGCTCGCGCTTGGCCTGAAGCTGCTGGATGTAGAGCCCGTTGAAGTCGATCGGGTCGATCATCAGCGGCTGGAACCCGGCCTCGCGGGTGGCGTCGGCCACGACCGCGCGAGCAAAGGGGAACAGCAGGCGCGGCGCTTCGGCGAAGAGGAAGGCATGCGCCTGGTCTTCGGGCAGGTTGCGCAGGCCGATCAGCCCGCAATAGACCAGCTCGATCAGATAGGCATTGCCTTGCGAGCTCTTGGCGGTGACGTTCACCTTCAGCTCGACTTCGGTCACTTCGTCGCTGACCTTGTTCGCGCCGATGTTGAACTGCAGGTCGATCTGCGGCTGTTCCTTCCACTGGTACACAGCGGGCGCGTTGGGATTCTCGACCGAAAGGTCCTTCACATATTGCGTGATGATCCCGGCGGTCGGCAGCGTGTCCTCGCCATTGCCAACAGGGGTATTGGTGTTGAGATTGGTCAGGACGTCGCCTTCTTCGGCCATGGTCTTGTTACTTTCGCGTCTTGGATTTCAGGAATTGCGGTGTGTATGCCGCCCATGAGCGGCTTGGCGCGCCGACTAGCACTCATGCCGCCCGCTCGCAACCGATGCTGCAAAGCCATGCGCGCAGAAAAAAGGAACCCGAACAGGCCATCCGGCGTTGTGGTTCGGCCCTGAAAGACCTATTTACGTCGTCTGGGGGCATGTAGAAGGCGGGGTGCCTGATCCCCGCAGCTAGGCTGGATAGATCAAGTGATTGTCGAAATTGTCATTCTCGCCATGATTGCGGCCTTCCTTGGCCTGCGGCTCTATTCCGTGCTGGGCCAGCGCGCCGAGCATGAGGAAGAGGCGATTCCGCATCGCTTCGACGCGAATGACGATGAGCGCGGCCCGCTTGCGACTCCCAAGGCTGCGGCTGCGATCCAGGCGCGCGCGCCCCAGCGTTTCGACGGGCTGATGCCCGCGGTGGAACGTGGCGTGCGCGAGATTGCTGCGGCCGATCCGCGGTTTGATATCATCGGCTTCCTCGAAGGCGCCAAGGGCGCCTATGAAATGGTCCTCGAAGCCTTCTGGAAGGGCGACCGCGAGACGCTGAAGGAATTGTGCGACGCTGACGTTTACGCCAGCTTCTCCGGAGCCATCGATGCGCGCGAGCAGGCCGGGCAGACGCTCGACAACAAGCTGATCCGGATCGAGGAAACCCGCATCCATTCGGCAGTGCTCGACGGGCGCATGGCGCGCGTTGCGGTGCTCTTCATTTCCGACATCGCAGCGGTCACCCGCGACAGCGACGGCAATGTGATTGCCGGTTCGCTCGACGATGCGATCGAAAGCCGCGACATCTGGACCTTCTCGCGCGATGTCGGTTCGCCGCGGCCCGACTGGCTGCTCGACGAGACCGACGAAGGCTGATCGCCTTCCGCACCCCACCAGCAGGAGAATGGGCATGATCCGGCGCAGACACTGCTCCGCGCCGGTGGCTTTGGGCTTGCTTGCGCTGGCCGGATGCGTGCCGATGGTGCCGCCACCCGCTCCCCCCACTATCCCGCCCGAAGTCACCAGCGCGGTGATGGCGGGCGTTTCCCCCGGGCCCGCACTGGCCGAGCTTGGGTTGGCGCATGAAGACGCGCGCAGCGCGCTCACCGGTTTCGTCGAATCCTGTCCCAAATTGCTTGCGCGCGAGGATGAAAGCGGGCTGACCCAGCGCGATGACTGGCGCCCTGCCTGCGACGCCGCTTCCGGTTGGGATGCGGGGCAGGCGCGCGAATTCTTCGAGCAGCAATTCGAAGCGGTGCGCGTGGGCGAAGGCAGTGCCTTTGCGACGGGCTATTTCGAGCCCGAAATCGCGGGATGCCGCACCCGCCAGCCGGGCTGCGAAGTGCCGGTCTATGCCGTGCCTGACGATCTCGTGCGGGCTTGGCCTGCGGAAACGCCGGAAGATGCGCGAACCGGGCGCCCGCCGCTGGGCCGGACCGACGCCGATGGCGCGCATGTGCCCTATTACACCAGAGCGGAGATCGAGGAGGGCGCGCTCGCGGGGCGCGGGCTCGAGATCGCCTGGGCGGCCGATCCGGTCGAATTCTTCTTTCTGCAGATCCAGGGTTCGGGCCGCTTGCACACGCCCGATGGCGAAGTGATCCGCATCGGCTATGCCGGGCAGAACGGCCATGGCTATGTCGCAATCGGCCGTGTGCTGCGCGAACAGGGGCATCTCGGCAACGAGCCCGGGCAATATCCCACTTCGATGCAGGGCATCGTCGCATGGCTGCGCGACCATCCTGAAGAGGGGCGCGAGGTGATGCGCATGAACCCCAGCTGGATCTTCTTCCGCGAGCTCAAGGGCGATGGCCCGCTCGGCGCGCTGGGCGTGCCGGTGCGGCGCGAAAGCTCGGTCGCGGCCGATCCGCGCTTCGTACCGCTGGGCGCGCCGGTGTGGCTCGACATGGAGCGCGACGAGGCGGACGGGCTGTGGATCGCGCAGGATACCGGCGGCGCGATCAAGGGCGCCAACCGGTTCGACACATTCTGGGGCGCGGGCGAGGATGCACAGCATATCGCAGGCGGGATGAGCTCGCGTGGCTCGGCGCTGGTGTTCCTGCCGAAAGGGGCCGCAGCGCGCCTCACTGGCCAGCGATGAGCGTTCCGCGCGGCCTCAGCGCAGAGGAAGCCGAAGCATGGACGCGGCTGGCCTCGACCGTCACGCCGCTGCCGGGGCGCAAGCCGCCCAAGCTGGCAAAGCCCGCGCATGCCGAACAGCATGCCGAACCCAAGCTCGTCCGCCCGGTGGCAAAGCCGGTGATGCCTGCCGCCAAGCCACATGTCGCCGCGCGCACTCCGCCGCCGCCCCAGCCGGGGCTGGATTCGCATTGGGACCGCAAGTTCAAGGCGGGCACGATCCAGCCCGACTATACGCTCGACCTTCACGGCTACACGCTCGACACCGCCTATGACCGGTTGATGCACGGGCTGGACCAGGCGCGCGCGATGGAGGCGCGGGTGGTGCTGCTGATTGCCGGACGCCCTCGTCCGGTCGATCCGGCGGACCGGGCCGAGCGGCGCGGCGCGATCCGGGCCAAGCTGCTCGACTGGCTGGCTTCCAGCCGCCATTCGCAAGCGATCTCTGCCGTGCGCAAGGCGCATATCCGCCACGGCGGCGAAGGCGCGCTTTACCTCGTGCTCAAGCGCGCGCGGCTGGCGTAAGCCGGCGCAGGCCCAGCAGCAGCGCGCCCATGGCCATGAAGAACAGGCCAAGCCCCACCAGATTGATCAGCAGCTGGGTCCAGCCGAGCGCAGGCAGGTCGAGGAAGAAATAAGGGTAGAAGCCGCTCGCCGCGCCATAGACCAGCGCGAAGGCGGTGTAGCCAACCGGCACCGGGGTAACGAGCGCAAGCGAGCGCCAGGTCAGATGCGCCCGGTCCGACCAGGCGATCCACCATGCGATCGCGGCTGCCGGGATGATCGTGTGGAAGGCGAGGTTGGTCCACCAGTCGAGCCCGACCGGATGATGGTCAGCCGCCAGCAGCGCGTGATAGACGAGCGCCACCACCGAAAGCGCGGTCGCGAGCGCGAACAGCACCCGCTCGCCCGGCTGGCCGCCCAGCGCGACCCCCAGCAGGATCAGCCCGGCGGCCAGGTTGCTCCAGATCGTGAAGTAACGCAGCAGCAGCGCGAAGGCCGCAAGCGGCAAACCGTCCTGTTCGAGATTGATGGTCGTCTGCAGCGCAATCGCGCAGAGGGCGAGCAAGGCGATGGCACCGGCACAGGCGCGGGCGATCGAGGGCATGGGCTGGTCCATGAGGCGTGTTTAGCCGCCGGAAATTCGCGCGCCAAGCCGCCTAAGCTGCGCTTGCGCTAGAGCTCGTCAGGCCTGCGCCCGATCCGCTTGGCCTCTGCAATAATGGCGGCGGCGCGCAGATGGGCCACCTCCATCAGGCTTGAGCCTTCATTGAAATAGGAAAGGTCGAAGGGGTCAGGTCCATCGTCAACGGCTGGCGCCATTTCCAGCGCGTATTTCTCCGGGCTGACGCAGCGGGGGCGGTCGGGGCTATAGCTTGCATCATTGAAGCATTTGAGCCCCTTGGCCTCGGCGGCGGCACGGGCCTTGTCGTTCTCGCGCAGGCGCCATGCATTGCGGCACTCCGTTTGCGCTTCGGACAGTCCATAGACTTCGTTTCCGGCGCTGTTGGTCTTGCGGAACTTCCCGCAAGCGCAGTCGAATGCTGCAACATCGCTGGCGAGGTTGGCAATAGCGGCGCGTTCCTGATCCAGTTCATAGGAAAGGCACGTACGACTCAGGATTGCATCAAGGCGCACATCATTCTTGGATACTTCTTCCTCCCGCGCGCAAAGCCCGGCTAGCGTGGCAGGATCGGCCAGCAAGCGCTCCACCTTCCGGTGCTCGAGCGAAATTTCCGCACGGACACAGGCGGAAGGCAGCCAAAAGTCCTCGTCGGCCCCGCCGCCCGTTGCCTCTTCGCCGCAGAACAATGCGAAGGCTTCGGGATCGTCCGGAAGCTGCTCGCCCAGCGCGCGTTTTATGGCTGAAGCATAGTTGAAGCAGGCTTGCCGCATGGCCTCATCGCGGCTCTCCTCATCGCTTGCATCGCATTTTGCCGCCAGCGCCCGGCCATCTTTCGTCAATTCATTCGCGGCAATCCTCTCCAGATCGTCTTGCAGCAGGTCGCAGGCCAGAATGAGAGCGCCACCGCGCTGTGGTGGCGGCACATCGGCGCATTTGCGGGTCAGCGCCGGGATGTCATCGCGCAATTCATAGGCCGCTTTCCGGTCTCGCTCCTCTTGCTCCTCGCGATCGCGCCTGATCTTGCACGAGGCCTTGGTTGCAGGGCTCGTCGGGCCATAGACGACCGCCATCCCGCCGCCGCAGATTTCGCCGACCATCCGGCCGGGAAGGGTTTCGGCGGCGAAGCGGCCATCGTCACGCTGGGCGATGGCAAGGCGAAGTTTCTCGCCATACAAAAGGATCGATCCAATCGGTTCGTAGGCGGCTGCTTCGAAATCTATTGCATCGAGATACACCAGCGCCTCGTCGAACCGGCCCAATTCGCGCAGCGCATTGACGATCAGCAGCTGCGAATAATGCTTGCGCATATCCTCCTGCGGAAACTGCGCGACCAGCGCCGGTGCATGATCGGCAAAGCGGGCTACCAGCTTCTTGCGCAAGGCGGGATCGCGGGTCGCCCAGGTCGAACGCTGCAGCAGCATGAAGCGGCTGAGGGGCGAATGGCCAAGCTTGTCGGCGATCCACCACGCCTGCGCGTAACCGCCATCGCTTTTGAGCGCGTGATATTCAGGATCGGCAATTAGCGCCGGAAGCGCCGCCAATTCCGGGGCGGAATAGGCGAGATAGCGCATCGGCTGATTGCCATCGGCATCCTCGTCCTCAGCGGGCGTCAAATCTGGCAAGAGCACCAGCCCATTGTTCGGGCAGACCGGGATTTGCACTCCGGTCTCGTAATCGCCCAGCCAGCTGCCGTCGGGCATCGTCAGCAATGGGAAGGCGTAGTAGCCGACGTCTTGATTGAAACTTGCACCGCCCAGCGGGCATGTGAATTCGCGCACGTCTAAACTCGTGCCGTCCTCTTGCGCAGCGGCGGGGGCAGGCGTGAATGCCATCAGGCCTGGAACAACTACTGCTGCCAAAGCGATAATTCCGGCTTTCATGCGACCCCCATTTGCCCGGCATCCGCCTGCCGGAAAACGGAGCGTCTATCGCGATGGCGGACAAAAGAAACCCCGGTGCCCTGTACTGGTACACCGGGGTCCCTTGCGACCCTGGAAGACTATGCCTTCCGGGCTAGGCGCTCACGGCATCAGCCGTGGTACTTGGCGCAGGTCAGGTCGAAACGGTCCGCGTCCATCACCTTGGCCCATGCCTTGGCGAAATCGGCGGCGAACTTCGCTTCATTGCCGCATTCGGCATAGACTTCGGCCTGGGCGCGCAGCTGCGAGTTCGAACCGAACACGAGGTCGGCACGGGTCGCGCGCCACTTTTCGGCTCCGGTCTTGCGGCACTTGCCCACGAATTCCTCATCGCCGCTGCCTTCGACCGGCGACCATGCGGTGGCCATGTCGAGCAGGTTGACGAAGAAGTCGTTCGACAGCGTGCCCGGACGGTCGGTCAGCACGCCGCGCCCGGTGTTGCCGCTGACCGCGCCGAGTGCGCGGAGGCCGCCGACCAGCACGGTCATTTCGGGGATCGAAAGGCCGAGCAGCTGGGCGCGGTCGACCAGCATGTCCTCGGTCTTCACGATCGCCTTGGTCTTGAGGTAGTTGCGGAAACCGTCGGCGAAGGGCTCGAGCGCGTCGAAGCTGTCGGCGTCGGTCTGCTCCTGGGTGGCGTCGCCACGGCCGGTGGTGATGTCGACCGAGATGTCGAAGCCGCCGTCCTTGGCCGCCTTTTCGACCGCAGCCGTGCCCGCGAGCACGATGGCGTCGGCCATCGAGAGGTCACCGCGCAGCTCGTCGATCTTGGCCAGGACCTTGGCCAGTTCGTCCGGATCGTTGGCCTTCCAGCCGCTCTGCGGAGCCAGCCGCACACGCGCGCCATTGGCGCCGCCGCGATGGTCCGAATTGCGGTAGGTGGAGGCCGAAGCCCAGGCCGCCTTGACCAGTTCGCTCACCGAAAGGCCGCTGGCGAGGATCTTCGCCTTGAAGTCCGCCACGGCGCTTGCCGAAGGGGTGGTGCCGGCGGGAACCGGATCCTGCCAAATCAGGTCTTCTACCGGGACTTCGGGGCCCATGTAGCGGGCCTTGGGGCCCATGTCGCGGTGGCACAGCTTGAACCATGCGCGAGCGAAGGCATCGTCGAGCGCCGCTTGGTCGTCGCGGAAGCGTTCCGAAATCTTGCGGTATTCCGGATCCATCTTCAGCGCCATGTCGGCGGTGGTCATCATGGTCGGGACCTTCTTCGAAGGATCGCGCGCGTCGGGCGCCATGTCCGCGGGGTCCGGATTGATCGGCTGCCACTGCTGCGCGCCGGCGGGCGAATGCACCAGTTCATAGTCATACTTGAACAGCAGGCGGAAATAGTCGCCGCCCCACTTGGTGGGGTTGGGCGTCCAGGCGCCTTCGATGCCCGACGTGGTGATGTTGCCCTTGGCGATTTCAGCCGGGTCGGTCAGCCAGCCAAAGCCCTGCAGCGCCAGCGCTTCGCTTTCCGGATTGCCGCTGAACGTGTCCGACGGCTTGGCGCCATGCGCCTTGCCGAAGGCGTGGCCGCCGGCGGTAAGGGCAACGGTTTCCTCGTCATTCATTGCCATGCGGGCGAAGGTCACGCGCATGTCGCGCGCGGCCAGCAGCGGATCGGGATTGCCGCCCGGGCCTTCCGGGTTGACGTAGATCAGGCCCATCTGGATCGCAGCCAGCGGGTTTTCGAGATCCTTGTTCTTGTCCGGGATGATGCGGGTTTCGGCGCCCTGGTCGACCCACAGGTCTTCCGTGCCCCAATAGACGGTTTCGGGTTCGAACACGTCCTTGCGGCCGCCGCCGAAGCCGAACACCGGGCCGCCCATCGATTCGATCGCGACATTGCCGGCCAGGATGAAAAGGTCGGCCCAGCTGATGTGCTTGCCGTACTTGCGCTTGATCGGCCACAGCAGGCGGCGCGCCTTGTCGAGGTTGCCGTTATCGGGCCAACTGTTGAGCGGAGCAAAACGCTGCTGGCCGCTGCCCGCGCCGCCGCGACCGTCGCCGGTGCGATAGGTGCCGGCTGCGTGCCACGCCATGCGGATGAAGAAGGGGCCGTAGTGGCCATAGTCGGCCGGCCACCATTCCTGGCTGTCGGTCATCAGCGCGGTGAGGTCAGCCTTGAGCGCATTGTAGTCGAGCGCGTTGAAAGCTTCGCAATAGTCGAAGTCTTCGCCCATCGGGTCGGCCGACTTGCCGTCCTGGGTCAGGATGTCGAGCTGCAGCGCGTCGGGCCACCAATCCTTGTTGGTGCGGCCGAACAGCGAACGGCTGTCGCCATTGCCGTGGAACGGGCAGCCGCTGATGTCTCCGGTCTTTGCGTCCATGATCTTGTCTCCTCGCGGGGGTTAAAGCAGCATCAAGGCGCGCGACTCGGCGCGCACCTTTCGATTACCCAACGCTCATAGCCAGTGCATTGATCCAGGCTAAACGAGATCATCCGATGAGTTTGAACGAATAAATCAATAAGTCGCGATTGAGTGATCCAGTCGATCAATCGTCAATCGGCAAATCAGGCGGTAGCTGCGCGCCCGAGCGGGAAGGCGCCTAACCGACGCCGCAAGGCGTCGCAAGCGCGACTGCGCGCCGCGGCTTATGCCGCGAAAGCCAAGCGAGCCGGACGGCTCGCGCCCGGCGTTTGAGGGCGAAACAAAAACAAGTCGGCTTCAGCCGACTTGCGCGCGGTGCAGCAGCTTGTGATCGGCCAGTACCAGCGCCATCATCGCTTCCACCACCGGCGTGCCGCGAATGCCCACGCAGGGGTCGTGGCGGCCCTTGGTGCGCACTTGCGTCGCTTCGCCATCGGCGGTGATCGAATCCACCGGGGTAAGGATCGAGCTGGTCGGCTTGAACGCCACGCGGCACACCACCGGCTGCCCGGTCGAGATCCCGCCCGCGATCCCGCCCGCATGATTGGCGGTGAAGCGCGGCTTGCCCTCGTTGCTCCCGGGTTCAGCGGGTCGCATCGGGTCGGCATTCTGTTCGCCGGTGAGGCGCGCGGCTTCGAATCCGTCACCGATCTCGACGCCCTTCACCGCATTTATGCTCATCATTCCGGAGGCAAGGTCGCTGTCGAGCTTGGCATAGACCGGCGCGCCCCATCCTGCGGGCACGCCTTCGGCCACGCATTCGACGACGGCGCCGAGCGAGGAACCGGCCTTGCGCGCCGTATCGACCATTTCTTCCCAGCGCTTCGCCGCCGAAGCATCGGGGCAGAAGAAGGGGTTGTTGCCGATCTCGGCATAATCGATCGCATTGCGGTCGATCGCGTCGCCACCGATCTCGCAAACATAGGCGGTGATCTTGACTTCGGGGATAACTAGCCTTGCCACCGCGCCTGCCGCCACCCGCGCGGCGGTTTCGCGCGCGCTGCTGCGCCCGCCCCCGCGATAGTCGCGGATGCCGTATTTCGCGTCATAGGCATAGTCGGCATGGCCGGGGCGATAGGCCTTGGCGATTTCCGAATAGTCCTTGCTGCGCTGGTCGGTATTTTCGATCATCAGGCTGATCGGCGTGCCGGTGGTCTGGCCTTCGAACGTGCCCGAAAGGATGCGGACCAGGTCCGCTTCCTGTCGCTGCGTGGTGAAGCGGTTTTGCCCGGGCTTGCGCGCATCGAGATAAGGCTGGATGTCGGCTTCGCTCAGCGCGATGCGCGGCGGGCACCCGTCAACCACCGCGCCCAGCGCGGGGCCGTGGCTTTCGCCCCAGGTCGTGAAGCGCAGCACGCGTCCGAATGTGTTCCAGCTCATGCCCGCTTCCATAGCGCAATTGCCTTGCCTGTCGAGAACCCGAAGATTTTCCTACATCGCGGCTTCGTGGCATGGCGGGCGGATGAATTTGCCCGCTCCTTCGCTGCTATCGATTTCGGGCGCCCGGAGGGACCGGTTTTCTTTCATTGGACAGTGTCGCATGTGTCGCATCGCCGGGATGCGCCCGGCATCTCTGCAATGACGATAACCCCGATGTGCCTCTGGCATTCGCGCATCAACTGATGCAGGAACAGAACATGATCGCAAAGCTGAAGGGCCTGCTTGACGAAACCGGCACCGACTGGGCGGTGATCGACGTGCAGGGCGTGGGCTATCTGGTCCATTGTTCGGCCAAGACGCTTGCCGCGCTGGGCGAGAAGGGTGAGGGCTGCACGGTCTATACCGATTTGCAGGTCAGCGAGAACGACATGCGCCTGCTGGGCTTTGCAGACGCGGCCGAGCGCGACTGGTTCCGGCTTTTGACGCAGGTTCAGGGCGTGGGTAGCAAGGTGGGGCTGGCGATCCTCTCGGCGCTTTCGCCGGGCGAGTTGCGCGATGCCTGCGGGTGCGGCGATGCGGCGATGGTCGCGCGCGCGCAGGGCGTGGGGCCGAAGCTGGCCGGGCGCATCGTCAACGAGCTGAAGGACAAGGCGGGCGCATTGCCCGGCGGGGGTATCGCGGGGGTCTCCGGCCTTGCCGTTACGCCTGCGGGTAACGCCAGCGCCGATGCGGTGAGCGCGCTCGAGAACCTCGGCTTCAAGACCGTGATCGCGACGCAGGCGGTCGCCCGCGCAATCGGCGAGTTGGGCGAAGGGGCGAGCGAAGGCGAATTGATCCGCGTCGCGCTGAAGAGGGCGGCGGGGTGATGGAGAAGATTATGCGTATCAGTTTCTCGGCGGTAATTCTGGCTTTCGCCACCCCTGCCGCCGCACAGGACATGTCGGCATTCACCACCGGACCGGTGTTCAAGACCTTCGGGCCGCATGCTCCGGTCGAGGGGATCGCGCAGGTTCCGGCCGATACCGAGTTCGCCCATTCCTTCGACGTCGCCAAGCCCGGCGAGGAAGGGCAGCGCAACCGCGGCTTTGAGAGCGCGGCTCGCTTCATCAACATGCACGTAGCGGCGGGCGTGCCTGAGGATAATATCCGCGTCGCTGTGGTGGTGCATGGCCCGGCGGTGCTCGACCTGCTTTCTGCCGAGGGCTGGAGTGCGCATGGCAAGGCGGGTGACAACCCCAATGCCGCGATGGTGCGCGAAATGCTCGACCACGGCGTCCAGTTCATCGTCTGCGGGCAAAGCGCCGCGGCGCAGGGCGTGAAAGCGAGCGAACTCATGCCCGGCGTCGAAATGGCGCTTTCCGCGATGACCGCTCATGCGCTGCTCCAGCAGAGGGGCTATACGCTCAATCCGTTCTGATGACCGATCCCATTCCCCTCCATTCGCCCGAGCGGCAGGCCGACGACCCGGACGCGGCACTGCGTCCGAAATCGCTTGCCGAATTCATCGGGCAGGAGGCGGCGCGGGACAATCTGCGCGTATTCATCGAAAGCGCGAAGTCGCGCGGCGAAGCGATGGATCACACGCTGTTCTTCGGCCCGCCGGGGCTGGGCAAGACCACGCTGGCGCAGATCGTGGCCCGCGAACTGGGCGTGGGCTTTCGCGCCACCAGCGGGCCGGTGATCGCCAAGGCGGGCGACCTTGCCGCGTTGCTCACCAATCTCGAACCGCATGACGTGCTGTTCATCGACGAGATCCACCGGCTCAATCCGGTGGTCGAGGAAATCCTCTATCCCGCGATGGAGGACCGCGCGCTTGACATCATCATCGGCGAAGGGCCCGCGGCGCGCAGCGTGCGGATCGACCTGCCGCCCTTCACCCTGATCGGCGCGACGACCCGGCAGGGCTTGCTCACCACGCCTTTGCGCGACCGCTTCGGCATTCCGGTGCGGCTGACGTTCTACACCCATGACGAGCTTGACCTGGTGGTGACGCGCGGGGCGCGGCTGCTGGGCATGCAGATCGATCCGCAGGGCGCGCGGGAGATCGCCCGCCGTTCGCGCGGGACGCCGCGTGTCGCGGGTCGCTTGCTGCGCCGCGTGCGCGACTTCGCCCATGTCGCGGGGCAGGGCACCGTCACGCGCGCTCTGGCAGACGATGCACTGACCCGGCTCGAGATCGACCGGCTGGGGCTCGATGCGATGGACCGGCGCTATCTCACCATGATCGCCACCACCTACAAGGGCGGGCCGGTGGGCGTGGAGACGCTGGCGGCGGGGCTGGCCGAGCCACGCGACACGGTCGAGGAAGTGATCGAGCCCTATCTGATCCAGCTCGGCCTGCTCGCCCGCACCGCGCGCGGGCGCGTGCTCAACGATGATGGCTGGGCGCATCTGGAGATGAGCCCTCCCAAGGCGCCGCAGGGCGGGCTGTTCGGCGAAGGCAAATAGGGCCTTTCGTTAAGGCCTGTGCACGGGCCGGTCCCGGATTGGGACGCGGTGCATCGGAATGGGCCGGAATCGGCGCTTCCGCAGGTCGGACGGGCGCTCAAACATGGTTAATCGCATTGAGCCGACTCGGCCCGGCGTGTTTGATGATGGGCAAGCGAGAGGGCTCCTGGCCCGATCGTCGCGGCGGCTGCAGCTCCGACGGGGGGTTAGGGCGCAGCCGCCCGGTACCCACTTGTGAATGGCCCGCTCTACTGCGACCCTGGAGCAGGCAAAGGCAAGTCCCGCAGGAAGCGACAGTCTCCTGCTTCGTTGCGGGTCAAGAACCTGGTCAAAGGGCGGCACCGCATTGCGATGCCGCCCTTCTTTTTTGTCCGCTTTCCTACAGCGCGTCCGGCGCGCTATCTGCAGAACCGGGTCCGGTTTGCTCAGTCCGAAGCCAGCTTGCGCAGCACGTACTGCAGGATGCCGCCGTTGAGGTAGTATTCCATCTCGTTGGCGGTATCGATGCGGCACTGCGCTGTGAAGCTGAAGCTGCTGCCATCGGCGCGGGTCACTTCCACTTCGACGTCCTGGCGCGGCTCGAGCGAACCAAGGCCCAGAATCGTGAAGGTGTCGTCACCCTTGAGGCCCAGCGTCTCGCGCGTGTCGCCTGCCTTGAACTGCAGCGGCAGCACGCCCATGCCGACCAGATTCGAACGGTGGATGCGTTCGAAGCTTTCGACGATCACCGCGCGCACGCCAAGCAGGATCGTGCCCTTGGCGGCCCAGTCGCGGCTTGAGCCGGTGCCGTATTCCTTGCCGCCGATGACGACGAGCGGCGTTCCGTCAGCCTTGTGCTTCATCGCCGCGTCGTAGATCGGCATGGTTTCGCCATTGTAGGTGGTGAAGCCGCCTTCGACGCCGGGGACCATTTCGTTCTTGATGCGGATATTGGCGAAGGTGCCGCGCATCATCACTTCGTGGTTGCCGCGGCGCGAGCCGTAGGAGTTGAAGTCCGCCTTTGAGACTTGGTTTTCCAGCAAATACTTGCCGCCGGGGCTGTCTTCCTTGATCGAGCCAGCGGGACTGATGTGGTCGGTGGTGACGCTGTCGCCCAGGATCGCGAGCGGCTTCGCATCGGTGATGTCGGTCACCGGCGCGGGGGTCATCCCCATCCCTTCGAAATAGGGCGGGTTGGCGACGTAAGTGCTGCCCGGACGCCACTGATAGGTGTCCGAAGCCTCGACCTTGATCGCCTGCCAGTGCTCGTCGCCCTTGTAGACGTCAGCATAGCGCTTCTCGAACATGTCACGGTCGATCGAACTGGCGCGCAGTTCGGCGATTTCGAGGTTCGACGGCCAGATGTCCTTCAGGAACACGTCGTTGCCGTCCTGGTCCTGGCCGATCGGGGTGGTGGTGATGTCTTCGGTCACCGTGCCCTTGAGCGCATAGGCGACCACCAGTGGCGGCGAGGCGAGGAAGTTCGCGCGCACGTCCGGCGACACGCGGCCTTCGAAGTTGCGGTTGCCCGAGAGCACCGAGGCGGCCACGATGTTATTGCCGTTGATCGCCTTGCTGATCGGCGGGGCGAGCGGGCCCGAGTTGCCGATGCAGGTGGTGCAGCCATAGCCGACGAGATCGAAGCCGATCGCGTCGAGATGGTCCTGCAGGCCCGCCTTGACGAGATAGTCGGTGACCACCTGCGATCCCGGCGCGAGCGAGGTCTTCACCCACGGCTTGGGCTTGAGGCCGCGCTCGTTCGCCTTCTTGGCGACGAGGCCGGCGGCGATCAGCACATCTGGGTTCGAAGTGTTGGTGCAGCTGGTGATCGCGGCGATCACCACGTCGCCGTCGCCGATGTCATGGCCTTCGCCATCGACCGCCACGCGGGCCGGGGCCGACTTGCCATAGACCTTCGAAAGATCGGTGTTGAACAACTCGTCCACCTGCGGAAGGATCACCTTGTCCTGCGGGCGCTTGGGGCCGGCGAGCGAGGGGACCACGGCGGACATGTCGAGTTCGAGCGTGCTGGTGAACACCGGCACATTGTCCGGCTCGAACCACATGCCTTGCTGCTTCGAATAGGCTTCGACCAGCGCGATCGTCGCTTCGTCGCGGCCGGTCAGGCGCATGTAGTCGAGCGTCTTGTCGTCAACGCCGAAGAAGCCGCAGGTCGCGCCATATTCGGGCGCCATGTTGGCGATGGTGGCACGATCGGCCAGGCTGAGGTTCGACACGCCCGGGCCGTAGAATTCGACGAAGCGGCCCACCACGCCCACTTCGCGCAACATCTGCACGCAAGTGAGCACCAGGTCGGTCGCGGTCACGCCTTCGGCGAGCTTTCCGGTGAGCTTGAAGCCGACCACTTCGGGGATCAGCATCGAAACCGGCTGGCCCAGCATAGCTGCCTCGGCTTCGATCCCGCCGACGCCCCAGCCAAGCACGCCCAGGCCGTTGATCATGGTGGTGTGGCTGTCGGTGCCGACGCAGGTGTCGGGATAGGCGACAGTCGCGCCGTGCTGGTCGGTGCTCGACCAGATGCCCTTGGCGATATGCTCGAGGTTGACCTGGTGGCAGATCCCGGTGCCCGGGGGGACGGCAGAGAAGTTCTGGAAGCTCTTCGAGCCCCACTTGAGGAAGTCGTAACGCTCGGCATTGCGCTGATACTCGAGCTCTACGTTCTTTTCGAAGGCCTTGGGGTGGCCGAATTCGTCGACCATCACCGAGTGGTCGATCACGAGGTTGACCGGAACCTGCGGGTTGATCTTTGCGGTATCGCCGCCAAGCTTGGCGATCGCATCGCGCATCGCGGCAAGGTCGACCACGCAGGGTACGCCGGTGAAGTCCTGCAGCAGCACGCGCGCCGGGCGGTACTGGATCTCGCTGCCGGTGACGGGGTTCTTCTGCCAGTCGACCACCGCCTGGATGTCGTCGGTCGAAACGGTGAAGCCGCCGTCTTCGAAGCGCAGCAGGTTCTCGAGCAGTACCTTCATTGAGATCGGCAGGCGGCTGACGTCGCCCAGCTTCTCAGCCGCCTTGGCAAAGGAATAATAGGCATATTCCTTGCCGTTCACATCGAGCGTTGCGCGGGCTCCGAGCGTGTCCTTGCCGACCTGGGTCATGGGATTTCTTCCGTCCTTCCGTGAGCGCAGGCGCGAATCCGGCGCATTGGAGAGGGCGCGGATCGGCCTGGAGGTGATATTTGCGCGCCACCTGCGCTCTCGCGCGCGCGAGGTCAAGGGGGGAGCCTGCCGAACCGCGCACAAAGCGCAATGCGCAAGGGCTTCAGACGGTGGCGGATTCGACGTGCGCCGGGCGTCGGCGGGTCGCGATCAGGCATCCCACCACGATCAATGCTGTCCCGGCGATGGTGGACAGCGTGACCTGCTCGCCGAAATAGAGCCAGCCGAGTAGCGCAGCCCACAGGAAGGCTGTGTATTCGAGCGGCACCAGCGCCTGTGCCTCTGCGCGGGCATATGCCCATGAAAGGAACATCACGGCCGTCACTGCCAGCAGCGCGCCCGCGACAAGGTCGAACCACACGCGTTCGCTCGTCGGCATCTGCAGCATCAGCGGAGCGCCGACCAGCAGCACAGCCACCGCCACGCCGTTCTGGAAGGCGCTGACTTCGGTCGGGCTGGCGAGCAGCGCCTGCTGGCGCTGGAGCACGAGGTTCCAGGCATAGAGCACGGCGGACAGCAGCAGCGCGATCAGCCCCAGTGTCGCTTCCTCGCTCATGTGTTCGCGCCCGATCTTGCCGCCCACGATGACGATCACTCCGGCCAGTCCGAGCAGCGCAGCGATGATCGCCTTGCGCTCGATCTTCTCGCCCAGCAGAACCGCCGCGAGGTAAAGCGCGATCAGCGGCGCCACGAAAGACAATGCGATTGCTTCGGCCAGCGGCAGGCGTGTCAGCGAGAAAAAGAAGGTCCAGCCCATGAAGGCAACCACGACGCCGCGCAGCGCATGCACCTTGAGCACATGGCGTTCGGGCCATTTGCGCGTGCGCAGCCACCATGGCGGGGCGATCAGCACGAAGCCGATCAGGCAACGCAGGAAATAGGCGCTGTAGGCGCCGATCGCGAGCGAAGCGCTCTTCATCACTGCATCCATTGCGGAAAACAGCGCAACGCCCGCGATGCAGGCGATGAAGGGACGGATCGAGTGGCGGGAGTCGCTCATGGCCGCGGCTATAGGCGCGAACAAGGCATGCGGCCACTGGCGGCAAGAGTTGCAAATGATTCAGCCGTGGGAAAGGCGCCGCAATTGATAGAGCGTGGCAGACGCAGTAAGATTGCGTCCGCTATCGTCAATGCGCGCAGCGGCGCGCCAAAGGGTTGAGACAGGGAATGAATTCGCGATCGGACAGATGGTTGTTTGCGGCAGCGTCGGCGGCATTGGCTGCTGGCTCACTGGCGGCGCAGGAGACTGCGCCCGAAGACCTGCTGGCCCAGGCCCGGCAGCCCGCGCAGGGTTCAACGCCCGCGCGCACCGAAATGCAGGCCCGCCAGGCCGACGCTCCCGGCAGCATGGAAGAGGCCTTCCCGCGCATGGTGTCCGATCCGTTGGTGCAGGGCGAATATGGCGCCGAAGTGGTGCCGCTGGTGCAGCCGTGGACCCCGCAGCAGGCCTCCGCGCTCGCCATGGTGATCCGCGGAATTGGCGCCGAAGGGCTCGATCCGGCCGACTACCAGCTTGAGCCGCTGCTGGCCGAAATCGGCAAGGGGCCGTCCGATGCGCTGAACGAGATCGCCAGCCGCGCGTTTGTGTGGTTGGCGGAGGATCTGCGCGACGGGCGCACGCCGATGGATGCACGCAAGCAATGGTTCGTGATCGACCCCGACCGCGACCTCTATCGCAGCGGCGAACTGATGCGCGATGCGCTGGCCAGCGGCGACATCGCCGGAAAGCTGATGTCGCTCAACCCAGTTCATCCTGACTATGCGCGACTGCGCGAGGCACTGGCGCAGGCAAAGGACCCGGCGCGGCGCAAGCTGATCCGCGCCAATATGGATCGCTGGCGCTGGCTGGCGCGCGATCTCGGCAACCAGTATCTGATGACCAATGTTCCCGAATACCAGCTGCGGCTGACGGTGAACGACAAGATCATCAGCACTTACCGCACGATCGTGGGCAAGCCGGGCCGCACCGCGACCCCGCAGCTTGCTGAAGTGGTCGAAGGCGTGGTGTTCAACCCCACATGGACCGTCCCGCAATCGATTGTGGTTGGCGAAGGACTGGGCCAGAAAGTGCTCAGTAATCCGGGTTGGGCCAAGGCCAATGGCTACAAGGCTACCAAGGGCGCCAACGGCTGGATCACCGTTGTGCAACAGCCGGGGGCGGGCAATTCGCTGGGCCGGATGAAGCTCGAAATGCCCAATGAGCATGCAATCTTCCTGCATGATACGCCTTCGCGCCATTTGTTCGCCAGCGACGAGCGAGCACTGAGCCACGGCTGCATCCGCACCGAGCGCGCACTCGAACTCGCTATCACCATGGCGATTCTGGGCAGGGGCGCGAGCAAGGAGGAAGCGGTCGAGATCGCGACTTCGGGAAAGTACACGCTCGTGCCGATCCAGAAGCGGCTGCCGGTCTATATCACCTATTTCACCATGGCGACCGACATCGACGGTGAGCTGGCGACCTTCAGCGACATCTACGAGCGCGACGCGCCGGTGCTGGCGAGCCTCGATTTGCCGCGCGTGCAGAACCGGGCGCGCACGACCGATGAAGAGATCATCGTGATCGAGGACGATCTGCGCGACGCGCCCTAGGTCAAGCGGGGGTTAGTAACTGCCGGGAATGTAGCGCTGGCTCGCCAGCGGGCGACCCGGCTGGAGCAGTTCGATCGAATTCACCGCCAGCCTCTCGCCTTCATTGGCGAGCCCCAGGCTGTCAGCGAAAAGCAGCCGCCCGCCTGAGAGATTCATCAGCGCGATTCGGAACTGTTCCTCACCCATGGCGAAGCACCCGTTCGAACGGCCCAGCCGCCCGTAACGCTCGATATGCGCGGGTTCGGCATAATTCGCGCGGTGCATCACGATCGCGCGGCGGAAGGCCGCTTCGTTGGTCGGATCGAGCCCGCCCAGCCGCACCGAAGTGCCATAGCGGCCGACATACCATTCCCAAGTGACATAGGCGCCGCGGCTAGTCGCCAGCGAGCCTTCGACATTGGAATAGGTCTTGAGGTAACCGTCATGCTCGGGATCGGAGCCGGTGCCGTGGCTGACGTGGTAGCTCTGCACTTCCTCGCGATCGAGATTGACGAAGTGGAACCGGCGCTCGGCTGAATGCAGCCCGAAATCGGCAATGCCGACGATGTCGCGTTTCCAGATCGATTCGCCGGCGCGGTCGAGCTCGCGCTTGGCGATGGCGAAAAGCTCGCGATCGCGCGCGGAGCCCTTTTGCGGCATGGCAAAGGCGCGCGCGGGCGCTGCCAGCGCCACACCCGCGATCAAACCGGTCTTGATCAGTTCGCGACGTTTCATTTGCGAACAGCCTATAACGCAATTCCTAGCTTCACGTGAATAGGGCTTATGCAGCCTCGTGAATCGCTTTGGCCTGCATGCCGAGCCGCACCAGCGCGGGCATGCCTTCGCCGATCTTGTCGCGAACTTGCTGGAGTGCTGCAATCTTCGGACTGCCTTCGGCGATGAGTTTGGCGATCGTGCGGCTGGCAAGGTCGAGCCGCGATTTCGCCAGCCATGCCGAGATCTTCGGGTTTTGCGCCCAGATCCCGCGGTTCATCATGTTGACCATCTGGGCATAGGGAAAGGTTGCAGGCGTATCGGTGAGTGGGCCGGGCGCGCCGAGCGCGTTCTTTTCCTCGTCGCTATCGAAATTGGCTTCGATGAATGCCGTGAGCGCCGCACTGAAGGTAACGAGGGGCGTGTGAAGCGGCTGCAGCACGATGCGGTCGCCGCGGAACAGCGGACCCGATTCCTTGCTGGCCTCGAAGGGCACCGCCCGCGCCGTGCAATCGACACACAGGCTGCCCTGCGGAACCTCGACCGTCGCATCTTCGAAGTGCAGCTTCCCTAGCTCGACCGACTTGACCCGACCTTTGCGGATCACACGGGTGATGCGGCGCAATATGTCGATCTCGCCCTGCGAGATCGTGGCATAGTGGCACATCTCCGGCCTTACCTCGGGGTCTATGCGCAGGAAAAATCCGCCTTCGCCCATCAGCTCCATCATCTCGTCCCCGTCGGCGGCGCCGATGGCGGCATCGAACATGCCGACCTGGAAGCGCATGACCGTTTCGATGAAATCCTCGCCCGGCTGGGTGTAGAGCCGGTTCCAAAGCCAGCTTTCGCGCGGACGGACCCAGCTAATGGCATCGGGATCGACGCCCGCTTCTATCAGCCAAACGGCGGTGTCCATCGCAGTCTTGCCCGCGCCAAGGATCACATAATGTTCGGGCAGGCCATCCGGTCGCTTCCACAGCTCCGGAAGAGCGCCGGGAGGGACGACTCGCACTCCTTCGCCTTCGGAGAAATTGCGGGTGTGGGTCGATGGAACCGAAGTCTGGTAGAATGTCGCATCCACCAGCTTGCGGCGAACCCTGATGGAGCTTTCCTCGCCCGACAGGATCTTTCGCATCCGTGCCACGCCATCTGAGTCGCGGCCGCGAAATTCGCTCAGGTGATGATATGCGACGCGCCCGCTCGGCAGCAGCCGCATGTTCATCACCTTTTCGAAATAGGCCAGCACTTCGGCGCCGCTAGCGAGCGCGAAAAGTCCCTTGTTCGGGCCGTGCGTGTCGATCTGTTCGCTGGGAAACGCCATCGAATTGACGCCATAGGTCGCGCTCGGTTGGTGCAGGGCGACGAAGGAATAGGCGTCGTTCCAATGGCCACCCGGCCTGGCATGCTTGTCGACGAAGGTGATGTGGCAATCGGGGTCTTCGTCGAGCAGCGTATCGGCAAAGGCAAGGCCCACTGCGCCTGCGCCCACGATCAGGTAATCGGTCTCGAAATCGGCCATGGTCTGCGCGCTCCTCTCCATGATGCGCTGCGTCCCGGCACTCGATAGACCAATCCGCCGCAGCTTGCACCCGGTCAGTTTCAGCCTTCGCGTACTGCTACATCGCCGGAATTGATGCGGTGGCCAGTGGGCCGATATTCCGGAAACTGGCCCAAGTGCAGGAGGGATGCCATGCGCGCGAATACGACAAGGCTGGCATTGCTTGCTCTGGCCCTCACCGGTGGCATGGCCATGGCTGTGCCATCCGGGGCGAGCTCAGCGGATCGGGCCACTTCGGCCGGTGCGGCGGCGCCCCTCGATCACACCCGCGTCTACGATCGCGGCACGCTCGACCGGCTTGAGCGGAACAAGGGCATGTCGCTCCAGTGGATTTCATGGGACAACAGCCGCGGCACTGTCAGGACGCGGCGGGAAGACGGGCGGATCCGCCTGACCGGCAGCCAATATCAGGCCAATGGCTCTGGGCAGGTCCACCTCGACGGCTTTGTGACCGAAGTCGGCACCGGCTATTTCACTTTCGAAGGCAAGATCCGGATACTCGACGCGCCGGATCAGGGGCGGGCGTGCGAGGCCGACAAGAGCTGGCATTTCGCGATCACGCAGCAGCGGCGCTATTTCCGGCTGCGCGAATTCGAATGGTGCGACCGCCTGACCGATTACATCGACATCTATTTCTGACGCGGCGCGTCGAAGCGCGCGTTCTCCTCCGCCATCGCCAGCATCGAGCGCGCATGGCGCCATGCGACTTCGCCCGCGTCTTCTCCATAACCTCCGCCCAGCGCGCTGGCGATCGGCAGGCCGCGCGAACGGGCTTCGCGAATGACGAAGCGATCGCGCGCGATCAGCCCGGCATCGGATAGCGCGAGCCGGCCCAGCCGGTCTTCGGCATGCGGATCGACTCCCGCCTGGTAAAGCACCAGATCGGGCGCGAATCCGGATATGATATCGGGCAAATGGCTGCTCAGCGCGTCCATATAGCCATCGTCATCAGTACCGTCGGGCAAGGCGACATCGCGGCTTGAGCGCGCCTTGCGCACCGGGAAGTTTTTTTCGGCATGGAGCGAAAGCGTGAAGATATCCGCGCGCCCGGCTGTGAGGCTGGCCGTGCCATCCCCCTGGTGAACGTCGCAATCGACGATCAAGATGCGGGTCGCATCGCCTTGCGCGATCAGCCTGTTGGCGGTGACTGCAAGGTCGTTGAACACGCAATAGCCGGCGCCGGTTTCGTGGAGTGCGTGATGGCTTCCTGCTGCGGAATTGGCGGCATAGCCATGCTGCCTTGCCAACTGGGCCGCGAGCCAGGTGCCGCCATTGGTGTGGCGTACCCTTGCCGCGATCTGGGGCGTCACCGGAAAGCCGATCCGACGCTCCTTCTCTCGCGGCACTTCGGCGCGGAAGACCTCGTCGACGTAGTTCGGGCAATGCACTGCTTCGAGCCATTCGCGCGGCATCGGCTCGGGCGCATGTTCGGTGATCGGAGCGCCGCTTTCGCGGAGCGCTTCCATCACGAGATAGTATTTGTCGAATTTGAACGTGCCGCGCGCGGGGCGGGGCGCCATGTTGTCGGCATGGTGGACGACATGCAGCATGTCAGGCTGCCGAAGTGTGTTCCCACACGATGTTGGCGCCCAATGCGATCAGCATCACGCCCCCGGCAAGCTCGGCATGTCGCCCGAAGCGGTCGCCTGCTCGCTGGCCCAGTTCGATCGCAACAGCCGAAAGTGCCGCGGTGACGAAAGCGATCAGCGCGCAGGTCGCCAGTGGGGGGAAGCCCATCGTCGGCAGAGTGATTCCCGCAGCGAAGGCATCGATACTGGTGGCGACCGAGGCAGCCAGCAGGGCCGCACCCGAAAGCCGGGCCGGACCATCGCCCTCGTGCTCGCCGAACCAGATCATCTGGATCCCGAGGGCGGCGAGCAGCCCGCCGGCGATCCAATGGTCCCACTGCTGGACGAGCGGAAGGGCGAAACTGCCCAGCAGCCACCCGGCGAGCGGCATGCCGCCCTGGAATATGCCGAAGGCCAGCGCGATCGTCGCCACGCTGCGCCAGTTGTGGCGGAAGCGGGCGCCTTGCGTCAACGCGACGGCGAAGGCGTCCATCGCCAGCGCGATTGAAAGTGCAAGTGCTGCCAACATCGGGTTTGTGACTTAGTGTTTGGCTCGCGAATTGGACAAGTCGTCAATTTCGATTTTGCCAATCTTTAGCCGGTCGATCCGGGCATCGCGTATGCGCAGCCGACCTATCGCCATGCGTCCGACCGCGAGCGCTCCGATAGCGACCGCGCCCATGGCTAGCGCGCCAAGCGCGAAAGCACCGGCTGCGATTGCCGTGATCGATCGTGTGCCTGAAACATAGGCTGGCGCGAGTTGCCGCTTTTGGACGACCGGCGACGAAATCGCGCTTGCCAGTGCATCGTTGTCGGTTGACGTTCCAGACTTGCCTTTCATCGCTTCCGCCTCCTTCGTTGGCGGCCGCAGGTGCTTTACTCCGCAGCCTCTTTCGCCGCATGCGGATCGAAAGCTGTCGCTTCGCCAGCTTCGATCGCTGCGGCCTTTTCTTCGATCAGCCGCACGATGTGATCAAGCATGTCGTCGCTTTGTACATGGTGGTCGGTCACGCCAGAAAGATAGACCATGTGCTTGCCCGCGCCGCCGCCGGTCAGTCCTATGTCGGTTTCGCGCGCTTCGCCCGGCCCGTTGACCACGCAGCCGAGCACCGAAAGGCTCATCGGCGTCTTGATGTGTTCGAGCCGCCTTTCCAGCGCCTCTACCGTACGGATCACGTCGAAGCCCTGCCGCGAGCAGCTGGGGCAGGAAACGATCCGCACGCCGCGAGTGCGCAGGCCCAGCGCCTTGAGGATTTCGAAGCCGACTTTCACTTCCTGCTCGGGCTCGGCCGAGAGCGAGACGCGGATCGTGTCGCCGATCCCCGCCCAGAGCAGGCTGCCGATGCCGATCGAGCTTTTGACCGTGCCGCCGATCAGCCCGCCGGCCTCGGTAATCCCGAGGTGCAGCGGGCAATCGACCGCTTCCGCCAGCCCGTGATAGGCGGCCACCGCCAGGAACACGTCGCTGGCCTTCACCGCGACCTTGTATTCCTGGAAGTCATGGTCTTGCAGCAGCTTGATATGGTCGAGCGCGCTTTCGATCAGCGCTTCAGGGCAGGGTTCGCCATATTTCTCGAGCAGGTCCTTTTCAAGGCTGCCCGCATTGACCCCGATGCGGATCGCGCAGCCATTGGCCTTGGCCGCGCGCACCACTTCGGCGACGCGCTGCGATGAGCCGATATTGCCAGGGTTGATGCGCAGGCAGGCTGCGCCCGCGTCGGCCGCTTCGAGCGCGCGCTTGTAGTGGAAATGGATGTCGGCCACGATCGGCACGCGCGCCGCCTTGGTGATCTTGCCGAAGGCCGCGGTCGCTTCCTCGGTCGGGCAGGACACGCGGATAATGTCCGCACCGGCTTCCTCGCAGCGGCGGATCTGGTCGATCGTCGCCACGGCATCCTCGGTGGGCGTATTGGTCATGGTCTGCACCGTGATCGGCGCATCACCGCCCACGGGGACATTGCCGACCATGATCTGACGGCTCTTGCGACGCATGATGTCGCGCCAGGGTCTGACTGAAGACATGGCGCGGATATAGTCGCGGCGGTCCGGCGGGGCAATGACGCGCTGCGGCGAACAGTGCGAGATTGCGAACGCACTCCTAGTACAAGTGGCAAGCTTGACTTTGCCTCTCCGTCCCGCAGACGTATCTCGCTGAAACAGGGAAGAGATATGTCCGGAAAAGATGTTTTCGAATTGCGCAGCGCCAAGCCCAGCTGGCTGATCCGGTTGGGATCATGGGTTGTCTCGAAGCGGCCCAGCGTGTTCCCGCAGACTGCCGGCGCGGTGCGCGGATTCCTGGAGGGGCGAAAATTGCCGGTGGATGCGCCGATGCCGACAGGCTTCGAACGCCGCTTCACGGTCGAACGCTGGCAGGCGGCCGGGCATGAGTGTGTCACGCTGCATCCCAAGGCGGGCAAGGGTGCGAAGCACATCGTATATTTCCACGGCGGCGGCTTCGTACTGCCGATGTTCAAGGAGCATTGGCCGCTGGTGGCTGCGCTGGTCGACTTTACCGGCGCCAGCGTCACCGTGCCGCTCTATCCGGTCGCTCCCGAAGCGACGAGGAAGGCGCAGGATGCCGCTGCCGATGCTGCCTATGTGCAGATCGCAAGCGAATGGGCGCCTGGCGACATCGTGCTTTCGGGCGATAGCGCTGGCGGGCACATGGTGCTCGCGCTGGCGCTGAGGCTGGTGCGCGCGGGCGACCCGCTTCCGGGCAAGCTGGTGCTGTTCGCGCCCTGGCTCGACGTCACCATGGCGGACGATGCGATGCGCGAAGTCGAACCGCATGACATCATGCTCAAGGTCGATGCGTTGCGCGAACTGGGCAAGGCATGGGCAAGCGATACGGACCCGGCCAGCCCCGAATGCAGCCCGCTCTACACGCCCGACAGCGAGTTGGCGCAGATTCCTCCGACGCAGATATTCGTCGGGCGGCACGACATCTTCGTGATCGACAGCCGTAGCTTCGCCCGGCGGCTATGCGCTGCGGGCGGCGAAGTGAAACTCTATGAGTATGCCGGCGCGCCGCACGTGTTCATGGCGCTGACGCCGACGCGCGAAGCGAAGGATTGCCTTGGGCTGGTGCGCGAATTCCTGAAGGAATAGCGGCTCAGACCGCGAAGGTCTCGCCCACCAGCTCCTCGCTCAGCGTCCACAGCCGTTCGGCCTTGTCTGGGTCTACCGCATAAGAGCGGACGCCGCCCGTGGACGATGCGTCGTCGACTGCGGCGACTTGACAATCCTCGCAATAGACCCCGCCGTGGCCGGCCAGTTCGGGTGCGGTTGCGGCCCAGCAACTGGTCGCCGCGCCTTGCTCCACCGTCTTCCACGAGAAGCTCTGGTCCGCCTGCGTCACGCGCGCCTGCAGCGCCGCGCGATCTTCTTCGGTCAAGTGGCGGCCCAGATTGGTCATGATGCCGCCGGGATGGACCGCGAACACATCGATGCCCTTGCCCTTCAGGCGCTTGTCGAGCGCCACGGTGAACAGCACATTTGCGGTCTTCGACTGGCCATAGCTCTGCCACTTCTCGTAATCGCGGCTGGCATAGTTCGGATCGTCGAAATGCACCTGGTCCATGTGATGCGCACGGCTGGACAAATTGACGATCCGCTTGCCGCTGCCTTCCTCGACCAGCGGCAGGAGGTACTTGGTCAGCACGAAATGCCCGAGGTGGTTGGTGCCGAATTGGAGCTCGAAGCCGTCAGCGGTGCGGCCGAGCGGGCATGCCATCACCCCGGCATTGTTGAGCAGAAGGTCGATCTTGTCGAAGCGCTCGTTGGCCTCCTTGCCGCAGACGCGCACGCTGGCGAGCGATGCGAGATCGCACTGGATCGTGTCCACCTTGTCGCTGCCGGTCTGCTTGCGGATTTCCGTCGCGGCTGCATCGAGCTTGGACTGGTCGCGGGCGGCCAGGACCACATGGGCGCCCTTGGCGGCCATCGCGCGGGCGGTCTCCTGGCCCAGGCCGGATGCCCCGCCGGTGATGAAAACCGTCATGCCGGTAAGGTCGTGGCCCGCCAGTACTTCGTCGGTGGTCGATTTCGCTCCAAAGCCGCTCATGCCTTCTTCTCCTCTTCCAAACGCATTTCATACAGGAATTCGGGGTCGATATGGTTGCCCACCTTGAAGGTGATGTCGGCGATCTTGCCGAAGCCATAGCGCTGGTAAAATCGCTGCGCGCCGAAGTTCTCGGCATAGACTGAAAGCTGGATCGCGTCGCAGCCGAGCGCGCTGGCGTGGCCGATCGCCCATTCCATAAGAGCAGCGCCGATCCCTTCGCCGGTACGCGCCGGCGTAGTGTATAGCTGGCTGAGGGTAATCGGGTTGCGAGCATCCGAATATTCCCCGAACGAGCCTGGGTATCGCATCTTGCAATAGCCCACCAGTTCGCCATCCACCTCAGCCAGGCAGTGGCAGCATTCCTCGCCGGTCACTTCTTCCAGCACTGCGCCTTCCGCATGAACCTCGCCGAGGAATTCGGCCAGGTCTTCCGGGCGATAGAGATGCGCGAAGGCGTGGTTGAAGCTGTCGCGGCCCATCCGGACAAGGTTTGGTACGTCATCTGGGATTGCCGGGCGCAGGATCATGCGGCGGGTCTACTATTGCCGGTCGCCCTTGTTAAGCGCGACGGTTGCGCGAAATCGATAGGCTGCGCGAAAAGCCCTCCCGCTCGCTGCGCGCTGTGTTATGCCGCGCCCATGAAGAAACTCGCAGCACTGTTATCCGCACTCGCCATATTCACTACCTCACCCGCGCAGGCCCAGGATTGGTCGATCGCCATCCATGGTGGGGCGGGTACCCTCCAACGCGACAAGATGACGCCTGAAATGCAGGTGGAATATGAAGCCGCGTTGCAGCGTGCGCTCGATGCCGGGGCCGATGTCCTCAAGCAGGGCGGCAGCGCGATGGACGCGATCCAAGCCTCTATCGTGCTGCTCGAAAACGATCCGCATTTCAACGCCGGGCGCGGCGCGGTGTTCACCTGGGAAGGCGAGAACGAACTCGACGCGGCGATCATGGACGGGCGCGATCGCAGCGCGGGCGCGGTGACCGGGGTCAAGACCATCAAGAACCCGATCCTGCTGGCCGAAACCGTGCGGCAAGATGGGCGCCATGTCTTTTTGAGCGGGGCAGGGGCGGAGGAGTTCGCCAAGGAGCGCGGGCTCGAAACGGCGCCGCCCGAATGGTTCGCTACCGAACCGCGGCGCAAGGCGCTCGAACGGGTGAAAGCCGATCCGAAGATTTCCGCGCTTGAGGTCGATCTCAAGTTCGGCACGGTCGGCGCGGTAGCGCTCGACCAGAATGGCAATGTCGCTGCGGGCACTTCGACCGGCGGGATGACGGGCAAGCGCTGGGGCCGGATCGGCGATGCGCCGGTGATCGGCGCGGGCACCTATGCCGACAACCGCAGCTGCGCGGTTTCGGCCACCGGCTGGGGCGAATTCTTCATCCGCGTGGGCGTGGCGCATGAAATCTGCACCCAGCTGCGCATGGCCAAGGAAGCCGAAAGCACCAGTATCCGCGGAATGCTGCGCTCGCTGACGAAGAACAAGGATGTGGCGGCTCGGCGCGCCGAGGCGACCCGGCGGGCGCAGTCGATCGCGGATGCGGTGATGGCCGATGTGGCCGGGCTGGGCGGAGACGGCGGGGTGATCCTCGTCACGCCTGAAGGCGATGCGCTGTTCAGCTTCAACACCTCGGGCATGTATCGCGGTCGCGCGACCAGCAGCGGCGTCAACGAAGTGGCGATCTTCGGCGGCGAAGCTGCGCCTTCGTCAGCGCCTGAGCATTAGAGGCTAGCCAGCGGCGAAATCCGCCAGCACCCGCCCGACTTCGGCCAGCACCTGTTCGGATGCCGGGTCCATGCCTTCGTGCACGTCGCGCGCGCGATAATAGGCCGCGAAAGTGAGCGGCGCCCGGCCGGGAGGCTGCGCAAAGCCGATGTCGACATAAAGGCTGCCCATGCCGGGCCAGATCGAAGTGCCGGTCTTGTCGCCCGCCAACCAACCTGTCGGAAGGCCCGCCCGGACTCGCCGCGCCCCGGTGCCGGTTTCGACCATCCATTGCCGCAGCAGCGCGCGCGGCTCGTCTTGAAATGTGCTGCCGAAGCACAGTGCCTGCACCGTCCGCGCCATCGCCTCGGGTGTAGTGGTGTCGCGCAACTCGCCCGGCGGAACCTGGTTGAGCTCCGGCTCGATGCGGTCGAGTCGGCTCGCACTATCGCCCAGCATGCGCCAGAATTCGGTCAGTGCGGCGGGGCCACCGGATTCGCGCAGCAGCACATTGGCAGCGGCATTGTCGCTGGTCGTCTGGGTTGCCTTCGCCAGTTCGCGCAAGCTTGCGCCCTGTGCGAGGCGCCGTGTGGTGAAAGGCGAAACCGACATCAAATCGCTTTCGTTCCAGCGCACCAGTCGGTCGGCATCGTCTATCCCCTGCTGGTCGCGCCACAGAACCATGGCGGCGAGCGTCAGCTTGAACGAAGAGCAATGGCTGAAACGTTCGGCGCGGTTGTGGCCGATCATTGCGCCACTGGCAGTGTCGAGCAGTGCGACCCCCAGCATACCTCCCGCTGCCGCTTCGATGATGCGCAGCCGGGCCGCGAGCTTACCTCGCGGCGAGGGATCGACCGGGACGCAGGCGGCTGACGCAAGCGCGATCGAACCGGCGATGGCGGCGCGGCGGGTAATCCTCATCGGCGCTTCTCCAATTGGTGCCCGGGCAGGGCAGGGTTCAGCCGCGCGGGCGTGCCTGGCGATAGGTGCCCAGAATGGTCAGTTCCTTGCTGTGGAAGGCGAGCTCTTCCAGCGCGCGGTCGATCGCCGGATCGCCGGGCGCGCCGATAATGTCGGCATAGAACATCGTCGCTGCGAAGCTTGTGCCCTTCTGGTAGCTTTCGAGCTTGGTCATGTTGACACCATTGGTGGCGAAGCCGCCCATCGCCTTGTAAAGCGCGGCGGGGATATTCTTCACTTCAAATACAAAAGTGGTGATCGCATCTTCGTCCTTGAGCGTGGCCGGATCGACCGCCTCGCGCGCGCAGATCACGAAGCGGGTCATGTTGTCGGGCGAATCCTGCACATGCTCTTCTGCGATTTCGAGCCCGTAGAGTTCGGCCGCGATCGGCGGAGAGATTGCGGCGAGTGTCGGATCGCCCTTTTCCGCGATGAAGGCGGCAGCACCGGCCGTGTCGGCATAGCTCATCGGCACGATCCCGCGCTGGCGCAGGAAATGGCGCGACTGGCCGAGCGCCTGCGGGTGGCTGTAGGCGGCGGTGTAGGGGCCCTTGCCCACGCCCATCAGCGCATGGTCAATCGGCATGAAGTATTCGCCCACGATCTTGAGCCCGCTTTCGGGTAGGAGGAAGTGGATATCAGCCACCCGCCCGTGCTGGGAATTTTCGATCGGGATGATCGCGCAAGCGGCCCTGCCCGCCTTCACCGCATCGAGCGCGTCTTCGAAGCTGAAGCACGGCAGCGGCAGGCATTCGGGGCACGCTTCCATCGCCGCACGATGCGAGTTTGCGCCGGGCGAGCCCTGGAACGCGATCGCGCGCTCGGGTTCGGCTTGGGCCGATTCGCGCATGGTCTCGACCATCGCCATTGCGGGTGCGGGGAAACTGTGCATCGCCAGTGCTGCTATCCGCCGCCGCCGCCCGCCGCAAGCCTGCTTCCTAATCTTGCCGCAGATAGTGCCCTGATCGGTCTTGCTATGGCGCGCGGTGCCGACTAGAGCGGCCAACGCAAACTCAAGGTCATTTCGCGGATCACATCACACCATGGACGATCGTTTCAACACAACCGCCGGTTGGGTGCTCTTTTCCGGCATCGTTGCGCTGGGCCTCTCGGTGCTTAGCGGCAAGTATTTCCACGCTGACAAGGAAGACCGCCCGGAACAGCTCGGCTACGTCATCGAAGGAGTCGAAGCTGAAGGTGCAGGCGGCGGTGCTGCCGCTCCCGATTTGGGCACGCTGGTTGCTGCGGCAACCGTCGAGGCGGGCGAGAAGGTCTTCGCCAAGTGCGCGGCCTGCCACACTGTCGCTCAGGGCGGCGCAAACGGCATCGGTCCGAATCTCTGGGCAGTTATGGGCGAACCGATTGGTCAAGGGCGCGGCGGTTATGCATTTTCGCCGGCGCTTTCGGGCCACGGCGGCAGCTGGACTTGGGAAAACATGGACGCATGGCTCAAGAACCCGCGCGCCTTTGCTGACGGCACCAAGATGAGCTTCGCGGGCCTCAACAAGCCGGAAGAGCGCGCCGCGCTGATGGTCTATATGGAAAGCATGGGCGGCGCACCGGCGCGTCCGGCTCCGGTTGTGGCCGAAGCGGCTCCCGCTGAAGAAGCCGCTGCCGAAGGCGAAGCAGCCGCTGAAGGCGAAGAGGCGGCACCGGCCGCCGAAGCGGGCGCATAAGCCTCATTGAAAAGGTCCCTATGGACAGTCGAGGGCCGTGCGACCTGCTCGCGCGGCCCTTGTCGCATCTGCGGTCGGGCAGCTGTTCTGGCCCTTGAAGCCTTGCGCCACGACATACCATTCGGATGAGCCCTTGCGGCTCGCAGGGGGCTTGGCATGTTTGACCGTCTTGAAGTGCGATTTGAGCAGCGCCAGCAAATCGCTGTCGGTGCCGCCAGCCAGCACCTTGGCCACGAAGGTGCCGCCTTCGGCCAGGTTCTCGATCGCGAACCACGCCGCTGCTTCGACCAGCCCCATGGTGCGCAGATGGTCGGTCTGCTTGTGGCCCACGGTGTTCGCCGCCATGTCGGACAGCACGAGGTCTGCCTTGCCGCCCAGCGCATCCTCCAGCGCCTTGGGCGCGGCATCGTCCATGAAGTCCATCTGGAAGATTGTGACGCCTTCGATCGGCTCGGTCGGCAGCAGGTCGATCCCCACCACGGCGGCCTTGGGGGCGAGCTTGCGCACCACTTGGCTCCAGCCGCCCGGTGCGATGCCGAGATCGACCACGCGTTGCGCCCCGCGAATCAGCCCGAAGCGCTCGTCTAGTTCGATCAGCTTGTAGGCTGCGCGGCTGCGATAGCCTTCGGCCTTGGCCTGCTTGACATAGGGATCGTTGAGCTGGCGCTCTAGCCAACGTGTCGAGGATGCGGTGCGCCCGCGCGTGTTCTTGACCCGTTTGTCGGGATTGCGGCCTGCGCGGCTCATTTTGCTCGCTCCTGTGCGGGGTCGCGTGCCGGCCATGCCGGGCGATTCTCGTGCAGCGGGTGGGGATGGGCGAGTTCATGCGCCATCAGGCTGCGCAAGATGCCTTCTCGAATCCCGCGGTCGGCCACGCCCAGCCGGGTTGCGGGCCAGATGTCGAGAATCGAATCGAGGATCGCGCAACCGGCCACCACCAGTTCCGCCCGGTCGCGCCCGATGCAGGGCAATTCGCTGCGTTCCTCGGGCGACATCCCGGCCAACCGCGTCGTAATGCCGCGCATCGACTGGGCTGGCACGATCAGTCCGTCGACGGCATTGCGGTCATATTGCAGGAGCTCGAGGTGGAGGCTCGCCAGCGTCGTGACCGTGCCGCTGGTGCCCAGCAATCGCAAATCGCCCTGCTCGGCTGCGGGCGCGATGCGCTTGGCGAAGGCGGAAAAGCTGTCGCTCACGACCCGGCGCATTTCGGCATAGCGGGCTTCGCGTTGGGCTGGGTCGCCTTCGACCCTGCCGACGGTATCGGTAAGCGACACCACGCCCCAGGGCACGCTCAGCCAGTCGCGCATTTCGGGCACGCCGCCGCCCTGTTCGAGCAGCACCAGCTCGGTCGAGCCGCCGCCGATGTCGAAGATGATCGCGGGGCCGGTGCCGGGCTCGAGCAGGATCTGGCAGCCGAGCACAGCCAGACGCGCCTCTTCCTCGGCGCTGATGATATCGAGCGCGATCCCGGTTTCCTCGCGCACGCGGGCGATGAATTCCTCGCCATTGGTGGCGCGGCGGCAGGCCTCGGTCGCGACCGAGCGGGCGAGGTAGACGTTGCGGCGGCGCAGCTTTTCAGCGCAGATCGTCAGCGCCTGGAGCGTGCGATCCATCGCCGCGTCGCTCAGCCTTCCGCTTTTGGCGAGCCCTTCGCCCAGTTTTACCACGCGGCTGAAGGCGTCGATCACGGTGAAGCTGTCGCCCGTGGGGCGGGCGATCAGCAGGCGGCAGTTATTGGTGCCCAGGTCGATCGCAGCATAGGACTGGCCCGGTCGCGGACCCCAGCCCGTGGCGGGTTTGCCGCCGCTTTGGCGTTCTGGCGGGCGATTCGCTTGTTTGGGAGCGCGTTCGCCCTTGGGCGGCTGCGACGAAGGCTTCCCGCGCGCATTCGTATGGCGCGAAGACCTGTTTTCCTTGGGCTTGGCGGGGCGCTTGTAGCGAAAATCGGCTACCTTGCCGGACTTGCCGCCCTTTCTGTTGCCAGCCCTCTTGTTACCGTCCGGCGGAGAAAAATCCGCCATATTCAATACTTTCTTTCCTCCCGCCGCTGTTCACGCACGGGGACCTGAGCTCTGGTTAGCGCGTGGGAGGGCGCGGGGCAAGCCACGCGGGATGTTGGCCTTGACCTGAAGGCTGGCGGAAACTAGATGCACGCACCGCTTGAGCAGGGCCGCAATGGCTCCGCCGGGCAATTGCCCCGTCGTCTAATGGTAAGACTACGGACTCTGACTCCGTCAATTGAGGTTCGAATCCTCACGGGGCATCCAACCTGCCAAAAAGCCAGCCTGAAGGGCGGCCGCTGCGCGGCCTAATCGCGTTGCGCGTCGTTGAAGCCCGACAGACCGAGCGGACTGAACGGCCCCATGATCAGCTGCTCGAACACACCGATCCCGGTTTCCTCGGGCGCCAGCACTTGTGTGATCATCTGCACATGCAGGTTCTCGGGTGCGAGCGGATCGAGCGAAGCCAGCTCGAAATCCTCGCGCGCCACTCTCAGCGGCCCATGATGCAGGCCGTGGCTCCATTCGGGGTGGGTATAGCCAAGCCCTTTCATTTGGAACCGCCCCAGCATTTCGAAGGTCACCTGCTCGGGCGCGCCCATCAGCGCGAGCGAAAGCGTGCCCCCGCTGGGCCAGCGCGTGCCCGGTGCCAGCCGGGTGCGCATCGATCCGTCGCCTTCGGCAATGCCGGCCGCGCTCGCGCCATCGGGCGCCCAGGCCGCGCGCGTGTTCCACGCTTCGCCATGCGCATCATTGTTGACGTGGAAGAACATGCTGCCCTGCTCGAAATTGACCGGGGTCCATTGCCAGAAGAAGCCCGGCAAGGGCGCGCCGGGCATCGGTTGCGTGTCGCGCGTGCCGATCGGGCGAACCCCCCAGCTGCGGTCGCGGGTTCCCATGGTTCCCGCCGCCATCTCGTGCCGCGCACCGTCGAGCGCGATCCAGCCTTCGAAATGGCCGTTCTGGGTCATCCGCGTATAGTCCATGAAGGCGCGCGGCCCGATCCGGTGGATGAAGCGCGGCTCCTCGATCGGGAAGGCTCTGCCGGTGAAGGTGAATTCGCCGGCGATGCCATGGCTTTCCTCGATCGTGACTTTCAGCCGTTGCAGCGGCTCGACCACTTCGATCGAGATTGGGCCCACGCGCATCGACATCCGCTCCATACCCAGCTCGCAACTGGCATGCAGGCAATACTGGATCCCGTCGCGGATGAAGCTGAAGTGCGCGTCCGCCACATCGAGATGCGGATAGACCCCGAAGGCGAGCGCGAAGAAGCCGCTGCCATCGGGTGCGTAGCCGTTGAAGAAATAGCGGTCGTAAAAATTTCGATCGGTGCCCGAATAGGCGACCGGCTCGGCCGTCTGGTGCAGCGGAAAATCGTCACCCTTGCTCAGTGTCATGGCGTTATCCCTCCTCGAGCAATTGCAGGCTGCCGTGTTCAAGCGCGAGCGCGCAGGCGCCGCGCGCCATCGACAGGAAATTGGCGTCGCCGCGCGGGGTACGCTCGACGAAAGCGGCGCTGAACACTGCGGTTGAGACGCCGTGAAGCGCGCCGAGCACATAATCGCGCCAGATTTCGCCCCGCGTCAACGGCACACCGCGCCGTGTCATCTCGTCGCAATAGAGGTCGAGCAGTTCGGTCTCGTGCTTGCGGCGCAGGCTGTCGCCGATCCCGCAGCCGAGGAAATATCCGATATCGGTGAGCGGGTGGCCGACGCCGAGCGTTTGCCAGTCGAGCACGGCGATCGGTTCGGCGCCATTGCCGATGCCGAACAGCATGTTGTCGAGCCGGAAATCGCCATGGACCAGCGAGACTTGCGGGTGCGAACGGGCCATCCATGTGCCATTCGCGGCCAGCCGCTCGCAGATATCCATGAATTCGGGCTCGAGCGTATCGGCATAGCGTTCGCGGAACAGTGCCTGTGCGCCCGGATAGAGCGTACGGACCTGCGACGTCGCTGCCGGGTCAGGGAGCAGCCAGTCGAGTTCGAGGATCGCCGGATTGCGCCATGAAGGGGCATGGATGCCCGCGGCCTGCGCGATGGCGTGGCGCGCATCCTCTATGCTGCATCCCTCAAGCTGGTTGCCGCCGCGCTGCGGAGCAAGGTCTTCGAACAGCAGGATGAAGTTGCCGCCATCCTCGCTCACTTCGGCGGCATAGGTGGCGGGCACGCGCACTTCGAGTTGCGGCGCGATCTCGCGGTAGAAGCGGACTTCCTTGGCGTAGAGCCCCAGCATGGCGGCGGTTCCACGGCTGGTGGGGTCTGCGGCAGGGAACTTGCCCGCCAGTGTCGCGGGGCCCGCGCCCGGCGGGTCATATTCGAGATGGAAGCGCGCGCTGTCGCCCACCTGGCCGGTGCCGATCGCTTCCCAGCGAACCGCCGTGATCCGGCCATCGCCCAACAGCCCCGCCTGGCGCAGCCGCTCAGCGAGCCAGTCGCCACTCACCTCATCCGGATGTGACGGGAATCCCGTCATAAGTTTCTCTCCTCGCGCGCAGCATATGGCGCGCCCTGAGCCCCGGCAATGGCGCTTTTGGGGAGGGTTGCGAAGGTGGCTTGCCCGAACCTTCGCCCCCGCCTAATGCTGTGATTATGAACGAAGAAAACACAGAACATGACCTGGTAGACCACAAGTTCTACCACGCCGGGCAGGAAGCTGCCTTCCTTGAAGGCAAGGATCCCGGCACCCCGCAAACGCGGCATCCGGCATACCGCCTGGCCTATGCCGATACCGATTTCCTGCTGCGCGACGAGTTGCGGCCGGTGCGCTTCCAGCTTGAGCTGCTCAAGCCGGAAATGCTGCTGGAAGAGGCGGGAATCGGCTCGACACTGGTAATCTACGGCTCGGCCCGCATTCCTTCGCCTGAAGAGGCTGAGAAGCTGGTCGCCGAAGCCGATGAAGAGCGCCGCCCGATTGCCGAGCGGCTGGCCGCCAAGTCGAAATATTACACCGAATCCTACAATCTGGCCCGTCGCGTCAGTGAGCTTGCGATCGTCGAGGATGGCAAGCGCCAGTTTGTGATTTGCTCGGGCGGCGGGCCGTCGATCATGGAAGCCGCCAATCGCGGCGCCAGCGATGCCGGTGCGGAGTCGATCGGGCTGAACATCTCGCTCCCGCACGAACAATATCCCAATTCCTACGTCACGCCCTACCTCAGCTTCCAGTTTCACTATTTCGCTCTGCGCAAGATGCATTTCCTCCTGCGCGCGCGTGCGGTGGCGGTGTTCCCCGGCGGCTTCGGCACGCTCGACGAATTCCTCGAGCTGCTCACGCTGATCCAGACCGGCAAGATGAAGCCGATCCCGGTGCTGCTGTTCGGCAAGGAATTCTGGACCAGCGTCGTCAATTTCGAAGCGCTGGTCGAAGCGGGCACGATCAACCGCGCCGATTTGGACCTGTTTCACTGGTGCGAGACGGCGGAAGAGGCATGGTGCCACATCGCCGAGTTCTACAACCTGAAGTGCTGAGCAGGAGCTAGCTGCCCCTTACGGCCTGGTGGCCGAGCGGGCCGCTCCCAGCGCCGAAGCCGGGTGCCGCCTCGATCGCGCGATAGACGAAACTGCGCGCCAGCGTGATCGCGTGTTCGATCGGCTGGCCGTGGCCTAGCAGCGTCGCGATCGCAGCCGATAGGGTGCAGCCGGTGCCATGGGTGTGGCGCGTGTCGAGCCGCCGATGGCTGTATTGCAGTGCCTTGCCATCCGGGGCGACCAGCATGTCTATCACCTGCTGCGCGTCGGTATGCCCGCCCTTGGCCAGCACATACGTGCCATAGGTTCGAGCAAGCTCGCCAGCTGCGCGCTCCATCAATCCGCTATCGCGCAATTCGCGCTCGGCCATGTGCTCGAGCTCGGGCAGGTTCGGAGTGATCAGCGTAGCCCGCTCGAACAGCAGGTCTTCGATCGCGGCCATGGCGTCCGGGGCGATCAGCGGCGCACCCGAGGTTGCAATCATCACCGGGTCGAGCACGACGGGAACCTTCTCAGGCAAATTGTCGAGCGCGGCGGCCACGTGTTCAATGATATCGCGATCGTGAAGCATGCCGATCTTGATCGCATCGACCCCGATGTCATCCACGCAGGAGTCGATCTGCTGCCGCACGAAGGAGCCCGACAACGGCGTGATTGCCTGCACGCCAACCGTGTTCTGCGCGGTCGCGGCAGTGATCGCGGTCATGCCATAACCGCCGAGCATGGCGATCGTCTTGAGGTCGGCCTGGATCCCTGCGCCGCCCGACGAATCCGAACCGGCGATGCTGAGGATGCGGGGCGGGGGCTTGCTGCTCATCCCTTATGCTTGCGCTCGGTCGAGGGCGGGAATTTCGCATGCAGCTTCTTCGCGCGCGTCGGCCGGTCCATCAGCTCGCCGCCGCAATTGGGGCAGGCATCGTCGAGTGCATCGGCGCACTCGGCGCAGAATGTGCATTCGAAGCTGCAGATAAACGCGCCGTGAGCCTCAGCCGGGAGGTCCGCACCGCAACGTTCGCAATCGGGCCGCATTTCGAGCATCAGCCTGCCTCCTTCACCGCGGCGCAGATGCGGTCGACCACCGCTTCGACCTGGCTCGCATCGTCGCCTTCGGCCATGACACGGATCACCGGTTCAGTGCCTGAAGGCCGGATCACGAGGCGGCCCTTGCCAGCCAGCTCGGCCTCGGCTTCGGCGATCACCGCCTTGACGGTGGCGTTCTCGAGCGGCGCACCGCCGCCGTAGCGCACATTCTTGAGCAGCTGCGGCACCGGGTCGAACAGATGCAGCAATTCGCTGGCCGGTTCTCCCGAGCGTACCAGACCCGCCAGAACACGCAGTGCGGCAACTGTGCCATCGCCGGTGGTGGCATGATCGAGCAGGATCATGTGGCCCGATTGCTCCCCGCCCAGGTTGAAGCCGCCTTGCTCCATCCGTTCGAGCACATAGCGGTCACCCACCTTGGTCCGCTCGAGTGTCAGGCCGATCCCGGCGAGATAGCGCTCGAGCCCAAGGTTCGACATCACCGTGGCGACCACGCCGCCACCTTGCAGTGTGCCCTTTTCGAGCATGCGCGTGGCGATCAGTGCCATCAGCTGGTCGCCATCGACCTTCTGCCCCTTCTCGTCGACCACGATCAACCGGTCGGCATCGCCATCGAGCGCGATACCTACGTCGGCTCCGGTTTCGAGCACCTTGGACTGCAAGGCCTCGATCGCGGTCGAGCCGACCCCGGCATTGATGTTGAGCCCATTGGGGCTGACGCCGATCGGGATGACTTCCGCGCCCAGCTCCCAGATTGCCGTGGGAGCAACCTGGTACGCCGCGCCGTTAGCGCAATCGACCACGACCTTGAGCTGGTCGAAGCGGATATCGGATGCGACCGATTGCTTGACTGCGTGGATATAGCGGCCCGCTGCGTCGTCGACGCGCCGGGCGCGCCCGATCTTCGCAGATTCGGCCAGTCGCGGTTCCTGCTCCATCAATCGTTCGATCGCGATCTCGTCTTCGTCCGAAAGCTTGAACCCGTCGGGCCCGAACAGCTTGATGCCGTTGTCCTCATAGGGATTGTGGCTGGCAGAGATCATCACGCCCATGTCGGCGCGCATCTCGCGCGTGAGCATGGCGATGGCAGGCGTGGGCAGCGGGCCAGTGAGAATCACGTCCATGCCCACGCTGGTGAAGCCCGCCACCAGCGCGTTTTCCATCATGTAGCCCGACAGACGCGTATCTTTGCCGATCACGACGCGGTGGCGGTGGTCGCCGCGCATGAAGTGCGCGCCTGCGGCCTGCCCCACGCGCATGGCGGTGGCGGCCGTCATCACCCCGTCATTGGTCCGGCCCCTGATCCCGTCAGTGCCGAAGAACTTGCGTGCCATTGCGATCCTGTCCCTACCTTTGATGTGCGGCCAATTGCCAGCCGCTTGTGGCGTGGTTATCGCGTGATGGGAAGGGCAGGAAGGGCACTAATTGACCAAGACACAGACAAGCCGCTTCGAACTGGTTCGGATCGAGCTACCCGTCGCATGGACGTTCGCAGGGCTTGTGGCCGGGCTGGGGCTGGGAACCATTCTCTCTGGCGGTGCCATGATCGACAGCGTGGTCGAATGGACAGCGCCTATCGGCACGCTTTGGCTGCGTGCCTTGCAGATGACGATCATTCCGCTGGTCGCGGCGCTGCTGGTGCTCGGGATCGCCCAGATGGCCGCTGCCGCGCGCGCCGGTGCCGCTGCCCGGCGCATGCTGCTGCTGGTTTTCGCGCTGCTGACTTTGGGCGGGATCATCACCGCTACGGTGATGCCATGGCTGCTCGAACTGGCGCCGATTCCCGCTTCGGCTTCGGCTTTCCTTGCCCATACGCCTGAGCAGGCGCAGCAATTGCCGTCATTGGCCGATTTCGTCGCCTCGCTGGTTTCGCCCAATATCGTAGCGGCCGCCGCGGAAACGGCTATGCTGCCCTTCACCATTTTCTTTGCTTTGCTGGCGGTGGCGATATCAAAGTTGTCAGAGGGCCAGCGGGCCAGCTTGCTGGGCTTTTTCCACGCTCTGGCCAATGCCATGCTGATCATCATCGGCTGGGTGCTTTGGCTCGCACCCGTGGGGGTGTTCGCGCTGGGGTTGGGTGTCGCCGCCCAGGCCGGAGGCGGGGCCTTCGGCGCGCTGCTGCACTACATTCTGGTAGTTAGCGCAATGGGCGGCTTCGTGCTGCTCGGCGCTTATGTCCTCGCCTGGATCATTGGCGGGATCGCTCCCTGGCGTTTCGCCAGGGCCATGCTGCCTGCGCAGGCGGTGGCGCTCTCGACGCAGAGCTCGCTCGCCAGCCTTCCCGCCATGCTCGACAGTTCAGGTCGCCTCGGGTTGCGACAGAGCACTGCGGAATTCGTTCTGCCACTGGCGGTAGCGATCTTCCGGGCGACCAGCCCGGCGATGAACCTCGCCGTGGCGATCTACGTTGCCTATCTCGCGGGGATCGAACTCACTCCCACGCTTCTGGCGGCGGGGATCGGTGTGGCGCTGATCATCAGCGTCGGTTCGGTCAGCCTGCCGGGCTCGATCAGCTTCGTGGTTTCGATCGGGCCGATCGCGTTGGCGATGGGCGTGCCGATTGAGCCGCTCGCGCTGCTGGTGGCAGTGGAGATGCTGCCCGACATCATGCGCACGCTTGGCAATGTGACCATGAACGTAGCGGTGACCAGCGCGGTCGATCGCGTCCAGCACGACTGAATTCGCGCCCTCGCACGACCGATTGCAATCTTTGCAAGGTGAACCGTGCAACCATCGCACGCGCTATGCGTTGTGGTGAATGAAGTCATTCAATTCGTTAAAGAAAGGGTGTCATCATGGCTTTCAATCTGATCCCCCTGCCATATGAACCGGCTGCGCTCGATCCGGCGATCTCAGCTGAGACGCTGGGATTCCACCACGGCAAGCACCACCAAGCCTATATCGACAAGACCAATGCCGCGATCGAAGGCACAGAGCTTGCCGACAAGTCGCTCGAAGCGGTGATCGCGAACGCGCGCGGGGTGAACCAGGGGTTGTTCAACAATGCCGCGCAAAGCTGGAACCACGGCTTCTATTGGCATTCGCTCAGCCCTGCAGGCGGTGCGCCTTCGGGCGATCTGGCGGCCAGGATCGATGAAGCGTTCGGCTCTCTCGATGCGCTTAAGGATCAGCTGAAGGCGCGTGGCGCTGGGCACTTTGCCAGCGGCTGGGTATGGCTGGCTGAAAAAGGCGGCAAGCTGTCGATCGAGGAAACGCATGATGGCGATACGCTGGTCGACAGCGGCTTCAACCCGCTGCTGACGATCGACGTGTGGGAACATGCCTATTATCTCGATCACCAGAACAAGCGCCCGGCCTATCTCGACGCGGTGATCGACGGGAGGTTGAATTGGGCTTTCGCCGCGGAAAATCTGGCGCGTGGAACCGTCTGGATCTATCCCGCCTGATCAGTCTCCGGCGGGTTCTTCCTGCCGCGCGGCAACTTCGTCTAGCTCGTCGAGGATTGCACGGTGCGCCTCGGCATCGTCGGTGGAGCGTTGGGGGATTGAGCCGTCCTCAAGCATTGCGGTGAGGGCGGCGCGGGCGCGCCCCACACGGCTCTTGATCGTGCCGACGGCGCAGCCGCAAATCGTGGCTGCTTCCTCGTAGGAAAAGCCACCGGCGCCGACCAGCAACAGCGCTTCGCGCCGCTCGGGCGGCAGGGACTGAAGCGCGCGTTGGAGATCGGCGAGATGGATCGGGTCTTCCTGCCCGGCGGGGGCAACCAGTATCCGTTCGGCCACGGTCTCGTCATATTCGCCGCGGAAGCGGTTGCGTCGCATGTCGGTGAGATAAGCGTTACGCAGGATCACGAAGGTCCACGCCCGCATCGAGGTGCCCGGTTCGAACCGGTCCTGCGCGGCCCAGGCCTTGAGCATGGTTTCCTGGACAAGGTCGTCGGCCATGTCGGGGCGGCCGCATAGCCCGCGCGCAAAGGCGCGCAGGTGCGGGATCACCGCGGCCAGCTCGCGCTTGAAGTCGGCCGCCTCGGAGAGGCTACGCTTGCTCCCTGACATTATGACGATCCATTCGGCGAGGGATCATCAAGCCTGTCTAGCAAATCCTTGAAACTGTCGGGCAAAGGCTCGTCGACGACCGAATCGTAAAGCGCGCGAAGCCCTTCGGCCCATTCGGGCCTGGCGTCATCGCCTTTGGAATGCGCGCGGCTGCCCTGCGCTTTCGCCTTGCCTGGCTGTTGCTTGTCCGCTGCCATGCCGTTGCCCGCGCCTTGTCCTTCCTTGCCCCCAATTGCCATCCAGGGACCACTAGCCCGGATCGCGCGTTTGTGGAACGATAGTTGCCTTCTCTGGTTCCCATCCTACCAAGGGGGAAGGGAACCCATCGCCATGCATGGTAGCACTGAAACGCGAGTCGAAAAGGAGCGGCAAGGCAGGGCCGGCCGTTGGCTCGTGCGTTTTCCGCGTGGCGTGCCGGTGGCGATCTTCCTGGCCATAGCCTTGATCACCGCGCTTAGCGTCGTCGCGATCGAAGCGGGCGAGGATCGCCGCGAGCGTGCGATCATGCGCGAAGTCGCGCAATCAGTCGCTTCGGCGCTCGATCGTCGTGGCAATGCGACCGAGGCTTATCTGCGGGCAGGATCGGCGCTGTTCGCAACTGCCGATGAAGTCAGGTTGCCACTATTCCGCCGCTTCGCCAGCGAATTGCGGCTCGATGCAGACCGGCGGGGATCGGAAGGGATCGGCTGGGCGGAAGTCGTCCGTCGCGAAAATCTCGAGGAGTTCGAGCGCGCCGTTCAGGCCGAGCGAATGGGGCCGTTCGAAGTGCGCAGCGAACCCGGCGCGATCGGCGATGTGCTGGTACCGGTCACATTCCTCAAACCCGATACAGAACGCAATCGCCGCGCGCTTGGCTTTGATCTCTATTCCGACCCGGTCCGACGCGAAGCGATGGACGAGGCCGCGCGAATGATACGGCCAACTGCAACCGGCAAGCTGGTGCTCGCGCACGCATCTGGCGACGATGCGACCGGCTTCATCATCTTCATGCCGGTATTCGAAAGCGGGGAGGGCGGTCGCCAGCTCATGGGCTTCATCTACAGCCCCTTCGATGCGCAATATTTCCTGACTTCTGCAATGGACATGCTGGCGCATCGGCAAATGGGCGTGCGCCTGTATGACGGGCCCGCTGACCGCGCCAATCTGTTGGCCGAACATGCGCCCGAGCAGGAATCGGGCAACCGGATAGAACAGCAGATCCGCATCGCGAATCGTCCGCTCCTGATCGAGATCGAGTCCGCGCGAATGGGTACGCTTTCACCACTGTCGATGGCGACCTTGTTGTTCGGGCTCGCTGTGGCCAGCCTGCTGATGATGCTTGCGCGCCTGCTCACGAGGCAAGCCTTGGAAGATCAGGCCTCACTGGCGTTCTTCGAAGAGCAGAACTCGATCCGCAATTCGCTGACGCGCGAGCTCAACCACCGGGTCAAGAACACGCTGGCCAGCATCCTGTCGATCATCTCGCTCACCCGCAGGAGGACCGACGATCTCGACGAGTTCGCTGACGGGCTTGAAGGCCGGGTGAGGGCACTTTCGGCCACGCATGACCTTTTGACCCAGTCGGATTGGGGCACGACGCCGGTAAGCTCGGTGATCGAAGCGGAACTGGCCCCCTATTCCGGGGGGGATGCCGACATCCGGTTGGACGGCCCGGCGATCGAGCTGGCCCCCAATGACGCGCTTTCACTTGGGCTGGCGATCCACGAACTGGCTACCAATGCCGCCAAATATGGCGCGCTGAGCCAGCCCGGCGGCAGCGTGACGATTGAGTGGGAACTCGAAGCCGAGGAGTTGGTGAAGTTGCGCTGGATCGAGCGTGGCGGGCCGAGAGTCGATCCCGAACGCAAGTCGGGCTTCGGGACAGACCTGATCCAGAAGATCGTGGCACACGAGTTGCGCCAGCCTGTCGAGCTGCGCTTCGATCCCGAAGGCGTCAGTTGCACATTGCGCGTTCCGGTGCGCGTGCGCGGTGCCTTCCAGATTCGCGAGCGGCTGGCCCGGCTGTCGGATTGATCCGGGGCGGAGCGCTCAGGCGCTAGCGGTGTTGGACTTGAAAAACAACGCTTGGCTGATCGCGGTCCGCACGACACGTTCCTGGAAGGGCTTGGTCACCAGATAGGTGGGCTCGGGCCGGTCACCCGTAAGCAGCCGTTCGGGATAGGCAGTGATGAAGATCACCGGCACATCGCCGATCGAAAGGATATCGTCCACCGCGTCGAGGCCGGATGAACCGTCGGCAAGCTGGATGTCGGCCAGCACCAGCCCGGGCATGGCGTCGGCAATCGCCTCTTGCGCCTGCGTGCGGGTCGCGGCGGTTCCGAACACGTCGTGCCCAAGAGATTTGACAAGGTCTTCGAGCTGCATCGAAATGAGTGGTTCGTCTTCGATGATGAGCACATTGGTGGCCGCTTCGCGATCTATCTCGGCGATCGCTTCGGCGACCAGCCGTTCGACTTCGGCAGCGTCGATGCCCAGGATTTCCCCAGCCTGTGCCGTACTGAATTCCTCAAGCGTGGTCAGCAACAGTGCCTGTCGGCTCGTCGGCATAACTGCGCTGAGCGCGGCCTGCGCTGCCCCTTCGCGCCCTTTCGCAATGCTCGCTCCTGCAGCGGCATCATCGGCATGCGCGGACCAAAGCTGCGTGAAGGCGCGGTATAGCGGGACGCGCCCTTCGGCTAGGCTCGACTTGATCCCGGGATCGGCCAGCGCGGCTTCGAGCGTCGCGCGCACGAATGCGTCCCCGCTTTCCTGCGATCCCGTCAGGGCGCGTGCATAACGCCGCAAGTAGGGCAGGTTGGCTGCGACCTTACTGCTCAGTGACATCGGATACCTTCCCGTGCGCTCCAGTGCCTGTAACGGATGCTGCAGGCTTCGGTTCCGTCATGGGGCGATAGCAAACGCTCCCCGAAAGTGCCCCAAAAAAAATCGCAACATGCCGGGAACCGGCAGCGTGGCCGCTCATTTGAAGTGTGTCACCGCCGAGACCCCCTCCCGTCCAAGCGGTTGGTGACACGATCCCCGGCCTCCGTCCGCAAGGGCGGAGGCCATTTTTTTCGGTCGTCGGATCGGGATTCAGCCCAACCGCTTTTCGAACACGATATATTCGCGGTTGATCTTGCTATCGATCGCGTCGGCAATGGCGACCATTCCCTGATTGTCGTCGAGGATCCAGCCGATCTCACCGCGCTTCGAGCCATAGATTCCGGCGGCATTCTTGCGGATCTGGCTGATCATCATGAAGGCCAACTGGCTCGCGACGCGCGAATTGTGCAGTTCCTTTTTCACTCCCATCAGCGGCACGCGCATGCCCGCACCCTTGGGGAAGCGCAGCCAGCGCAGCAGGTGAAACCAGCCGAACGGGAACAGTTTGCCTTTGATCCGCGCCAGCACACGGTTGATGTCGGGGAAAGTCAGCATGAAGGCGACCGGCTCGCCATCGAGTTCCGCTACCATGTTGAGCGGTTCGAAGATGATCGGGCGCAGCTTCTTGCCTGCATAGGCGACTTCTGCGGGCGTGAAAGGGACGAAGCCCCAGTTCTTCGACCATGCGTCATTCAGGATGTCGAGCACTACCGCGACTTCCTCGTCCCAGCGGCTCTTGTCGACCGGCCGGATCTTGATCCGTTCGTTCCGCTCGCCCGACTTGACGATGCGCTGGATCAGCGGCGGAAATTCCTTCGACACGTCGAGGTCATAAGTCAGCAGCGATTTGGCAGCGGCATAGCCATAGCTTTCGATCCAGCCGCGATAATGCGCGGGGTGGTGCCCCATCATGATCATGGGGGCATGGTCCTGCCCGCGCACCAGCAGCCCAGGTTCTTCCCAGATAGACATCGAGATCGGGCCGAGCACGCGGGACATGCCTTCCTTGCGCAACCAGCCTTCGGCAGCGCCCAGTAGTGCATGCGCGGTCGCTTCGTCTTCCGCGTCGAAATAGCCGAACATGCCCGCGCCGGGGCCGAAACCCTGTTCGGCCGGCATTTTGAGCGCCAGTTCGTCTATATGCGCGGAAATCCGCCCGACCGGCTTTCCGCCGCGCCGTGCGACGAAAAGTTGGGCCCGGGCATGTCCGAAGAAGGGGTTCTTGCCGGGATCGACCAGTTCGATCTGCTCGCTGCGCAATTGCGGCACATTGTGCGGCTCGCGCGCTGCGAAGGCACGCCCGATATCGACGAATTCGCCGAGGCCATGCTTGCCCGAGACCGGCTCGACCACTAAATTCTGTTCTTCGCTCACACGATGCATCCTGTTCAATCCCGCCAATACCCAGTGCGGGCATTTTGCGCCAAGTCAAGCAAGCCAGTCGATTACACTGTTAGACAGGACTTGTTTGTCCTTACCGCGGTTTCTGCGGTAAAGGTTCTTCCAAGATACAGAAGCATGACCATGGAACAGACCCTCGATCCCAACTCGATGCCGCGCACGCCCGGTGCGCCGGCCACGCGCGCCCAGTTCATTTCCGCCGACGACAAGGAGATGCTGCGCGCTGCACGCGACCTGACCAAGGGCCTCGGCGAAGCGCGCGCTGCCTGGTACTGGCCCGACATGCTGGCTTCGTTGGCGATCGGCTATGGCGCGATGGCCGGGGCAATCCTGGCCGACAATCTGGCGCTCGTCGTTGCGCTGGGGCTGGTTTCGGCGCTGGCGCTCTACCGGGCGCTGATGTTCATCCATGAACTGACCCATATCCACCGCGATGCCCTGCCGGGGTTCCGCACCGCGTGGAACCTGCTGGTCGGCATCCCCATGCTCGTTCCCAGCTTCATGTATGAAGGGGTGCACACGCTCCATCACAAGCGCACGCAATATGGCACTGTTGAGGATCCGGAATATCTGCCGCTCGCGCTGATGAAGCCGTGGAGCCTGCCGAGCTTCGTGCTGATTGCTCTGCTCGCCCCGATCGGGCTGTTGCTGCGCTTTGCCGTGCTTGTGCTGCTTGGGGTTGTGATCCCGCCGCTGCGCCGGCTGGTATGGGAGCGCGCCTCGGCATTGATGATCAATCCCGAATTCCGCCGCAAGCCGCCCGAAGGCGCATTCGCCAAGCGTGTTTTCTGGCAGGAACTCGGCGGGTTCGTGTGGGCCTGGGCAGTGCTCGCTAGCACGCTGTTCATCGGCTGGCGTCCGCTGCTGATCGCGCTGGCGATCGTTTCGCTTACGGCTGTTCTCAACCAGCTGCGTACGCTGGTGGCGCATCTGTGGGAGAATGACGGCGAACCGATGACGGTGACCGCGCAATTCCTGGACAGCGTCAACGTCCCGCCCCCCGGCCTCGCCGCCGAGATCTGGGCACCGGTGGGCCTGCGCTATCACGCGCTGCACCACCTCATGCCCTCGATGCCCTATCACGATCTGCCTGAGGCACACCGACGCCTGAAGGCAGCGCTCGGTGTGAACTCGACCTATGACGGGGCGAACCACTCCGGGATGGTTTCGCTGGTGGCGCGGATTGCGCGCAGCACGATGGGGCAGAAATCGGCCTGACTATTCCTCGGTCCGGACGAGCACTGTCTCGCCCACCAGCAGGAAAAGGAAGAACGGCGCCCAAGCCGCGAGGAAGGGCGGATAACCGCCGAAATTGCCCATCGCGAGCGCGGCATTGTCGATCACGAAATAGGCGAATCCCAGCGCCATGCCGATGATAGCGCGAAGAAACAGTTGGCCCGAACGCGCGAGGCCGAAAGCGGCAATCGCCCCCAGCAGCGGCATCAGGAAGGCCGACAGCGGACCTGACAGCTTGTGCCACCATTTGGCGCGCAATTCTGCGGTGCGGCGGCCCACGGCTTCATAGGCAGCGATCGAATCTGACAGGCTCCAGAAGGGCTGGGTGTCGGGGTCGACCGTGTCGAGCTCGATCTTGTCCGGCGTGAGTTCGCGCCCCACGACCAGTTCCGGCAGCTCCTGAGTTTGGGCGGTGCCGACGTCGAAGCGCTCGGCTTCCTCCAGTTTCCAGCCGGGGGCGGCATAGGTGGCGCGAGCAGCACGGACTTGCGTCAGAATCATCCCGGCATCGCTGCGCGAATACCAGGTCACATCGCGCATGGTGATATTGCTGCCGGTTCCGCTCATGTTCGCCGCCGTCAGCACGCTGGTGCCGTCGGTCAGATAGACATTGGCTCGCACTTCGGAATGTTCCGGCACGGGGCCGTATTCGGCCGCTTCCCAAGCCTTGAGCGTTGCCGTGGAACGGGTCACGACCCGCTCGTTGAAGCCGAAGCTGACCACCGAAACCATAGCCGCCGTTAGCAGCAGGGGAGCGAGTACCTGGTGCGCGGAAAGTCCGGCGGCCTTCATCGCGATCACTTCGCTGTTCTGGTTGAGCGTTACCAGCGTGATGATCGTCGCCAACAGCACCGAATAGGGCAGGAAGCGCGCGATCAGCTGGGGGATTCGCAACAGGGCATAGGTCCACAGCTCGGCTTGGCCATTGCCCTCCACGCTCAGTATTTCGCCGCTGGTCGCCAGCAAGTCGAGCATCATCAGTACAAGCACCAGCATCACCAGCACAGCGAAGATGCGGACGATGAACATGCGCGCGAGGTAGAAGGTGAGCGTGCGCGAAGGGAAGAATTCGAACTGCATGACTTTCGCGCCCTATTCCGCCGGTGCCGTTTCGAGCGCGGCGACCTGGCGCGAATGGCGCCGCTTGAACAATTTGCGCAGCCGCTTGCCCAGCTTGGCCGAAGCCGTTTCGAGCGCGCCGATAGCCTGGCCTCCAGGTACATTGGCCACACGGTGGTACATCCACAGGATCAGGATCGCGAACAACACGAAGGGTCCCCATAGCGCGATGATCGGATCGACCCGTCCCAGCGCGGCGATGTCTTCGCCATACTGGTTCACCTTATGATATGAGACCACCATCACTATCGAAACGAACACGCCTAATGCGCTGGTCGATCGCTTTGGTGGCACCGCGAGCGAAACCGCCAGCAGCGGCATCAACAGCATCATCACCACTTCGACAAGGCGGAAGTTGAAACTGGCCTGGCTCGCATCGCGCTTGGTCTCTGGCTCCTTGTCGCTCCAGCCGATTCGGAGCAGCTCGGGCAGGATGTACTCACGCTCGGCATCGCCGCGTTTGCGGAACTCCTCGATCCGCGGCAGGTCGATCGGCAGGTCGTGACGGGTGAAGCTGAGCACACGCGGCGTGTTGCTGCCGGTATCCTGCACGATCGTGCCGTCGGTCAGGCGAAGGATGATCGTGTCGGGGCTGTCGCTGGTAGCTAGGAATGCGCCTTCGCGCGCGGAGATCGAGAGCACTTGCCCCTTGGTGTTCGAGACCCTTGCGAAGATGCCCTTCAAGCGGCGGCCTTCGTCCTCGCTCTCCTCGATCCTCAGCGCCATCCGGTCTTTCAGCGTGGTGAATTCGCCGACCTTGATCGATGCGCCCAACGCACCCGATCGCAGCTCATATTCCATCTGTTCGTAATAATAGCGGCTGATCGGCTGGACATAGAACACCAGTGCGACATTCACCGCCACCAGCACCAGCGTGATCAAATAGGGCACCCGCAACAGCCGCGTGTAGCCAAGCCCGACTGCGCGCAGCACGTCGAGCTCGCTCGAGACCGCCAACTTGCGGAATGCCAGTAGCACGCCCAGCAACAAGCCCAGCGGGATCGCAAGGCTGGCATATTCGGGGATCAGAGCGCCGAGCATCTTGAACACGACCGAGACGGGGCCGCCTTCGACCGCGACGAAATCGAACAGCCGCAGCATCTTGTCGAGCAAAAGCAGGGAAGCCGCCAGCGCGAACACGCCGAGCATGGGGAATACCACCAGGCGCAGTATGTATCGGTCTATGCTGGGCAGGAATTTGAGCACGTGGTCGCCGAATGTCGCTAGCTATTGCCTCTAGAGCTATCCCTAGCGCGAAAATCTCGCGCGGTCATGCCCCGAAGCGCAGCAAGCTACAGATTACACGGCGTTTGGGAGGGTCAGGCCTTTTCCAGCGTGCACTGGAGCGGGTGCTGGTTCTGCCGGGCGAAGTCCATCACCTGGTTCACCTTGGTTTCGGCCACTTCGTAAGGGAAGATGCCGCAAACCCCGACGCCCTTCTGGTGTACGTGCAGCATCACCCGCGTCGCCTGCTCAAGATCCATCGCGAAGAAGCGCTTGAGGACCATCACCACGAATTCCATCGGGGTGTAGTCGTCATTGAGCATCAGCACCTTGTACTGGCTCGGCTTCTTGGGGCGCGCCTTGGCCTTGGTGGCAATGCCGACTTCATTCTCATTGCCCGGCTCGCCATCACTGCCGCTTGCTGCAATGACAAGCGGTGCGGCCTGCGCCTGGACGACGTGGATAGGAGAAGTGCGGTTCAGCATGTGAGTGCGCAATATCGTATCGCTTGCCTCAATCGCAAGATGGGATGTGCCATCTCATGCAGCATCGCGGTTAACAGCTCGCGAAGCATATGCCGAAAAGGAAGGGCCGGCTGGACTATTGTCCAACCGGCCCTTTGGATTCTGCCGGGGTGGGAGAGGAGAGAGTCCCCGGCCAGAACTTTGGGATGCGCCGAAGGGCTTAGGCAGCCTTCTTGATCTTTTCGGCAGCGAGGCTCACGCGGCTCGAGATCGGCGCGAAAGCGTCGTTGTAGAGCTTCACCAGAGCTTCGGTGTTCTTCGAGCCGAACGAAACGGCTGCGTCGAAGTTGCGGCGCGCGAGTTCACCCTGGAGCTGCAGCAGCTCGGTCGGCGACTTCACGGCAGCCATCTTCTTGAAATCTTCAGTGACGGTTTCGACGACGGTCTTGGTCGCTTCAACTTGTTCGCGGCCGAGGTCCTGCATGCCGGAGAAGAAGATCTTGCCCGATGCGACGACGGCTTCGACGTTGCCCTTGTTGAATTCGTTGACTTCCGAAGCCAGCTCGCCCGACTTGGCAAAGGCGGTCTTCGCGCGGGTCTGTGCGTCGGCCAGGAATTCCTTGGCGGTCTTGCTGAAATCGGTGTTCTTGGCAGTGGCCATGACTTTATCCTTCATCTGGATGAACGGGTTGGTCGGCGCCGCGGTCTTCGCAGCAGCCTTGACGGTCTTTTTCGGTGCAGCCGGCTTGGCAGCAATTTTCTTCGGAGCCGCCTTCTTGGTGACGGTCTTCTTGGCAACCGCTTTCTTGGGCGCCTTCTTGGGGGCAGCGGCCTTTACGACGGTTTTCTTGGCAGGAGCCTTTACCACCGTCTTGGCGGCGACCGGCTGAGCCTTGGGAGCCTCAGCTTCGACCGGCTTTTCGACGGTCTTCTCGCTCAAACCCTTCTTTGCAGCCGCTTCGGCATAGGCCTTTTCGGCGGCAGCATCGATTTTCGCTTTGGCTTCGTCGGCCATGGTAACCTCGCTTTATGTTGCAATGCACAAAATAGGCATTGCAACTGCGAAGTCAAGGGTTTCTTGTGCACTGCACAAAAAACGGGATAGTATAAATATGTGAGGGGGTTAACGCGCCTTCACATAGCGGCCGGGCGCATCTTCGATCACGTGATCGCCCTTGCCGCCGGGCTTGCGCTTGCCACTTGCGGTGACGCGCTTCGCGTCTTGGCCCTCGAGCCATGCCAGCCAATGCGGCCACCAACTGCCCGGATGTTCAGTGGCGCCCGCTATGAATTCAGCGAGCGAACAGGCTTCGCTGTCGCCGGTCCAATATTGGTATTTGCCGGCCGAAGGCGGATTCACCACCCCTGCGATATGGCCCGATCCTGCCAGCAGGAAGGTGAGCGGCCCCTTGAAGTGCTCGGTGATCCGCCAGACGCTTTCGGCAGGGGCGATGTGGTCCTCGCGCCCGGCCTGCACGTAGCTCGGCGTCTTCACCTGCGTCAGGTCGATCGGTGTGCCGTCGGCCGAAAGCGCATCGGGCACCACCAGCCTGTTGTCACGATAGAGGTCGCATAGATATGCGGCGTGCCATTTGGCAGGGAGGTTGGTGACGTCACCATTCCAGTGCAGCAGGTCGAAGGCGGGATAGTCTTCGCCGAGCAGGTAGTTGTTGACGACATAGTTCCAGATCAGGTCCTTGCCGCGCAGCGAATTGAAGGTCGCGGCCAAATAGCGGCCGTCGAGATAGCCTTCGCTCGACAGGCTCTTGATCATGTCGAGGTGCCCGTCGTCGATGAAATGCTTGAGGTCGCCCGCCTTCTCAAAATCGACCTGAGCAGTGAAGAAGGTCGCGCTCTTGACCTTGTCGGCCTCTCCGCGCCGCGCAAGCACCGCCAGCGTGGCGGCCAGTGTGGTGCCAGCCACGCAATAGCCGATCGTGTGGACAGCCGGGACATCTAGCCGTTCGAGCACGGTATCGATCGCGTCGATTTGGGCGCGGATATAGTCGTCCCACACGACGTCCTTCATGCTCGCATCGGCCGATTTCCAGCTCACCACGAATACAGTGATGCCCTGGTCGACCGCCCATTTGATGAAGCTCTTCTTGGGTGTGAGGTCGAGGATGTAGAAGCGGTTGATCCACGGCGGGAAGATTACCAGCGGCACTTCGAGCACCTGCTCGGTCGTGGGGCTGTACTGGACCAATTGGTAGAGCGGCGTCTCGTGCACCACCTTGCCGGGTGTGGCGGCAAGGTTGACCCCCAGTTCGAACGCCTCGGCATCGGTATGCGTCAATTGCCCGCGCTTGAGGTCGTTGATCAGGTGGCGCATCCCCTTGAGCAAGTTCTGCCCTTTTGTCTCGATCGTGCGCTTGAGCACGACCGGATTGGTGAGGATGAAATTGTCCGGGCTCATTGCTTCGACCAGCGCAGTGGTCGCGAATTCGAGCTGTTTGCGCTTTTCGGGCGCGATCCCTTCGACCTTCTTCGCTGCCCCGATGAAGTACTCGGCAATCATCAGATAGGTCTGGTGCAACAAAGCGAAGGCCGGATGCGCGCGCCATTCCTCGGCCGCAAAGCGCCGGTCCTTGCGCGGCAGCTTATCGGCATCGAGCGTATCTTTGCCGCCTGCTCCGCTAAGGAAGCTCCCCATCACGCCTTGCCACACTGCCATGGTGTCGCTGGCCAGCTTCTGTGCAGCTTCGAGCGGAGGCTGCGGCATCTGCTTCGCCATGCCTTGGGCCAGAGTGAGCCATTGCGCCGGATCGAAGGGGTTGGCGCCTTCGCCTTTATCCTGGGTCCGCTCGGCCATGAATTCGAACCACATCGACTGGATTTCGCGCGCGACCTTCGCAAATTCCTGCGCTTCGGCGGTGCCGATCCCGGCCTTCGACCAGTCAGGCAGCGCGTTGGCCGGGAGAAACTGGCCCATCATCTCGCGCATCGCTTCGCCCTGCATGTCGAAGAAAGCACGGAAGGGTTCGTCCGAGCCGCCCCATTGGTCGCTGCCGTCGCTGGCCATCGCTGGTTCGATCCTCTTTATCTGTGCTGCGATGCGGTATAGCGAGAATGCCTTTTCAGTTCGACTACTATTAGCGTAGATTCGTATGCACTGGGCCGGGCAATCATGCCGCGGCTCCAAGGAAGGACCCGGATGGATACCGACTTTTACCGCATGAAGCGCCTGCCACCCTATGTCATCGCCGAAGTGAATGCGATGCGGGCAGCGGCGCGCGCGGCGGGCGAAGACATCATCGATCTGGGCATGGGCAATCCTGACTTGCCGCCGCCGCCGCACGTCATCGAAAAGCTGTGCGAAGTTGCGCAGAAGCCCGACGCGCATGGCTATTCCCAATCCAAGGGCATCCCCGGTCTGCGCCGAGCGCAAGCGAATTACTATGCCCGCCGCTTTGCGGTCGAACTCGACCCTGAGCGCGAAGTGGTGGTCACTATGGGTTCGAAGGAAGGGCTGGCCAGCCTCGCTACGGCGATTACCGCGCCGGGCGACGTGGTGCTGGCGCCCAACCCGTCATATCCGATCCATACCTTCGGCTTCATCATTGCCGGGGCGACGATCCGCTCGGTCCCGACCACGCCTGACGAGAACTACTTTTCCAGCCTGGAGAAGGCGATGGCCTTCACTGTGCCGCGCCCCAGCGTGCTGGTGGTGAACTATCCGTCGAACCCGACCGCGGAAGTCGTCGACCTGGCATTCTACGAGCGGCTGGTAGCCTGGGCACGCGAAAACAAGGTCTGGATCCTGTCGGACCTTGCCTATTCGGAGCTCTATTTCGACGGCAATCCGACCCCCTCGATAATGCAGGTGAAGGGCGCGAAGGATGTCGCGATCGAATTCACTAGCATGTCGAAGACCTATTCGATGGCCGGGTGGCGCATGGGCTTTGCGGTTGGCAACCAGCAGCTTATCGCGGCGATGACGCGAGTGAAGAGCTATCTCGACTATGGCGCCTTCACGCCGATTCAGGCGGCTGCCTGCGCCGCGCTCAACGGGCCGCAGGACATCGTCGAGTCCAACCGCCAGCTTTATCACAAGCGCCGCGACGTGATGGTCGAGGCCTTCGGACGCGCCGGCTGGGAAATCCCTCCGCCGCCGGCATCGATGTTCGCATGGGCGCCGCTGCCGCCGGCATTGGCGCATCTGGGCAGCTTGGAGTTCTCTAAGCAGTTGCTGACCGAAGCGAAGGTCGCTGTTGCGCCGGGCGTCGGCTATGGCGAGAATGGAGAAGGCTTTGTGCGTATCGCCATGGTCGAGAACGAGCAACGCTTGCGACAGGCCGCGCGTAACATCCGCCGCTACCTGAGCAGCGTGGGAGTGAACAGTACGGCTGCGTGATCCTGGTCGATCGCGCGACCGACTAGTTTACCGATTTCCAAGCCTTAGCCGATTTTCTGTGTTACTGAACGGTGTGGCATTAGGATATTGGAGTAGCCGATGGTCCCCCCTGCGGGGCGGAAGCTGACAAGGCGTCAGCTCGCTGTACTGGAACGAATCGATCGCCGCGTTCCGATCAAGGTCATCGCGCAGGATCTGGGTGTATCGGAAACCCGGATCAATCAGCATGTCCGCGCCCTCAAGGATTTCTATAGTGTCGACAGCCTCAACGAGCTGGTCGAGTGCTATCGTGCCGAATACGGTTCGAGCGAAGAGAAGGCAGCGGAAGTAGCGCCGTACTTCAGCGAATCTGCATACAGGAAAAGTCAGCTCGCCGACGCGGGCTTCGCGAAGGAAAAGTCGGCCCGGGTCGATCCGGGCGAGATCATTCTGAGCGACGTCATGCCGCTTGGAGGTCTTACGCCATGGCAAATGGCAACAGAGCCCCGTGTCGTCCCCGGGATGCTCGACGGCAACAATGCCGTCCTTATCCGCCTTGCAGCGATCGTCGGGATCGCATTCGGGATATTGGCTGCTGTGGTGCTGATGGTCACCGCTGCGCTGACGCTGAGCGAGGCGATGGACGGCAAGGCGCAGGTCCCCGAGGATTATTATCAGCCTGCCGATTGAGCCCGGCAGGCCTGGAGACTTCGGATGTCCGATCGTATTGTCAGCGACGCATATAATATCAAGAAACTGGTCCGCGAAGCAGAGGCGCTGGCCGATGAATCGATGATCGCTTTCGCAAAGCTCAAGCATGCCATGCTTGCCGCACGGCAAAATCCTGAAGTCGGGGTTGATGCGGGCCAGCGTGCACTGATGCGGCTGAGCGAAGCGGAACGGCAGGCGATGGCGATGTCGACCAACCTCCTGCGCGTCCATGACGAACTGAGCCGTCTCGCGCGGGTCTATGCTGGGCCCGAGGAGAATGTGCCGACCGAGCTGCCCGAGGTGGCCATTGCCGATACCCGCGCATCCGAGCTCGCACATTCCTAGGCTCTGTCCGGTCCGATGCTAGACGTTATTCTCGCATATCGGGGAGAAGCACAGACTACTGCTGCTTGGCTGATCTGTCTCGCCGCCCTCAAATGGGGCGGCGGGCCGGAGCGCGCGATCGCGTTGATCTGGCTCGCCGTCTTCGAGCTTGGCCATCGCGGGTACCACCTGTTGTGGAACCCGATTTTCCAGGTCGACCGTTTCGATACCTATCATGCGATGCAGGACCTGGTCGTGCTGTTAGGCTTCGTCATGGTCGCGCTGCGGGCAAACCGGATGTACCCGCTCTGGATCGCAGCATTCCAGCTGATCGCCTTTAGCGCGCATCTTGCGCGAGGAATTGCCGACCAGATCACCCCCATTGCCTATGCCGCGCTTGTGATCGGGCCGTCCTACTTCCAGCTTGGCCTGATCGCAGGTGGGCTGGCCTTGCATATGAGGCGTGTCCGCAAGAGCGGCCCCTATCGTGACTGGACACAGGGGAGCGGGAACGTCGGCTGGCAGGCGTTTCTTTCCATGCCAGGGCGGCGCGCATGATCGCGGCGCAAGGGCTGGTGCCGCTGAATCTGGATGCTGGCCGCGCGCGGATGCAACTGGCCGCGATGATGGCGTATTTGCATCAGATCCTCGCTACGAAGCGCGTCGATGAGGAGCAATTCCACGCGATCTTTCTTGATGCCGGGCGCGGGTATCTCGACGATTGCCGAATGGGGGCAGGGCATGCCGCGCATATGCCAATCAGGCTGCGCGAGCTCTTTGCCAAGGCGCTTTCGCTGGGTGCGCGCGGGATAATCGTGGCGCACAACCATCCTTCAGGCGATTGTCACCCGAGCGAGTGCGATATCGCGGCAACGCGCCGATTGGCAGAAATTGGCCGTGCACTCGATATCGAATTGCTGGATCACCTGATCGTCACTCCAGAGAAAGTCTATTCGATGCGGGCAGGGGGCAAGCTGTGAGTAGTTTGCCTGCTGCCTGCCCATGTCCGCTGGGCGAAGATATGATCCCGCGCTTCATTGAAGCGGGCGATGTCACGCTCGACCTGCTGCACCGTGACGGAAGAGTTGAGGACAGCTGGCTCCGCCTCCACCCTCGCGAGTTCGAACTGCTGTGGCGATTGGCGCAGACACCGGGCGAGCGGCTGAGCCGAAAGCAGCTGCTGGCAGAAGTCTGGCGGCTTGAGCAGGAACCCGGGACTAACAGCCTTGCGGTGCATGTTGCGCGTGTTCGCAGCAAACTCGCTAGCTTCGGGATGGATCAAATGCTGGTGACGCATCCGGACGGGGGATATTTGCTGGATGCTCCGCCGGGCCCAAGCGCTTTCAAGTTCCGGCGCGTGTCGCTCGACTCGCAATAGCAGTAGCTGGACAGGCGCCACCGCATCGGCCAACCTGCCGGTTCAATCTGCAATCCAGAAGGCAGGGCAATTTATGCAGGACAACGACCGGATCTCGATCGAATTGGGCAGCGACGGTGTGGCGCAGGTGCGCTTTACCCGACCGGACAAGATGAACGCGCTCGATCAGGCCCAGTTCGATGCGATCATCGCGGCCGGGCGCGCGCTTCACAACATGAAGGGGCTGCGCGTGGTCGTGCTCGCTGGCGAGGGGCGCGCATTCTGCGCTGGCCTCGACCTGTCGAATTTCGCCCGCAAGCCGAGCCCTGACGAGCCCGAGCTGACCGAGCGAACGCATGGCAATGCAAATCGTGCGCAGCAGGCCGCACTGCTATGGCGCAAGCTGCCGGTTCCAGTGATCGCCGCGGTGCATGGCGTGTGCTTCGGCGGCGGCCTGCAGATCGCCAGCGGCGCGGACATCCGCGTTGTCCATCCCGATACCCGTATGTCGATCATGGAACTCAAGTGGGGCCTGGTGCCTGACATGGCAGGCTATGCCCTGTGGCGCGGGCTGGTGCGCGACGATGTGCTGCGCGAGTTGGTCTATACCAATCGCGAATTCACCGGGGCCGAAGCGCAGGGATTTGGCCTTGCCACCCATGTCGATGTGGATCCGGTGGCGCGCGCTACCGCCATCGCCAGCGAGATCGCGAACCGCAACCCGCACGCGATCCGTGCTGCGAAGCGGCTTCACGCCGGCATGATTGAGCGCAGTACCGATGCCATCCTGCTTGAGGAAAGCATCGAGCAGCACGCGATCATGCGTTCGAAGAATCAGGTCGAAGCGGTGATGGCAGGAATGGAAAAGCGCGCGCCCCGGTTCGAGGACGTCTAAGCTCTCTACCAGTGCCGGTTGCGCGGTCTTCAGCCGAAGATCGCGGCCGATTGCATGCCGTCCAGCATCTGCTTGCCCGCGCTGTTCCACAGTCGCAGCCGTTCCGAAGAATAGCCGTCGTCGGCATGCTGGCTGGCGTTCTCAGAGACCCACCAGCCGCTTTCGGTCGATGGCGTGGTGTCGAGCAGGTTGAAGCTCCAGTTGATCGAGCTGATCGGGCCCTGTCGCCGCATTGCGCGCATTGCGCCGGGCGGCAGCACATCGCCCATCAGCACCAGCTCGCTGATAGGATCGAGCCCTGAAACATCCTTCAGGCGCGCCCAGCGGCGCACGACCGGGGCGCCCGGGCCGCTGGTATCCTGCGCCCGACGGAGCTCGAAATTGTTGGCGATGAAACCGGGGCCCCTGTCGGTCGGCATTACTTCGCATTCCTCGGGCGGCGGCGGAAAATCCGCAGGTATCGTGGCGGCATGCACGGCGTTCGCTTCGCGGGGTTCAGCGAACAGCAGAAATGTGGTGAGCGCGAGCTGGCCTTCGCAACGGATCTCGCTGCGTAGCTGGGTCACATTGCGGCCTTGACGCACGATCTCGGCGCTCAGTTCCACCGTTTCGCCGACCGGGGCAACAAATCCGATCTGTGCCGCGCGCAGCGGCGGCAGGCCGGGAAATGCGCGAATCGCCTGTGTGAAGGCGATCAGGGCCGATGCGCCGCCATACAGCGTGCGGCCCTGCATCCAATTGGCTGCGCCGGGGAGGGTGAAGATGCCCGGTTTGCCGGTAATCGGCTCGATCAATGCGGAAACACTCATGGCGCGTTCCCTGTCGTTTTTGCATGCCTTCGTCCAGCATGACGTTACGGAAAGTATCAATGCGATTGCCTTTGGGATCGTGAATCGCTAGTGCGCCGGCTCCCCGTTCGAGAGGGCGGGGCGAGGCCCGATGGCGGAGTGGTTACGCAGAGGACTGCAAATCCTTGCACGCCGGTTCGATTCCGGCTCGGGCCTCCACTTCGTTTTGGCGCATGATGGCGTTGCGGCAGGCCCGCGGTGCGATTATGGGCCACAGGCGAGAGTGCCGCTTTAGCTCAGTTGGTAGAGCACATCATTCGTAATGATGGGGCCACTGGTTCGAGTCCAGTAAGCGGCACCACCTTTTCAATAAGTTAGATGAATTTCCCTGCTGGCCCGTTTGGCCGGATTGGAATTTGGCAGCGTTTTGACCGCAGATACGAAAAGAGCGGGAAGCCATGTTGGAGGCGATTAACCCTCTGACTTCCCGCTCAGCCTAAAGCCCTGCTCTCGACAGGGATTCGGTTATGGCGTGAGTGTAATCACGCTCCATGCTCCTAGATGGCGCACAGCGATGTCTCGATACCCAGCCCGCATGTTTGATTGTGGCGGCGCAGGTGATGAATAGATTTGCGAATACCTATATCCTCACTACTGTAGATTGATGACTGGGTAAAAGCTGTCAGCGGTCCCTTTGCATCAGATCCGAGCGTTATTAGGGCCGGAGCTGATGACGAGATACATTCGATGACAACTCTTTCGCCAGCATTCACAACGATCCTATTGATGACTGCCATGCTTGCTGGTTGCGGCGGAGGCTCTGGGACGTCGAACAACTCTGGCGACCCAACATCATCACCTACGCCGTCACCTGCTCCTTCGCCATTCGTTGAACTCAGGTTTGATTATGAGGTCCACCGCTTTGCCACAAGCGATAGGGTCCCAGAATATACCTACGCAGGTGTTACCTACCCCGCAGCCGTTGCGGACATCTTCCCGCAAGGAAGTCTGTCAGCTGACTTTCAAAAGGATGGGTACCCAGAGTTAGTCATCCCCCTCAACAAAGCCTATGGAACTCCGGCTTACGCAGCGCTGCCGTATGTTCTCCTGTCCAACTCGACTGGACACCTGAGCTATAACGCGCCGCTCAACGCTCAATTGCCTTCTGTTTTCGGAGCACGCAGATCGGCCATCCTATCGGTCGCCGGACAACCTTCGGCTTTCTTCGTCGCCCACAACGTATCGGGCGTTTATAATGAGCCGAATGCTCATGGTACGGCCGTGCTGTTGGGACAAAGAGATAACGTGATAGGCCGTATCTCAACCGCCATCCCGCGCATCACGACTAATCCAGACCGCCCCGATGACGCCACAGACGCCCACTCAATGGCGACAGGCGACATCAATGGCGATGGCCTAGACGACATTGCGATCGGCAACTGGAACCCGTTTGGTGGTTTTGCTCCGCTGTTCCTTATCCAGCAGGAGGGTGGGAATTTCAGGATTGCGGACGACACATTTCTGGAGCGCCTTCTTCAAACTCCGATGGTGAATTCTGGGTCGACTAGCAATGAAGGATTTAACCTCCTACTCGATCTTCACTTGGCGGACGTTAACGCAGACGGCTTTGCTGACCTTATCGCTGGCTTTGGGCACGGATCGGCCTACAGTCTATTTTTTATAAACAACAATGGCTCTTTTGATTTTGACCAGCAAGTGCGCTTGCCGCCAACCGTCTACGGGGTGGATGCAAACATGCATTTGGAAACGAGAAGCGTTGATCTGGACAACGATGGCGACCTTGATTTGGTGCTCCTACACTCGAGGATCTCGCCCTACTACGCGGGGACCTACCTACAGGTCTTGAGGAATGATCGGGGCCAATTCGCCGATGTGACGCCGAGCGCCGTGGTCCAAGAGGATAGATATGTCCGCGCGAACCGCCTCGAATGGACTTCTGACCTCTTTCTGCGCGATATCGATCGAGACGGTAAGGTCGATATCATTCACGGGCTGTACGATGGGCGCCTTGCTGTATTCTTCAACCAAGGTTCGATGAGGTTTGGTAAGCTGACTGCATCGCTACCAAACAACGAGAACGGTCGCCTCCTTGCGGTGGATGATTTTGATAAGGACGGCGGTTACGAGCTCGCCTATTATCAGTATGGAGGCTCTGCGTCTGAGAAGGCCTACTTCATTAATATCTACAATTTGGCCTTCTCAAAGCCATGAGATCGTTCGGGGGCCGAAGCGCATCTCCGTTGTTTGCCAATCCAAGCACCTAGCAGTCGAGCAGTTTGACTTTGATCCTTCAGTTAATTCTCGCGGCGCAAGTAGCGATCGTGCCAGCAGGCGAAGAGTTCACCTGTACGCCCACGCGCGTGTGGGACGGTGATGGTCCGATATGGTGTGAGGAAGGTCCCCGTATACGGCTTGCCGGCATCGCAGCGCGCGAGATGGATGGGACATGCCGTTCAAACCAGCCTTGCCCCGATGCAAGCGCTGAGGAAGCTCGAGACGCACTCGCCAACCTTGTCGGCAAACAAACGGGACGCAGTCCCGAGGGCCATGTGATGGTAACGGGGCCAGCCATGCGTTGTATTTCCGATGGCGATGGCGTTGGCAACCGTACAGCAGCGTGGTGCGTTTCACCGAAAGGCGGAGACCTATCATGCGCAATGGTGGCTGGCCACTGGGCCTTACGCTGGGATCACTTTTGGAGAACTCATAGATGCAATTAATGGGAAACGTGGTGCAGAAAAGGTATGCCGAAATCACTTCTTAACGAAGTAACGTGCCCACCTCAGGGTGAGGAGATTGGGGGTCCTTTACAGCTGGTCTGCTTCGAGTTTATCGCCCAAAAAAGTTGGCTGAATACAGTTACGATGAGCGCACGAACGGAGGCCTCTAGACTAAGAGGCGAAGCTCTAGGTTTCTATTCCGCGATTTCGATCATGACTTCGTTTCGCCGCATGAATGGAAGTGTCCAGGGATCGTTATAGAACGCATAGACAGGCTCACCACTCGGGCTGAGACCTTTCTGCTGAATATAATCTTGCAATTGCTCAGTGTGTCTATCGAGCGCATCCTCATCAGCAAAACCTGAAAATTGGATTGCTGCTAAACGTTTCGAGGGGACCTCAATCAATTCAACTTCCGGACTCACCGGCCTCGGAAGCGTTTCCATCGTATATTCTGAAGGCATTACAAACCGGACTTTCCACGCATTGCCATCGAGCTTCTGCGTAACCGGAGCAGTCATCGCAATCTTCTCACTAGGCTGCTGCGTAACGGGAGCAGTCATCGCCACTTTTTCAGATGCCAAATTATTGCCGAAGATATAGTTCGCGATAATACGAAACCCGCGCCCGATAGCCTGTTCGCGTTCCCCTTCAACATTTGCTTCTGCAACGATCATGGATTCATAGTGACGGACCTCGATCTGACCGTCTTTGGCGAGAATCTCGTAATCGGGAGTTTCGACATTGCTTGCCACAAGGCTCCATACAATGGCTGCCGAAAACACAACACCCGTCGCCGCAAGGGGCAAGATCCAATACCATCTCATACAATCTAGACTATCTGGTTTAGGCCTTGAATCCAATATCCGCTTTTGGGTCGTTAGCGGACTGTCTGCTGTCAGTCTGAGCATCCGCCCTGGCGGCGCGATCTAAAATAGATCCCAAAATTCGATTCAGTAAGGAAACGCCATGGGCAGAACCACTCGCAACGCGGAAGGCCACAGAAGGACCCGCCAAGCGACTGACCTTCGGCCGCTGGAATTTGATCTGGATCAATGAACCTAGCCCAGAGATGGTGTAATCAGTCACTGCGACCCGAAGGACTGGCATTGCCAGTTCCTCAACTATAGCCCCGAGCGGACTGTCCCAATGCAATGCCTGCTCGGGGTCTTTATTTCAGCCGCAGTTAAGCCGCGCAGCCCTAGCCTGCCCCCATGAATGACAACTACGACACGCTGGTGGAAGGTCCGCGCCATGCGGAGGCTCTGGCCTTGCTCACTGAATTGACCGTCATCCTCGACAATGCCGCGAAGTTAGGCTTGGAGCGGATAGACAGCGAAGGCGATAACGTCTTCGACTGACCGGCCCCCACTGAGTGGTCCGTGTTGATTGTTAGTGCAAGATTGTCTCCGGCGCCATGGCTGTCCGGAGGTGGAGCGTAGCGGAACCG
>NZ_JAZDQV010000010.1:0-100102 GCF_036324225.1 Altererythrobacter litoralis
AAGCTCAGACATCCGCAGCACCTCCTCAGTGCCGCGAGTGAATCAAGGCTTCGCCGCCAAGGCAAGCGATTTAATGGGTCCTGAGCCTAGTGGGAGCCCATCGGAAACGAAGACTGAAGGCCCAAACCATTCGATTTCAGAGACTTCTGCGAGCGAATCACCAAACAGTGATCGCTGGTCGCCCGGAAGCAGACGACGGCCATTGCCGACATCCGACCCCGGAAAGTTCAATTCAGGAGAGTAAGACCATGAAGACCCTAGTATCGATCATCGCCCTGTCGCTTGTTGCGGCCCCTGCTCACGCCGGCCCGCTCGATTTCATCAAGAGCGCGGTCAAGGCCGAAGCCAAGAAGCGCCTCAACAGCGAGCTCGAACATCACGGAATCAGCACCGCCCATGCGCAGGATTCGACTCCTGCCCCAACCGAAGCGCGCCTGGTCCAGAACGGAACCACCGTTGCCACCGCAGACGAAGTCCTGGCTCCGGAAACCGGAGAGCCGAACGGCGACGGCTCGGCCAACCGCAAGGGCTTCCGCCAGGAAGGCGGCACCACCGTGCCGACCGCCGACGATGTGCAGGCACCGCAAGGCGAAGAGCGCAAGGGCCTCTTGCTGCCCGCGATCCAGAAGGCTCAGGCCGAACCGAAGAAGCGTCGCAAGATGAGCCAGAACGGCACGACCGTCGCCACTGCGAGCGAAGTCCAGGCGCCTCAGCGCGACTGAGCCATCCTGTTGGAAAAGCGGAAAGGGGGCGGGCCAGTGCCTGTCCCCTTTTCCATGCCTATACGAAGCGCATCATCCCTGCGCCTGCCAGCAGCGCGCCGACCAGCAACGTCACCACCGGCCAGCCGCGTTGCATCACGGCGAGATTCTTGAGCCAGGTCTGGAAGTAAAGGTCCGAGATCGCCATCACGACCAGAGCCTCCGCCATCATCAACCCGCCCAGACCCTTCATCACCATGGCAAGCAAATCTGCCGAGTCCCAAGGATTGGCCAGATAGATTGCCGCACCGACGAACAATTCGGCAAAACCGCAAAGCAGTTGCAGCGCGGGCGATTCCTCGATCTCGGCAACCATCCTGCCCCAGATGCCCGGTTGCCGCAGCGCGCCGATGGCAACAGCCACGGCGAAGGCGCCAAGCAAGGTAGCGCTCCACGCCACCAGATCGAATGCACTATCCAATTCCATCTCCCCCCTTGCACCCGCTCTAATCGGCGGCTTCAAGATTGAGCTTGCGCCTGGTGTCCATGCAGGCCCCTGCATAAAGGAACTCGGGCCCGTCCAGGTTGATCCGCGGGATCTCGTCCTTCTCGCGCCAGTAATCCTGGTTGTGCCGCCATTCGGGCTTGTCGCCACGCCGAGGCATCTGGTCGAGCCCGCGCATCAGATAGCCCGGGTTGAAATTGTCGACTTCGATCCAGGGATAGAGCTTCATACCCTCGTCCTGAGGCCGCAGCATCACTTCGACCCGGCCTGCATGCTTCTCGTCCATGTGGTTGAGCAGGCCGCACACGAAATCGCTCATCATGTCGACGCGCAGGGTCCAGCTAGCGCGGAAATAGCCGAACACCCACGCCATGTTGGGCACGCCGGTGAACATCATGCCGCGATAGGTCACCGTGTCGTGCCAGTTCACCGGCTTGCCATCGACAGCGAAGGGGATGTCGCCCATCACCGACAGGCGGAAGCCGGTGGCCGCGATGATCAGGTCGGCTTCGATCTCTTCACCCGCAGCGGTGCGCACGCCCTTTTCGGTGAAGCGATCGATCGTGTCGGTCACGACCGTCAGCTTGCCTTCAACCGCTGCACGGAACACGTCGCCTTCGGGGCAGAAGGCCAGCCGCTGCTGCCACGGGCGATATTTCGGGGCGAAGTGCGGTTCGAACTGGAAATCGGGCTTGCCGGTGAAGGCACGTATCAGCTCGCGCAATTCCTCCACCACCACATCGGGTTCCTCGATGCAGCGGCGAGTCATCACGTTCTGATCGTGCATGATCTGCGCGCGCACCACGCGGTGGACGGTGGGCTCGTCGATCCCAATCTCGCGCAGCCGGTCTGCCAGCTCGTTCTTGTTCTCGCTGCAGAAGAAATAGGTGGGGGAACGCTGCAGCATGATGACATGCGCGGCCTTCTGCGCAAGTTCAGGCACCACGGTGGCCGCAGTCGCGCCCGAACCGATCACCAGCACGCGCTTGCCGGCAAAGTCATAGTCTGGATCCCACAGCTGGGCATGGACGAAATCGCCCTTGAATTCCTTCAGCCCCATGTCGGCCCACTCGGGCGGGATGTAGGGCTTCTCGTGATCGTAATAGCCCTGGCACATCCAGAGGAAGTGGCAGGTGAAGGTCCGCTTTACGCCATCAGAAAGCCGCGTCGCTTCCACGGTCCAAAGGTCCGTTTCGCGCGAGAAGGAGCAGCCGGTGATTCGGTGGCCGTAGTGGATGTGCTCGTCGATCCCGTTCTCCTCGATCACCTCGCCCATGTACTTCAGGATTTCCTCGGCGCTGGCGATCGGCGCGCCGATCCAGGGCTTGAAGCGATAGCCGAAGGTGTAGAGGTCCGAGTCCGAGCGAACCCCCGGATATTTATGCGTTTCCCAAGTACCGCCGAAGGTGTCCTTCATCTCGAGGATTGCGTAACTCTTGTCCGGGCATTGCTGCTGGAGGTGATAGGCGGACCCGATTCCCGATATGCCGGCACCAACAATCAAGACGTCGACGTGAACAGTTCCCTGATCCCGATCAACCTCGCCCATCGCGTTCATGGCACATCCCCTTGTCTCACTCTAACCTTGTCGTTGGGCGCCGCCAGGTTGGCATTGATCCAGATCAAGCTCGCTGGTGTCAGCCACCCATCCATATCGGCGAACTCCACCCGCGCTCCTGTATCGTCAGCGGCAGTCCCTTGCGCACCGGCTTGCCAAGGCGGTTCGCTTCCCAGGTCGACCAGCGGCAAGTCGGCCGCTCCAGCACCCGCAGATAATAGAAGGCGCGACGCTTGGGGTCATAATCGGGGTCGCGCCAGCGCGCCTGCAACTGGGCCGCGCCATAACCCATCGGGATGGCGCAACTGGCCGTGTCGATGCCTCTCGATGTCGCCGGGCAGCGGTACGTGCGCGGGTCCGGCGAGCCGCTGGCGCAGGCGACATCATAGACCTGTTCGCGCAGATTTCCCTTGGCATCGACCCAGCCGCGGATCAGCTGCAAGCGTTCGAGACCGGCGCTGTCCGGATCCTTCAATGCCTGCGCCAGGAACATTGGCGCATCCTTGCCACCGGTCGTCAGCTCGCCCCCCATCGGCACGCCGCCTGAATAGGCCAGGCTGGCGAAGTCCCTGCGTTCGAAAACATCGGTGGGATAGCCATGGCCCGCAAACAGCCGCAGCTTGATGCGGGTCCCGCTGGTCGCGAAAGTCTCCTTGCGGCGGAATGCGGCGTAAATATCATCGCGGTTGTTCTGCTCGGCCCAAACTCCTGCAAGACCCGCCGCACTCCATTCGAAAAAGGGCGTTCCCGCTGCACCGGTGAGCTGTTCCTCGCCCGGCGTTGTCACAGCGCGGCGGCCTTCGGGCGTCCCGTCAAGCGCGCCGGTCTTGCCGAAGTAGCGGTCTTCGTCGAGCGGCCCACCGCCATTGTGCGTGTCTGAAGATCCGATCAGGCCGAACTTGTAGGGATTGGCCCCCAGTTGCTGCTCCAGCGTCAACCCGCGCTGCAGGGCTTGGCGAATGTAGCTCCCGTCGGCCTTCCCGATGACGTCCGTCCCAATCAGCGTTTCATAGACTTCAAAATCGGCCCATTCGTCATTGGGTGAAAGCGCCGGATGCGTGTCCGAAGTGCCCTTCACCTGAGTCATCTCGACGATCGGTTCGTTGCGCATCCTTGTGCGGGCATATTCGGCAGTGATCGGCCCGCCCGAATAGTCGGTCATCTCGAACATCTTGCCGTTCGAGACATTGCTGTTGTGCGGAATGGCAAGCCCTTCGATACCCTGTGCACGCAAGCCGTCGAGCCAACGCCACAAATCTTCCGGATTCTGCGAATCGAAACTGGTGAACGGCATGGGGGGCGCGTTGACGCCGCGGAACAACACGATCCGGTGCAGGTTCTGCGAAGCGGGCGCCGAAGTGTATTCATAGCCGTAGAAGGTCGTGAACTTGCCGGGCTCGTAATACCGCTCGGCCGCGGCCATGTTCTCGTTCCAGGTCGCGCGCATCACGTCCTTATTGTCAAGCTCGGGACGCGGCGTATTGCTGCGCAGGCTGCCGGCGACCTTGCCGAAAGCCTCGCTGATCTTCTCGCGCACACTTGAAAACATGTCTGCCGCATAATCGATCAGCGACATCGGGCTGGCCGGATCATCCATCGCGGGCAAGATCCCCAGATACTCCGAATGGTCGGTGACGGCGTAGAAATCGAGCGCCCCGCCTTTAAGCTTGATCTCATATCCGGCCATGTGGCGGATCGGCTCGCCTCGGGCATAGCGATAGGCATCGTCAGGCGTGGCGCGAATGCCGAAAATATAGGCGTCGAACGAATTGCGCGAATGGACGTGCACGTCACCGAACAGCACCTGCCGCCGTTCGGGCACATCTGCCGCGGCCGGACCTGCCAAAACCGCAAATGTTGCTGCCGAAGCCAGCACGGCTGCACTCCGCCGACCGGCGAATCCCCTACCAGATGCCATCGCGCCTCTCCCTTCGCTAGCGGCAGGATAAGACTGCGCCCCGCCGGACAGTTTGTCCAGCGGGGCGCGTCAGGCGTTCGGTCAGATCGAGCCGGAATTACTTCTGGCTGGCGATCCAGCGGTCGATTTTCTGCTCAAGCACCGCCAGCGGCAGGCCGCCAGTGTTGAGCACCTGGGCGTGGAATTCCTTGATGTCGAACTTCTTACCCAACTCCTTCTGCGCGCGCTGGCGCAGTTCCTGGATCTTGAGCGCGCCGATCTTGTAGGCCAGCGCCTGGCTGGGGATCGCAATATAGCGTTCGACTTCGGACACGACCTCGGTTCGGGTCATGCCGCTGTTCGCCAGCATGTAGTCGATCGCCTGCTCGCGGCTCCAGCCCTTGGCGTGGAGGCCGGTGTCGACGACGAGGCGCATCGCGCGCATCTGCTCGTCCTGCAGCGTGCCATAGCGGTTCCACGGATCCTTGAAGAAGCCCATCTCATAGCCCAGCGTCTCGGCATAGAGCCCCCAGCCTTCGATGAAGGAACTGGTGCCGCCGAAGCGCATGAAGGCGGGAAGGTCAGCATTTTCCTGTGCCAGGCTGATCTGGAAGTGATGGCCCGGCGCGCCTTCGTGCAGGTAGAGCGTGACATTGCCGGTCGTCAGGCGGCTCGGCAAGTCATAGGCGTTGAAATAGAACGTCCCGGGGCGCGATCCGTCCGGTGCGCCCTGGCGATAGGAACCGCCCGCGCTGAACTGTTCGATCGAGGGATCATACGGCTCGATCTTGAGCGGGGTCTTGGGAAGGAGCGAGAAATAGTCGCCGATCTTGGCGTCGACTTCCTTGCCGATGTCGTAATAGCTCTGCGTCAGCGCTTCGCGGCTCTTCGGCTTGAACTTCGCGTCAGTGCGCACGTAGTCGAAAAACTCGTTCAGCGTTCCCTTGAAGCCAACTTCCTTCTTCAGCTTTTCGAGCTCTCCCTTGACGCGTGCGACTTCGGACAGGCCGAGGTTGTGGATGTAGTCGGCGGTAAGCGGCAGCGTGGTGGTCTGCTCGATCAGCATGGCATAGAGCTTGTCGCCGCCCTTCATCTGGCTGAGGCTGACCTGCTCGCGCGCGACGGGCAGGTACTCGTCGCGCAGGAAGTCGCGCAGGCGTGCGTGGACCGCGTTGATCTCATTCGTCTTGGCTTCATAGGCCGCAGTTAGGCGGGCCTTGTCCTCGGCCGAGAAATCCTCGGGGAACATCCCCACCGGCCCCATGAACTGCGATTCCGCGACCGGTATAGCCAGCTGCGTATCGAGCTGGGCGATGACATTGCCGATGGTCAGCTTGGTTTCGACCACGCCCGACTTCATGCCTTCGCGGAAACGGGCGATCGCACGGTCGGTGACCGCGATGTAATCGTCATGCCGGGTAAGGTTGTCTTCGTAATTCTCGATCGTCTTGAACGGCGCCACACTCTTGCCGCTGGCGAAATTGGGATAGAAGGTGTGGAAGCCGCTGAAGTGGTTGACCGGGCGCACTTCGGTGAGCGCGCGGATTTCGTCGCTGCTCGCGCGAAGGTCCTGCTCCTGCGTATATTTGAACACGTCATAGGCCAGCTGGTCGGTCTCGCTCAGCTTGCTGCGATCGACCAGCGCGAGCAGAGCCAGATTGAGCTGGATGTCGGTGCGGACGGCAAGGAAATGCGCATCGGTGAGGTAATCGCCCAAGCGGCCCGCATTCTTCGTGTCGCCGCGGAACAGGCGCCCGACCGGGTTGAGATCGAGGCTGCGCTCGTCGGATTCGGCGAACAGCTTGAACAGCTTGTCATGCTCGGCTTGCTGCGCCGAGGGCGCAGCGGCGGCAGCGGATGCGTCGCCATTCTGCTCAGCTAGCACAGGCGCGACGGGTAGAGCGAGCGCGGTGGCAAGCAGGGCGGTGCGAATAAGCTTCATTCAGGAACTCCTGTCGGTTCTGGACATGTATTGCTGTTATAATACACGCGGACGGTAATGTTGCGCCCGCTACGCCTCATGCGAAGCGCTGACTTGCCTCGCTCTGCCAAGCGACGCGCTGCATCGACGAATGGCATTGGCGCAGGACCCGGGCAAGGCCAGGCGATGTACAGGTCAATTGTGTCAGGTAACGCCCGCGGCATAATCCATTATCACCGCCGGAAACGAAGAGGAGAGAGCCGATGCCGTTCCGTATGACCGAGATGGTGGGATGCGAATTCCCGCTGTTCGCCTTCTCGCATTGCCGCGACGTGGTGGCTGCGGTGAGCCGCGCTGGCGGGTTCGGCGTGCTCGGCGCGGTCAGCTACACGCCCGAACAGCTCGAAACCGAGCTGCGCTGGATCGACGACCATATCGACGGCAAGCCCTACGGCGTCGACGTACTGATCCCCGAAGTGCAGGCGGTCGACATGAGCGTGACGGCGGACGAGATCGTGGCTGCGATCCCGGCGCCCTATCGCGATTTCACGCGCAAGGTGCTGCGCGAAGCGGGGATCGGCGAGGATGCCGCGAACCTGGTCGGCGGGTCGCAGCGGCCCAACACTTCGCTGGGCCAGGAATTGCTCGAAGTGAGCTTCAACCACCCGGTGCGGCTGATCGCCAATGCGCTGGGCACCGCCCCGCCCGCGATGATCGAAGCGGGCAAGAAATACGGCATCCCGGTTGCTGCACTGGTGGGCGCGAAGGAACATGCGATGAAGCAGATCGACGCCGGGGTCGACATCATCGTGGCGCAGGGCGGCGAAGGCGGCGGGCATTGCGGCGATGTCGCCACGGTGGTGCTGATCCCCGAAGTGCTGCAGGCAATCGAGGATGCGGGTGCGGATATTCCGGTGCTGGCCGCCGGCGGGATCATGAACGGCAAGCAGATGGCGGGCATGATGGCGATGGGCGCGGCGGGCGTGTGGTGCGGCAGCGTGTGGCTCGCCACGACCGAGGCCGAGACGCATGAAGTGTTCCGCGAAAAGATGGTGCAGGCGACCAGCCGCGACACGATCCGCAGCAAGCACCGCACCGGCAAATACAGCCGCCAGCTGCGCAGCGGGTGGCATGCGATGTGGGAGGAGGCGGGGCTGCCTGCGCTGCCCATGCCGCTGATGAGCATGCTGAGCGAACCGGTGCTGCGCGCGATCGACAAGGCGGCGGTGAACGGCAACCCCAAGGCGCAGGAGCTGTGCTCTTATTGGGTCGGCCAGGGCGTGGGGCTGGTGCGCGAAGTGACCTCCGCCGGGCAGGTGGTGCAGCAGTTCAAGGAAGATTTCGTCGCGGGGTATGAAAACCTCGCCGCCGCGATGGAATAGCTCGCCTCAATCGAGGCAGAAGCGGTCGCCTTCGCGCGCCACGCCGAAGCCGCGTTCGGCGACTTCGCGGCTCTCCGCGCTCGCCGGATCGCGGATCGGGTTGGTGTGGTTGTAATGGATGAAATGGACCTTTGCGCGCTCTTCGGGCGGGAGGTGCTGGAGCATGTCCATCGTCGACTTGACGCGCGGATGCGGGATTTCGGACATGTCGCGGCCCGGCAATTCATTATCGTCCCAGAAGGTCGCATCGATAAACAGCAGTCGACCACTCTTGATGATTTCGAACAGGGCTGAATGGTCACCATAGGTGAAATGTGTCCATGAATCGATGTCGGGGATATAGTGCACCGACTTTCTCCCGGCGAAGAACATGAAGCCGGCTGTCTCGGAATATTCATCGCGGTGCGGCACTATATAGGGCATCACGCGGAGGCGCCCGAGGTCGAGCGATGTGATCGCCTGGTCGCCAACACGGCGAAGCTCTATATTGCCCAGCTCGACCAGCTGGCTCCACGGTCCATTGCTGCGCAGGAACTCGGCCATGCGCGGCATGGTATAGACGGGAACTTCCTTCGCTCCTGCCGCCTCCCGCCCAAGCCAGGCGAGGCCAAGATAATGCCCGATATGCGCATGGGTGAGGAAGATCCCGTCGATCCCCAGCCCGGCTTTCGGCGGCTCGATCGCATCGAGCGCGGCCAGTTGCTCGGTGATCGCTGGAGTCGCATCGAACAGATAGCGCTTGCCCGATGCGCGGTCGATCAGCGCGAGCGAGCTTGGCAGCAGGCGCGGCTTGCCGTCATCGCCATTGCCAATCTGCGGCGCACCGGCATCCTGCCCCGCGCCGAGCACCACCAGTTCGCGCTCGCACATCGGCGCCTGTTCGGCCATGGCGGGGGCGGCGAGCGCCAGCCATGCCGCGCCGGTGCAAAGCTCGCGGATCATTCGATCACGCGCCCGCGCACCATTACCCAGTCGACCTTCTCCAGCACGCTGACATCGGCCAGCGGATTGCCCTTCACCGCGATGATATCGGCAGAGAAACCCGGCGCGAGCTTGCCGATCTCCTTCTCCATGCCGAGCACTTCGGCGGCGAAGCTGGTGGCGCTGGCGAGCACTTCGCGGTCGCTCATCCCGCCCTTGCGCATCAGCGCCAGCTCCTCGGCATTGCGGCCATGGTCGTACACGCCCGCATCGGTGCCGAAGGCGATCTTCACGCCCCATTTGCGCGCGCGCTCGATGATGGTTTCGGCATAGGCGGCTACCGCACGCACCTTGTCCTCCACCACTGGCGTATAGATGCCTTTGCCAAGGCGATTCTTGATCCCCTGGAACGCCATCAGCGTAGGCACCAGCACTGTGCCGTTCTCGCGCATGACCTTGGCGGTGGCTTCATCGATATAGGTGCCGTGCTCGAGCGTATCGACCCCCGCACGCGCCGCCGCTTCCATGCCGCGCGCGCCATGCGCATGCGCCATGACCTTTAGACCGAGCGAATGCGCAGTATCGACGATGCTCTTCATCTCGGCATCGGTGAAATGCGCTTCGAGCCCGCGGCCTTGCTGGCTCAGCACCCCGCCGGTGGCGGTGATCTTGATGATGTCGCTGCCGTTCTGGCTCGCGAGCCGCACCTTCTCGGCGCATTCGACCGCGCCCGTGCAGGTATAGCCGCCATCGAGCAATTCATTCACTTCGGGGCGGAAGCCCGACACGTCGCCATGCCCGCCGATGATCGAGAGTGCCGGGCCGGCAGCGACGATCCGCGGCCCCGGGATCAGCCCTTCGGCGGTGCCGCGACGGAGCGAAAAGGCGGTTTCCTGCGCGCTGCCCGCCTCACGCACAGTGGTGAAGCCGGCCAGCGCGGTGCGCCGCGCGTTCTTGGCGCCCACGACTACGCTCCATTCGTTCGGGTCGACTGCCTGCTTCCAGAAGTCCCCGCCGGGATCGCCAGTGAGGTGGGTATGCAGATCGATAAGGCCCGGCAGCACGGTGTGATCGGGCAAGTGCACCATCGTCGCGCCTTCGGGGGTCGGCTGGAACCCGTCGACGATGCTCACGATCCTGCCGTCGGTCACGGTGATCGTGGCCGGCCCGCTTGGCTGGCCCGCGGCATCGGTAATGACCGAACCGGCATGGATGATCGTGGTGTCGGCCATGGCCGGGCTGGACATGAGGGCCGCAGTGGCCACCATCAGTCCCGAAAATACACGCATTGTTTTCTCCCTTCGGGACCCGTGATGCGCTTTCTGCATTGTCGGCACAAGAGCCCGGCCTTTCCGCCTCGCGGTTTGATATTCGCGGGGCAGAGGCTATCAGGCGCGTAACAGTCAAACACGAGGGGAAAATATTCGCATGAAACGCTTGGCATTTGCTGCTGCAACGCTTTTCACTTCTGTCTCGATCGCGGCCACCGCTGCCGCACGTCCGATGACGCCCGAGGATGTCGCAAAGCTCGAAAGCGTCGGCACAATCGCCGTTTCGCCCGACGGTTTGCGCGTGGCCTTCACCACCAGTCGCATGCCCGATGTGACCGAAGGCGAAGACAATGGTTCGGCCAAGCAGGAGCTCAAGCTCGCCTGGGGCCCGGACATGGCGCGTGCCTATTTGCCGGCGGACGTCAGCCCATCGGGCGTGCAGTTCTCGCCCGATGGAAGGATGATCAGCTTCGTCTGGGCCAAGGATGACGAGAAGCGCGCCGTATGGGGCGTGCCGGTCGATGGCGGTGCCTATCGCAAGCTCGCCGCGGTCAAGGACAGCAATGTCGCTTCCTATGCCTGGGCGCCCGATGGCGGCACGCTCTACCTGTTGGCAGGCGCCGAGGAAGACAAGCAGCGCGCCGCCCAGCGCAAGGGCGGCTTCAACGCCAAGGTCTATGAGGAAGAGGCCAGCCTCAACCGCCTGTTCGCCGCGAAGGTTGGCGATGAAGTCGACGAAGCCCCGCGCGAGATCGCGGTGCCCGGCTATGTCAGCGCTTTCAAGGTCGGCCCCGATGGTGTGACCGGCATCCTCGAAAGCGCGCCCAGCCCGCTGATCGACGATGAATACACTTCGAAGCGGGTGCATGTGGTCGATCTCGGCACTGGCGCAATCCGCGCGATCGTGAAGACGCCCGGCAAGCTCGAAGATGTCGAAATCTCGCCCGACAGCAAGCAACTCTCGCTGATTGCGGCGATCGACGCGAACGATCCCGCCGCCACTACGCTGCACATTGCAGACGTTGCTACCGGAGCTTTCCGCGCCATCAACGCCGGTGCGCCCGAAGCAACGGTCGATGCCGAATGGCTGCCCGACGGGCGCCTGGCCACTGTCGTGCATGTCGGCACGCAGAGCACCCTCAGGGTGTACAAAGCCGATGGCAGCGTGGATCACGAGCATGATCCGGGCGCCTTGATCCTGACCCGCGTCGAAGCCGCAGGCAACAAGGTCGTAGTGGCAGCCGACAGCCCGGCGCACCCGACCGAACTGTTCGTGCTGAACGACGGCGCTTTCCAGCGCTGGACCAATCACAACCCGTGGCTGAGCGAGATCACTTTCGCGCCCCAGCGCACCATCACCTATACCGCGCGCGACGGCCAGCAAATCGAGGGTATCCTGATCGAGCCGCTGGGTGAAAAGCAGCGCAAGGGCGCCCCTACGATCTTCGACGTTCATGGCGGCCCCGAAGCCCATGAATCGAACGGCTGGCAGACCAGCTACTCGAACCCCGGCCAGGTCGCCGCGGCGAAGGGTTATGCCGTGTTCCTGCCCAACTATCGCGGTTCCACCGCCTATGGCACGGCCTTCTCGAAGCAGCACCAGGGCGACTACGCCGGCAAGGAATTCGACGATCTGGTCGACGGCAAGCGCGCGCTGGTGGCGATGGGCGTGACCGATCCCGATCGGGTGGGCGTGACCGGCGGTTCCTATGGCGGCTTCGCGACCGCATGGAGCTCTACCTATTATTCAAGCGAATTCGCCGCCGGCGTGATGTTCGTCGGCATTTCGAACAATGTCAGCAAGTTCGGCACCACCGACATTCCCAACGAAATGTACCTGGTGCACGAACGCAAATGGCCGTGGGAAGAATGGGACCACTTGATGGAGCGCAGCCCCATCACCCATGTCGACAAGGCGGAAACCCCGCTGCTGATCATGCATGGCGAAGAGGACACGCGCGTTTCGCCGACGCAGAGCTATGAGCTCTATCGCCACATCAAGACCCGCAAGCCCGGCACGCCGGTGCGGCTGGTGCTCTACCCGGGCGAAGGCCATGGCAACCGCCTCGCAGCAAGCCGCTACGACTACAATCTGCGGATGATGGAGTGGTTCGACACTTACCTCAAGACGGGCGACCGCAAGGCAGCGATGCCGGGGCCGCGCCCGCAATTGGCCGAAGGTGCCAAGGGTGCGAAGCCTGCCAGCAAGGACGACAGCGACAACTGATCGCCCAACGGCAATCGGAAATGCGAAGGGGGTGCCAAGCGGCGCCCCCTTTTGCTTTGCGCGTCAGAAAACGTAGGCGAGGCCGAAGATGCCTGAGAACTGGTCGGCGTCGCCGCGCAGCGAAGTGTAGGGCGTATCCGCCGCATCGCCCAGCATCCGGCGATAGCCCAGGGCTCCGCCCACAATCAGGCCACCATCGCGGAAGTCTCCGCTGAGGTCGAACCCCATTCCCAGCGTCACACCCGCCTTATGCCAGCCACTGCTTGCATCGAATTCGGGCAGCCCGCTGGCGGCCGACTGGGCGGGCGAGACCGAGTAGTAATAATCGGCGAAATCGCCATCGACATATTGCGCACCGGCACTGATCGCGATCACCGCACCGCGATTGAGCGGGGTGGAATAGGAAATTCCCGGATCAAGGATCGCGCCGCCATGCGCGCCGGCCACGTCGAACTGCACGTCGAGGCCAAACGACAGGCGGTCGAACCGGGTCAGGATGCGGTTGAACGAGACGCCGAACTGGCCCCCGACTTCGAAGGCCGTATCGAGCTCGCTCGCTGCCTTGACCACTTCGTCCTTGATGCTCCCGGCCCGGTCGCTGCGGAAACGAAAGGTCGGGCCGGCGGAAAAGGTCACATCGCCGCGCATGCCGTCGAGGAAATCGACTGAAACGCCCGCCGCGCGAGGCCTGAAGCTGATACCCTTGAAAGAGCCGGCGACCACCGGAACCGCGAGCAGGCGGTAATCGTCCGATCCGGCATAGGTCGCGCCCTGCACGAAACCGCCGCCAACCGCGATCCAGTCGCCGGAAAAGACCGAGCCGTCATTGCGATCGTGCCGGCCGCGATCGGGCGCGCCGGAATATTCCAGCGCAGCGGCGGATTCCTGCGACGGCGCCTCGCCCGTCTCGCCATCTTGCGCGGAAAGCGGGGTCGCCATCATCGCGGCAAGAAATGGCAAAGGCAAAACGCAGGGCTTCATCGCTCGAACATGCTCCAAGATCGTCCCGCCAACGCATCGCGGCTTGCACAGTTCCACTGCACGTCCGGTCGAACCAAGGCAATTGCCCCTTCTGCTTAGCTGCCCTAGTGCCACAGATGCAATGAACGGGCGCATGACCGATGTGGCGATAGTAGGTGGCGGGCTGGCCGGCGGCCTGATTGCGCTCGCGCTGCATCGCGCCCACCCCGAGTGGCGGCTGCAATTGCTCGAACGGGGCGCCACGCTGGGTGGCAACCATCGCTGGAGCTGGTTTTCGAGCGATCTGTCGCACGAGGGCGAGGCACTGCTCGAACCGTTCCGCCAGATTCGGTGGGACGACGGCTATGACGTCGCTTTCCCGCGCCGGCGCCGCCAGCTCGCCGCTGGCTATCGCTCGCTCGCCAGCGAGGATTTCGACAGCGGCCTCAAGCGCCTGTTGCCGCCCGAAGCGATCCGGTTGAACGCTGGCGTCGCCGAGCTCGATGCCGCTGGCGTCACGCTGGACGGCGGCGAGCGCGTTCGGGCGCGGACAGTGATCGACTGCCGTAATTTCTCGCCTTCGCCGCATTTGCTGGGCGGATGGCAGATCTTCATGGGCCGGCACCTCAAGCTGGGCGAAGCGCATGGGATTGCCCGCCCGGTGATCATGGACGCCACCGTCGCGCAGAGCGCGCCTGCGGGAAATGGCGGGGCCTACCGCTTCGTCTATGTCCTGCCGCTCGCGGCGCAGGAGGTGTTCATCGAAGACACCTACTACGCGGAAGACCCTGCGCTCGACCGGAGCCTGCTTTCTTCCCGGCTCGACCGTTATGCAGCGCGGCACGGGTGGGCCGAGGGCTTGCCCGTGGGGCACGAGACAGGGATATTGCCGGTGATAACCGGGGGGAATTTCGGCGCCTATCTCGCCTCGATCCGTGAACCAGGGGTTGCCGTGGCGGGGGCGCGCGGCGGCTTCACCCACCCGCTCACCAGCTATACCGTGCCGATCGCCGTCGAGAACGCATTGGCGATCGCAGAACAGGGTGACCTGGCGGGGGCGCAGTTGGCGAGGTTCTGCGAAGACCGCGCCCGCGCGCACTGGCAAAGGACCGGCATTTACCGCGCTCTCGGCCGGATGCTGTTCAAGGCTGCGGAACCGGAACGCCGCGTGGACATTTTCGAAAGGTTCTATGGCCTTCCCGAAAAGCTCATCGAACGCTTCTATGCTTGCCATTCGACGCTGCCCGACCGGTTGCGTATCCTGACCGGCAAGCCGCCAGTATCGATCCCGCGTGCGATCCGCGCGCTTGCAGGCAAGGGGCAGCCCTTGACCATGGAGAGAATGACATGACCGCGCAGACCTCGCCTACGACGCCGCCGATGGGCACGCACCAGGCGATCGATCCGGCGCGTTACGAAGGGCGCAGCGCTTGCGTGATCGGATCGGGCTTCGGCGGGATGGCGCTGGCGATCCGGCTGCAATCGGCGGGCATTGCCACCACCGTGGTCGAAGCGCGCGACAAGCCCGGCGGGCGCGCCTATTTCTGGGAAAAGGACGGCTTTACCTTCGATGCCGGGCCGACGGTGGTGACCGATCCGGATTGCTTGCGCGAGCTGTGGGATCTGACCGGGCACGACATGGCCGAAGATGTCGAGCTGATGCCAGTCATGCCATTCTATCGGCTCAATTGGCCCGACGGGACGAATTTCGACTATTCGAACGACGAGGCTTCACTCAACGCCGAGATCGCCAAGCTCAATCCGGAAGATATCGCAGGTTACCAGCGCTTCCTCGAATATTCGGAAGGCGTGTACCAGGAAGGCTATCTCAAGCTCGGCACCGTGCCCTTCCTCGATTTCAAATCAATGCTCAAGGCCGCGCCCGCGCTGGTGAAAAAGCAGGCCTGGCGCAGCGTCTATTCGATGGTCTCAAGCTTCGTGAAGAGCGAGAAGCTGCGCGAGGCGCTGAGCTTCCACACGCTGCTGGTCGGCGGCAATCCGATGACCACCAGCGCGATCTATGCGCTGATCCACAAGCTCGAAAAAGACGGCGGCGTGTGGTGGACGCGCGGCGGCACAAATCGCCTGATCGCGGGGATGGTGCGCCATTTCGAGCGGCTGGGCGGCACCATTCGGCTCGGCGATCCGGTGGTGCAGGTGCACACTTTCGGCAGCCGCGCAAGCGAAGTCGAAACCGCCAGCGGATGGCGCGAACGGTTCGACGCGGTCGCTTCGAATGCCGACATCGTCCATTCCTATCGCGACTTGCTGAGCGGGACGAAGCGCGGGCACGATTATGCCCAATCGCTGTCGAAGAAGCGCTTCAGCCCCAGCCTGTTCGTGGTCCATTTCGGCCTCGAAGGCACCTGGCCGGGCATCCCGCACCACATGATCCTGTTCGGGCCGCGCTACAAAGGCCTGCTCGACGATATTTACGACCTTGGCGTGCTGCCGCAGGATTTCTCGATCTATTTGCACCACCCGACCGTGACCGATCCCGGCATGGCGCCCAAGGGCAAGAGCACGTTCTATGCACTGGTACCGGTGGCGCATATGGGCAAGCTGGCGGTCGATTGGGACGAAATCGGCCCGGTGCTCGAAAAGCGCATTCTCGACGAGATCGGGCGGCGGCTGATCCCCGACATCCATGACCGGATCGTGACCAAGTTCCATTATGCGCCGAAGGACTTCGCGCATGACCTTCACGCCCATCTCGGTAGCGCCTTCAGCTTGGAGCCGGTGCTGTGGCAAAGCGCCTATTTGCGCGGCCACAATCGCGACGATGCGATCGAGAATTTCTACCTCGTCGGCGCGGGCACGCATCCGGGCGCGGGCATTCCCGGCGTGGTCGGCAGCGCCAAGGCAACCGCAGGCTTGATGCTGGAAGACTTGGCGGTAAAGACCTCCGCATGAATCGCCTTGCTGTCTATTGCGGCTCCGCCACGCCGCAGGATCCCCGCTATATCGAACTCGCCCATGAAGTGGGGCGCACGCTCGCACTACGCGAGATCGGCGTCGTCTATGGCGGCGGACGGCTGGGCCTGATGGGTGCGGTGGCGCGCGGCGCGCTGGAGGCGGGCGGCGAAGTGATCGGCGTGATCCCCGAAGCTTTGTTCAACACCGAAGTGGCCAATCACGATTGCACCCAGCTATACACCGTTTCGGGCATGCATGAGCGCAAGCAGCGCTTCACCGACTTGTCGGACGGTTTCATCACCATCCCCGGCGGGGTCGGCACGATGGACGAGCTGTGGGAAGCGATGAGCTGGGCGCAGCTTGGCTATCATTCCAAGCCGGTGGGCCTGCTCAATGCCTTCGGCTTCTATGACCACCTCATCGCCTTCAATTCCAAGATGGTCGAGGTCGGCTTCGTGCGCGAGGCGCACCAGAACATACTGATCCATTCGGACAGCATGGGCGATTTGCTCGACAAAATGGCGGCCTACGAGCCGCACACTCCGATCTTCCGGATGAAGGCCGACGATTTGTGAGCTTTTTTTGCTTCGGAACCTTGCCCGCCCGCGCCCTCCACCCTTCCACCCGGAGCCTGCCGGGTTATCATCCGGGCGGAAGGGTGGAGGGCGCGGGCGGCGCGGTCAGGTGATGACAAGAAACGATCTGGTCGAGGCGAGCCGGCTGGCAATCAAACGGGGTTCGAAAAGCTTCTCCGCTGCCAGCCGCTTGTTCGACCGCACCACCCGCGAGCGCGTGTGGATGCTGTATGCCTGGTGCCGCCGGTGTGACGACCTTGCCGATGCACAGGATATGGGCGGTGCGCTGGGGGACCAGTCGCAGATCGCACAAAAGGTCGAGAAGCTGCGCGATCTGACGGCGCGGGCGCTCAAGGGCGAGCCGACCGGCGACCCGGCTTTCGACGCTTTCGGCCAGGTGGCCAGCGAATGCGGGCTGACGATGGAGGATGCCGACGCCGTGATTGCGGGGTTCGAGCTCGATGCCGAGGATTGGCGCCCGCGCTCCGAAGCCGATTTGATGCGCTATTGCTGGCATGTCGCGGGGGCTGTCGGCGTGATGATGGCGCTGGTGATGGGCGTGAAGCGCGAGGATGCAGATACGCTCGATCGCGCCTGCGACCTCGGCCTCGCCTTCCAGCTTGCCAATATCGCGCGCGACGTGGTGGAGGATGACGCGGCGGACCGCTGTTACCTCCCGGTCGAATGGCTGGTCGAGGAGGATATCGAGCCCGGCCAGCACACCAAGCCGCATCACCGCCGCGAATTGGCCGACATGGCCGCGCGGCTGGTGCGGCGGATGGAAGTGCATGCGGCTTCCTCGCGCGTGGGCGCGGCGCGCCTGCCGTTCCGCTGCCGCTGGGCAATCCTCTCCGCCGCGCGCATCTACACCGCGATCGGGCGCGAAGTGCTAGCCAAAGGCCCGGCGGCATGGGACCACCGCGTCTACACTTCGAAGGCGCAGAAGATCGGCCATGCGGCGATGGCCTTTGTCGAAGCGCTGGTGAACCGCCCTCCGGTGCTGAGCGACGAGCCGCGCTGGCGACGCAGCGATCTTGCGGAGAACGCGGCCAACGCGTAGCGCTGCGCACATGATTTCAAAGCTCCTGATCGCCAATCGCGGCGAGATCGCCTGCCGCATTATCCGCACCGCGCGCGCGATGGGGATCGCCACGGTTGCAGTCTATTCGGATGCCGATGCCAAGGCGCTGCATGTGCGCAGCGCCGACGAGGCGGTGCATATCGGGCCGTCGCCTGCGGCGGAGTCCTATCTCGTCGGCGCAAAGATCATCGCTGCGGCCAAAGCGACCGGGGCGGATGCGGTGCATCCCGGCTATGGCTTCCTTTCGGAGAACGCAGGCTTTGCGCAGGCGGTGATCGACGCCGGGCTGATCTGGGTCGGCCCCAAGCCTTCGAGCATCGAGGCGATGGGCCTGAAGGACGCGGCCAAGAAGCTGATGCGCGCGGCAGGCGTGCCGGTGACGCCGGGCTATGAGGGCGAGGACCAGTCGGTCGAACGCCTCACCATAGAGGCCGATGCGATCGGCTATCCCGTGCTGATCAAGGCGGTCGCGGGCGGCGGCGGCAAGGGGATGCGCAAGGTCGATGCGGCAGCGGGCTTCGCCGCCGCGCTGGAAAGCTGCCGACGCGAGGCCAAGGCCAGCTTCGGGAATGACGAAGTGCTGCTCGAAAAGTGGATCACTTCACCGCGCCACATCGAAGTGCAGGTGTTTGGCGACAGCCACGGCAACGTCGTCCATTTGTTCGAACGCGATTGCAGCTTGCAACGCCGCCACCAGAAGGTGATCGAGGAGGCCCCCGCCCCCGGCATGGACGAGGCCACGCGCGAGGCGATCTGCTCGGCGGCGGTGCGCGCCGCCAAGGCAGTCGATTACGAGGGCGCGGGCACGATTGAATTCATCGCCGACGCCTCGGAAGGCCTGCGCGCCGACCGCATCTTCTTCATGGAAATGAACACCCGCCTGCAGGTCGAGCACCCGGTGACCGAAGAGATCACCGGGGTCGATCTTGTGGAGTGGCAGCTGCGCGTGGCGAGCGGGGAGCCGATTCCGTGCAAGCAGGAAGAGCTGTCGATCAACGGCTGGGCAATCGAAGCGCGGCTCTATGCCGAGGACCCGGCGAAGGGGTTTTTGCCGAGCATCGGAGTGCTCGAAGATTTCGCCCTCCCTCGCACCAATCGGCGCGATGGGCCTAATCGCGTTGATACCGGCGTCGAAGAAGGCTCAGAAGTTACGCCATTTTACGACCCGATGATTGCGAAATTGATCGTGCATCGTAACACCCGCGAGGGGGCAATCGAAGCGCTGGCAACGAAGCTCGGCCGCGCGCTGTGCTATCCGGTCAAGTGGAACGCTGGCTTTTTGCGTAACCTCGTTCTCGCAGAGGATTTCCGGGCCGAGCGATTGGATACCGGCTTTATCGAGCGCAATCTCGATACGCTCGTTCCAAGCACCACACCTCCGGCTGATGTTTTAGAAGCGGCGGGCCGTCTGATTGCAGAACGAGCGAACGGTTCGCAAGCTAGTGAAACGCTCGATCTCGACGAACGGCTGCAGATCCGATTTGCTGGCTTCCGATTGAATGCCGCGCCAAAACCGGTGACCGTCAGAGTGAAACATGGAGCAGATGTTCACGAAGTCGAATTGAGCGACCGCACGATTTGGGATTTGCCTATTGCGCGTCTCAAGCCGAATGGGATTTTCGCGTACGATTACGAAGGCTGGTCGGGACTGTTCAGCGAGGCCCGTAACGATAGTGGCGGCGCCCACCACGCCCATGATGGCGACATCATCGCTCCCATGCCGGGCAAGGTCATCGCGGTCGATGTGATAAATGGCGACGAGGTCAAAGCCGGGCAGCGGTTGATGGTGCTCGAAGCCATGAAGATGGAGCACGCGCTCACTGCGCCCTTCGACGGCGTGGTGCGCGACCTTGCTGCCGCCCCCGGCGCGCAGGTTCAGGTCGAAGCGCTATTATGCGTAGTGGAGCCCGCCGAAGAGGGTTGATATCCTGCCTCCGTTCGGGCTGAGCTTGTCGAAGCCCTGTTTTTGCTTTTCAAGAAAAAGTGCAGCCCTTCGACAGGCTCAGGGCGAACGGGGAGATTGCGGTGAGCTGGGCACAAGAGCTTGAGGAACTGAGAAAGAGGGAAGAGCTCGCCGAACAGATGGGAGGGCCGGAAAAGCTCGCGCGCCAGCACGGGCGCGGCAAGATGGATGCCCGCGCGCGGCTGGCGGCACTGGTTGATGAGGGCAGCTTCCGCGAGATCGGCAAGATCGCGGGCAAGGGTTCCTATGATGCGGAAGGCAACCTCACCGGCGTCCTCCCCGCTCCATTCCTGTTCGGCAAGGCGACGATCGAAGGCCGCCCGGTGGTGGCCACGGCGGACGATTTCACCATTCGCGGCGGCGCAGCCGATGCCGGGATCAGCCGCAAGATGGTGCAGGCGGAAAAGATGGCGCATGAGCTGAAGCTCCCCATCATCCGCATGATCGACGGCACTGGCGGCGGTGGCTCGGTCAAGACGCTCGAGCAGATCGGCGCGACCTATATCCCCGCCGTGCCCGGATGGTCCGACGTAGTGACCAATCTCGAAACCGTGCCGGTCGTCGCGCTGGCGCTGGGGCCGACCGCGGGCTTGGGCGCAGCGCGAACGGTTGCCAGCCATTACTCGATCATGGTGCGCGGCCTCTCGCAGATCTTCGCAGCCGGGCCCGCCGTGGTCGACGGGCTGGGCGCAAGCTACAAGGGGCCGGAAGACCACCAGCGGGCGAAGGAAGAGCTGGGCGGCAGCGACATCCACACACGCAACGGGGTGGTCGATGACGAAGTCGGCAGCGAAGCCGAAGCCTTTGCCCGCGCGCGCCATTTCCTCAGCTTCATGCCCGAGCACGTCGGCCAGCTTGCGCGCCGCTCCAACTGCCTCGACCCGGTGCACCGGCGCGAAGAGGAATTGCTCAGCCTCGTCCCGCGCGACCCCAAGCAGGTCTATTCGATGCGCCGCTGCATGGACATGGTGTTCGACACCGGCACTGTGTTCGAGATCGGCCGGATGTGGGGCCGCGCCGCGATCACCGCGCTGGCCCGGCTCGACGGCTGGCCGGTGGCGGTCGTCGCGAGCGACCCGAGCTTCCTCGGCGGGAGCTGGGAAGCCAAGACCAGCGAAAAGGTCGAACGCTTCGTCAAGCTGGCCGACCAGTTCCGCCTGCCTGTGGTCCACCTGGTCGACAACCCCGGCTTCATGATCGGGCGCGAGGCCGAAATGGCCGGCACGATCCGCTATGGCGTGCAGGCGATGAACGCGATCTACAAGGCGACGGTGCCACTCGCCTCGGTCGTGCTGCGCCGCGCCTATGGCATTGCGGGCAGCGCGATGAGCAATGCCGAGCGCTATCAATACCGTTTCTGCTGGCCGAGCGGCGACTGGGGAAGCCTCCCCATCGCGGGCGGGCTGGAAGTTGCCTACAAATCCGAGATCGAAGCCTCGGACGATCCCGCAGCGACGCTGGCGGAAATCAGGGCGCGGCTCGACAAGGTCACTTCGCCTTTCCGCAGCGCAGAGCGCTTCAATGTCGAGGACATCATCGATCCGCGCGACACGCGGCCCTTGCTGTGCGAATTCGCCGAACTAGCCTGGCGCAAACTAGGGAGTGAAGGCTAGTCCGGCCTTGCGGTCGCTACGCGACCGTTTGGTTCAACTCTCCAATACACGCCGGCCGAAGAGCTTGCCCTTCTCGCTATAGAGAATCACGGCCAGCGCCAGCAGGCCGCAGCTCAGCATAGCCGTGGCGAGCGGGCGCGCGGTGCCATCATAGGCGAAGCCGATCGCACTGCCGAGCACCGCGCCCGACACCATGCGCAAGCTGGTCTGCGCCGAGCTTGCCGCGCCCGCGATGTGATAGAACGGCTGCATCGCGATCGAGCTGAAGTTCGCCCCGATGAAGCCGAGCGACGCCATCGAGACGGCAAGGATCGGCACGAATTCCCACAATTGCTGGTCTGCCCGCCCGGCCGAGATGAATTGCGCGACGCCCGCTGAAATGAACACCAGCAGCGCGGCATGGCTGACCCGGCGCGCGCCGAACCATTCGACGATCCGCGAATTGGTGAAGTTCGCCACGACCATGCCCAGCACCGCCGCGCCGAAGATCAGCGCGAAACTCTGCCCGGCACCGAAATGCTCGCCGATCAGCTGTTGCGAAGAATTGAGGAAGCCGAACAGCGAGCCGAACACCAGCGCGCTGCCGATCACATAGCCGATCGAATCGCGCCGCATCAGCGCCGTTCCCATGTTGCGCAGGATCGTGCGCGGCTCGATGTCCTGCTGGTTCTCGGGCGCGAGCGATTCGGGCAGGCGGATCCATACCCAGATGCCCACCACCGTTCCCATGATCGCCATCGCCGCGAAGATCCCGCGCCAGCCGACGAAGTTGAGGATGACCTGGCCGATCGCGGGCGCCACCAGCGGCACGGCAAGGAAGATCATCATGATCAGGCTCATCAGCCGCGCCATGCGATCCCCGCCCACGCGGTCGCGCACGATCGCGGCGGGAACGACGCTGAGCCCGGCGCACCACAGGCCCTGCACCAGCCGCAAGCCAACCAGCCATTCGAACGAGGTCACCAGTGCGCAGGCGAGCGAGAAGACGACATAGACGACCAGGCCCAGTGCCAGCACTGGCCGCCGCCCGAACTTGTCGGCAAATGCTCCGGGAAAGAAGGCCCCGATGCCCGATCCGAGGAAATAGGCGCCGATGATAAACTGCCGCTCATTGCCGGTTACGCCGAACTCGCTCGAGATCGCGCCCAGCGCAGGCAGCATTGAATCGATGCCGAAGGCCTGCAGGCTCATCAACAGCGCCATCAGCACGATCAGCTCGCGCTCGCCAAGTTTGTGGTGACGATGATGCCCGAATAAAGCCATGGCCTGTCCTTGCGGGCAGCGAGCGCAAATGGAAACCCCATTGTGCGCTGCAAAATGACTTTTCGTAGCGCGTGGTTCCGAAATGACGCGCCCGGGCCTATCCTGGCACCATGAGCGAGCGGCACGACAGCGATGATGACAGTGAGGCCATGGGCCTCAGGAAAATCATCCATGTCGACATGGACGCTTTCTTCGCCAGCGTGGAACAGCGCGACAACCCCGATCTGCGCGGCAAGCCGGTGGCGGTGGGCGGCGCGGGAGGGCGCGGGGTGGTGGCCGCCGCCAGCTATGAAGCGCGCAAGTTCGGCGTGCGCAGCGCCATGCCCTCGGTCACAGCACAGCGCCTGTGCCCCGATTTGATCTTCGTGCGGCACCGGTTCGACGCCTACAAGGAAGCCTCGCGCCAGATCCGCGCGATCTTCCTGCGCCACACGCCGCATGTCGAACCGCTCAGCCTCGACGAAGCCTATCTCGACGTGACCGACGATCTGCTCGGGATCGGTTCGGCGACGCGCATCGCCGAGCTGATCCGGCAGGAGATCAAGGCGAAGACGCAGCTCACCGCGAGCGCGGGCGTGTCCTACAACAAGTTCCTCGCAAAGCTGGCGAGCGACCAGAACAAGCCTGACGGCCTGTGCGTGATCCGCCCCGGCGAAGGCGCGGAATTCGTCGCGCGGCTGCCGGTGCGCCGCTTCCACGGGGTCGGCCCCAAGGGTGCGGAGAAGATGGCCCGGCTGGGGATCGCCACCGGCGCGGACCTCGCCGCGAAAGACATCGCTTTCCTGCGCCAGCATTTCGGCAGCCAGGCTGACTATCTCTACCGCGCGGCCCGGGGGATCGACCTGAGGCCGGTTCGCGCGCACCGCGAACGCAAGTCGATCGGTGGCGAGCGCACCTTCAGCGAGGACATCTCGTCCGGGCCCGCGCTGCGCGAAACGCTCGACAACATCATCGACATCGTATGGGACAGTATTGAGCGGACCGGGGCGAAAGGCCGCACGGTCACGCTCAAGATGAAATACAGCGATTTCCAGAACGTGACCCGCGCGAAGACGGTGGACGAGCCGGTGGCCGACAAGCGCGAATTTGCGCAGATCGGGCGTGCGCTGCTGGACGAGTTATTGCCCCTGCCCATGCCGATCCGGCTGATGGGGCTGACGCTGTCGAAGCTCGAACGCTACGGCGAAAGCGAAGAACGCCCGCGGGACGAGGCGCAGCTTTCGCTGCTCTAGCGGCGCTCGCGCCAGGCCGCGAGCTGGCGGCGCGCTTCGCGGCCCAAAGGCTCGGGCAGCGAATGCGGCGGGAAGAACCGCGCTTCGATCACTTCGCGCCGGTCGGGCTTCGGATGCCGGTCGACGACCGCGCTGAACAGATGCGCAGTGTACGGCGAACCCGAAATTTCGCTTTCGATCGTGCCGTGCGACTTCAACCGAGCGGGTTCGATTCCGAGTTCTTCGCGCAATTCGCGCATTGCGGCTTCGGCGGGGTCTTCGTTGCTATTGAGCCCGCCGCCGGGCAGGCACCAATAATCGGGACCATAGCTGTGGCGCAGCAGCAGCACCGCACCATCGAGATCGGTCACCACCACGTTGCAGCCATGGATCGGCACCTTGCGCCAGCGCCGCCAGCGGTGCCGCAAGCGGAATGCCAGCGGCAGGATGGCGCGATGAACCGGCGCAGGGACGATGCGGATAATCAGGTGAAGCATGTGACATCCCGGCTGGCCGCGCGGAGCAGCCGCGCGACCGGCAAATCGTGCTCTCCCCGCGCCGCCGCTTCGAACACCTTCAGCTTGTTCTCTCCGCGGATCACGAACAGCAGCTCGTCAGTGGCGAGCAGCGCCGGGATCGTCAGCGTGAGCCGGTCGAACGGCGCTTCGGGCGGAAGCGGGTCAGGCGTCAACCGCCGCACCATGCGCGGGTCGTCGACCTGCGGATCGGTACTGGGGAAGAGCGAGGCAATGTGTCCGTCATCCCCCATGCCGAGCCAGGCTACGGCGAAATGGGGCGGTCGCGCATCTTCGGAAAGCGTGGCGACCTGCGCGCCGACAGGCTCGAACAAGGCGCGGATCTTGCCGGTGTTGGAGGCCGCGTGATCTTCGGGCACGATGCGGTCGTCGCCCGGCCAAACCACCACTCGCGACCAGTCTAGCGCGCGTGCGACGAGCTGCTCCATGATCGGGAACGGGGTCGATCCGCCAGGCACTGCAATCGCCACGGGCCCCGCTGTCGCCGCCAGTGCCGCACCGATCCGCGCTGCCAGCCAGTCGGCGACAGCGCCCGCATCGGCGCCGGAAATCATCGTCACATCAGCCATCGCCCGCTTCTAGCAAACGCGCGGAGAGTGGCCAGTGGAGAAACCCGCAAGCCATTGAAATTCGTATGCGGGCTATGCCGCGAAAGCGATCCATGGGGCCGTCCCTGCCAGCAACAGCGCAAGTGCCAACCTAAGAGCTAGCCAGCCACGATGCCGCTCGGGCCAGTCCGGCCAGTTCCAGCCAATGAACAGCGCCAGTCCGCTGCCCGCCGCTCCCCCAAGTGCCGCCGTCTCGGGCGAGGCCAGCGCCGCGCCCAGAGCGAACGCCAGCCAGCGCGGCGCATCGAAGATTTGCCGCAGCGTGAGCGCCAGCGCGATCGCACCCAATGAACGCGTCGGTTCGCGCGGCGCCGCCAGCCGCACCGGCCAGGCAAGCTCGGCTGCCGCAAATGTGATCCCCAGCACGACAAGCCAGATGCCTGCCGTCTGGCCGACAAAGCCCGCCAGCCAGGCCCCGGCCAAGCCCATGACGATGCTCGTGCCACATGCTGCAGCGAGCGCCGCCAGCAACAATCCACCCGATCTGCCGAGCGCGCCTGCAAGCCGCGCGACGGTGAGCTGCGCCCGCCCGCCGCATGCAGCCGCCAAAACCACCAGCAACAGGATCGCCGCAATGTCCATCGCGCCCGCCTAGCAAGCGGTGCCGCCGCCCGCCAGCGCCGCGGCATGCTCCATTTGCGCAGGCGATCTTTGCGCCTAAAACCGCGTAAGCAACTGGCAGACTCAGTCACTTTGGGAGCAGGCAATGAAACTGGAAAAGGGCATGGCCGCGGTGGTCACCGGCGGCGCTTCGGGCCTCGGCAAGGCAAGCGCGCAAGCGCTGGCGGATGCAGGGCTCAAGGTCGCGATCTTCGACATCAACGATGCCGATGGCGAAGCCCATGCCAAGGCGATCGGCGGCACCTTCCATCATGTCGATATCATGGACGAGCAATCGGTCGAGGAGGGCTTTGCTGCCGCTCGCGCCGCCAATGGGCAGGAACGCGTGACGGTCCATTGCGCCATGGCCAGCCGCCGCGGCAAGACGCTGGGCTGGGACAAGGAAAGCGGCGGCTACAAGCGCCTTTCAACCGAGGATTATGCCTTCGGCGCGCAAGGCGTGCTCGTCGCCAGCTATCGCATCGCTTCGATCTCGGCGCTGGGCATGGCCAATGCCGAACCGCTCAATGAAGATGGCGAGCGCGGCTGCATCACGCTGACCGCATCGGTCGCGGCGCAGGACGGGCAGATCGGCCAGGTGATCTACGGCAGCTGCAAGGCGGGCGTGAACGGGCTGGTGCTGCCGATGGCGCGCGATCTGATGGACCTCGGCATCCGTGTGAACTCAGTGATGCCGGGCATTTTCGCTACTCCGCTGATGCTGGGGATGAAGGATCGCAACCCGGCGATGTGGGCGCAGCTCAATGCCAGCGTGCCCTTCCCCAAACGGCTTGGCCACCCGGAGGAATTCGCTTCGCTGATCGTCGAGATTGCGCGCAATACCTACCTCAACGCGCACCAGTTCCGCCTCGATGGCGGAATCCGGATGCCCCCGAAATAGGAGAACCGGCGTGGCCACTCAATCCAATGAGTACCCGACCAAAGCCTGGGGCGCGACGGCGCCCGACAGCGGCATCGGCCCGATGGAGATCCTGCGGCGCGGGCTGCGCCACGACGATGTGCTGATCGACATCAGCCATTGCGGCATCTGCCATTCGGACCTGCACACAGCGCGCAACGATTGGGGGCGCACGACCTATCCGATCGTGCCGGGGCACGAGATCGTCGGCACGGTGCGGGCCGTGGGTGAGGCGGTGACGCGGCACAAGGTGGGTGACAGGGTTGCGATCGGCTGCCTCGTCGACAGCTGCATGGAGTGCCGGCACTGCACCACTGACCTCGAGCAATACTGCCTCGATGGCGGGGCCACCGGAACTTACAACAGCAAGGACCGGCGCGACGGATCGCCGACTTTCGGCGGCTATTCCGACAAGATCGTCTGCCGCGAAGAATTCGTCCTCAAAGTGCCTGACGCACTGCCGATGGCGGAGGCCGCGCCGCTGCTCTGCGCCGGAATCACGACCTACAGCCCCTTGCGCACATGGAAGGTCGGCCCGGGCAGCAAGGTTGCGGTCGCCGGACTGGGCGGGCTTGGCCACATGGGGGTGAAGCTGGCGGCGGCGATGGGCGCGGAAGTCACTGTACTAAGCCGCAGCGAAAGCAAGCGCGAGGACGCCGAAAGGCTCGGCGCGCATGCCTTCCTCAACACCAGCGACCGGGCCGCGATGAAGGCCAGGTCGGGCTATTTCGACATGGTGCTCAACACCATCCCCGTGCGCCACGACATCACGCCTTACCTGCACCTGCTGCGGGTGGACGGGGTGCAGGTGCTGGTGGGCGTGATCGAAATGCTGCCCGAAATGCACTCGGGCATTTTGCTCGGGCGCAAGGTGCTCACCGGCAGCGGGATCGGTGGGCTCGCGCAGACGCAGGAGATGCTCGATTTCTGCGCCGAGCACGGGATCGTGCCTGAAATCGAGATCATCCCGATGCAGGAGGTCAACCGCGCCTATGACCGGATGGAAGCGAGCGACGTGAAATATCGCTTCGTGATCGACATGGAGAGCTTGAAGGAAGACCAGGAGATTTGGAGCGGGTAGCGGGAATCGAACCCGCATAACTAGCTTGGAAGGCTAGGGCTTTACCACTAAGCTATACCCGCCCGCTCCTGAGGCGCGCGCAATTGCCACGGTTGCAGGGGATTCGTCAACTGTCTGAAGACGCCTCATCTAAAGCGCCTGCAAGCAATTCTATATTCTCCCTTGCGCCGCAAATACCTAGGTCGCGGGTCCTGAGACACGACGCAAGCGAATATTCATGACCAGCCTGACCCACCTCCAGCGGCTCGAAGCAGAGAGCATCCACATCATGCGCGAAGTGGTGGCCGAGGCGGAGCGCCCGGTGATGCTCTATTCGATCGGCAAGGACAGCGCCGTGATGCTGCATCTCGCGCGCAAGGCGTTCCATCCGGCCCCGCCGCCTTTCCCGCTGCTGCATGTCGACACGACCTGGAAGTTCCGGGACATGTATGCGCTGCGCGAAAAGATGGCGCGCGAAGTCGGTATGGAACTGCTCGTCTGGCAGAACGAGGAAGCGCGCGAGCGCGGCGTCAACCCGTTCGACCATGGCCCGCTCCACACCGATATGTGGAAGACGCAAGGGCTGAAGCAGGCGCTCGATCACTACGGTTTCGACGCGGCCTTTGGCGGCGCGCGCCGCGACGAGGAAAAGAGCCGCGCGAAGGAGCGCATCTTCTCCTTCCGCACCGCCAGCCACGGGTGGGACCCGAAGAACCAGCGGCCCGAATTGTGGAACCTCTACAATGCGCGCAAGGCCAAGGGGGAAAGCATCCGCGTCTTCCCGCTGAGCAACTGGACCGAGCTCGACATCTGGCAATACATCATGCGCGAGCAGATCGAGATCGTCCCGCTCTATTTCGCCGCCGAACGCCCGACCTATGAATGGGAAGGCGGGCTGTTCATGGCCGACGACATCGACCGGCTCGAGCAGGTGTTGGGCAGGAAGCCCGAGATTGCGATGCGATCGGTGCGCTTCCGCACTCTTGGCTGCTGGCCGCTGACAGGCGCGGTCGAAAGCACCGCCTCGACGCTCGCCGAAGTGGTGCAGGAGACATTGCTCACAGCCACCAGCGAGCGGCAAGGCCGGGTCATAGACAAGGATGAAGGCGGCGCCGGGATGGAGAAGAAGAAGCAGGAGGGCTATTTCTGATGAGCCACCACCCTGCCTATGAAGCCGATTCCCTCATCGCCGAGGATATCGCCGCCTATCTCGACCAGCACCAGAACAAGCAGCTGCTGCGCTTCATCACTTGCGGCAGCGTGGACGACGGCAAGAGCACGCTGATCGGGCGGCTGCTTTACGATTCGAAGATGATCTTCGAAGACCAGCTCTCGGCGCTCGAGAACGACAGCAAGAAGGTTGGTACGCAAGGCGACGCGATCGATTTCGCGCTGCTGGTCGACGGACTCGCCGCCGAGCGCGAACAGGGCATTACGATCGACGTCGCCTATCGCTTCTTCGCGACCGAGAAACGCAAGTTCATCGTCGCCGACACGCCCGGCCACGTCCAGTACACGCGCAACATGGTGACCGGCGCATCGACCGCCGACCTTGCCGTGATCCTGATCGATGCGCGCAAGGGCGTGCTCGAGCAGACCCGGCGCCATTCCTATATCGCACACCTGCTGGGCATTCGGCACCTTGTGCTGGCGGTGAACAAGATGGACCTCGTCGGCTACGACCAGTCTGTGTTCGATGCGATCGTGGCGGACTATCGCGGCTTTGCTAACGAGATCGGTATCGAGGAATTCACGCCGATCCCGATTTCCGGCTTCAAGGGCGACAACATCACCACTGCGCCATCGGCGAACACGCCATGGTACCATGGGCCGAGCCTGATCGAGCATCTCGAGACGGTCGAACTGGCGAACACCCGCGCGCAGGAACGCGCCTTCCGCATGCCGGTGCAATGGGTCAACCGCCCCAATCTCGACTTCCGCGGCTTTGCCGGCATGGTCTCGGACGGGGCGGTCAAGCCGGGCGACCCGGTGCGGATCGTGCCGAGCGGCAAGACCAGCACGGTCAAGTCGGTCGTGACTTTCGACGGCGAACTCGCAGAGGCAGTGGCCGGGCAATCGATTACGCTGACGCTCGAGGACGAAGTCGATTGCAGCCGGGGCGACGTGATTGCGGCGGCAGGCGATCCGCCCGAAGCATCGGACCAATTCGAAGCGACCATCGTATGGATGAGCGAAGAGGCGATGAAGCCCGGGCGCGGCTATTGGCTCAAGCTCGGTTCGCAAATGGTCACCGCCAATGTCCAGCCGCCCAAATACGAGATCTGCGTCAACAGTTTCGAGCATCTCGCGGCGAAGACGCTGGAACTCAACGCAATCGGCGTAGCCGAGTTGCGGACCGACCGTGCGCTCACTTTCGAGCCCTATTCCAAGAGCCGCCAGCTCGGCGGGTTCATCCTGATCGACAAGTTCACCAATGCGACTGTGGCCGCCGGGATGATCCATTTCAGCCTGCGGCGCGCGCAGAACGTGCATTGGCAGCCGACGGCGATCACGCGCGACGACCACGCCGCGCTCAAGAACCAGAAGCCGCGTGTGCTGTGGTTCACCGGGCTTTCGGGCTCAGGCAAGTCGACCATTGCCAACGAAGTCGAGAAACGGCTCAACCTGATGAACCGACACACTTTCCTGCTCGACGGCGACAATGTGCGGCACGGGCTCAACAAGGATCTGGGCTTTACCGAGGCTGACCGGATCGAGAATATCCGCCGCATCGGCGAAGTCGCCAAGCTGATGGCCGATGCCGGGCTGATCGTGCTCACCGCCTTCATCTCGCCCTTCCGCGCGGAGCGGCAAATGGTGCGCCAGATGCTTCCCGAAGGCGAGTTCATCGAGGTCTTTGTCGATACCCCGCTGGAGGTGGCAGAAGGCCGCGACGTGAAGGGGCTGTACAAGAAGGCGCGCAGCGGCGAGCTCAAGAACTTCACCGGGATCGACAGCCCCTATGAAGCTCCCGAGGCCGCCGAGATCCGGGTCAATACGGTCGACATGACGCCGGCCGAAGCCGCCGACTACATCATCCAGCAGATCCTGCCGCTCAAATGACCGACGCCGAACTCGCCGCACAATTGGCCGTAGACGCCGGGCGCATCCTGCTGGAAGTGCGCGCCTCCGGGCAATTCGAGGGCAAGGCGCTGGGCAAGGAAGGCGACCGCGCGGCGAATGCCTTCCTGTGCGATGCGCTTCGACGCCTTCGCCCGGACGACGGATTGCTGTCGGAAGAAGAGAAGGACAATCCGGAGCGGCTCGCCAAGAACCGTGTGTGGATCATCGACCCGGTCGACGGCACGCGCGAATATGGCGAGGAACGGTCGGACTGGGCTGTCCATGTCGGGCTGGCAGTGGACCGCGAAGCCGCGATCGGCGCGGTGGCGCTGCCAGGGCTGGACGGCGGAATCGTGCTGCGCAGCGACGCTCCGCATGCGCTGCCCGAGCCCGCCGAGCGGCCGCGGCTTGTGGTGAGCCGCACCCGGCCCGCAAGGGAAGCAGTCGCGGTGGCCGAAGCGATTGGTGGAGAGCTGGTCGAAATGGGCAGCGCGGGCGCAAAGGCGATGGCGGTGGTGCGCGGTGAGGCCGAGATCTACCTCCACTCGGGCGGGCAGTATGAATGGGACAATTGCGCGCCGGTGGCCGTGGCTCTCGCCTATGGCCTGCATTGCTCGCGCATCGACGGCAGCCCGCTGGTCTACAACAATGCCGACACCTATCTGCCGGACCTACTGATCTGCCGCCCCGAATGGGCCCATCCGGTTCTCGAAGAGGTGCACAAGCTCGGCTGAGCCTGAGGACGAAGGCTCAATCGCCTTCGAATTCCATCAGTGCAGTCACGTCCACACCGGCTTCGCGCAAACGCACGGCGCCGCCAAGATCGGGCAGGTCGATCACGAACAGAGCATCATCGACGGTCGCCCCGGCCTGTCGCAGCAATTGCGCCGCCGCCAGCGCGGTGCCGCCGGTCGCAATCAGATCGTCGACGATCACCACGGTCTGGCCATGTGCGATCGCGCCCGGATCGATCTCGAGCCGGTCGGTGCCATATTCGAGGTGATAGTCGATCCCGAGGACTTCGACCGGGAGCTTGCCCGGCTTGCGTACCGGCACGAAGCCAAGCTGGAGCTCGACCGCCACAGCCGCGCCGAAGATGAACCCGCGCGCTTCCATTCCCGCGATCGCCTCAGCACCCAGTTCGCGCGCGCGATCGGCAAGATGACGCACCGTTGCAGCCAGCCCCAGCGGATGACTGATCAGCGTGGTGATATCGCGGAACATGATCCCCGTATGCGGGAAATCGGGCACGGTGCGGACCAGGCCCTTGAGTTCTTCAGGCGTCATGCGGTGTCTTCAAATGCAAAGCGCCCCACCATCGGCTGGATGGCGGGGCGTTTCAACAGTCGCATCGTTGATGCGATCAATCCTTCTTGCGCGGCTTCAGCGAGCCCCAGATCTGCTTTTTCGAAAGATAGGCAAGGATCGTGGCGAAGAACAGGAAGCCGAGCACCGGCCAGCCGGTTTGCTTGCGCTTGATCAGCGTGGGTTCCGCAGTCCAGGTCAGGAAAGCGGCAACATCCTTCGCCATCTGGCTTACCGTCGCCTCGGTGCCATCGGCATAGGTCAACTGACCGGCCATCAAAGGAGCAGGCATGGAGATGTTCACATTGGCGAAGTAAGGGTTGAAATAGAGCCCGGCCGGGGTCTCGAATTCAGGATACTTTGCCAGCAGTTCGGGATCGGGCTCGCCATAGCCGGTAAGCAGCGAATAGACGTAGTTGCTGCCATCCTTGCGCGCCTTGGTGATCAGCGAGAGATCCGGCGGATGTCCGGCGCCGAAATAGGGCACTGCAGGGAAGTGATCGGTCGGCAGGCCGGGGCGGGTCGTCACTTCGGCGGTCGCCTTGCTGTATTCGGGAACGTTGAAGGTCGATGCCTCCTGCTTCACTTCGGCTTCGTTATAGCCGAGCTCTGCGAGGTTCCGGAACGCAACATACTGAATGCTGTGGCAGGCCGCGCAAACTTCCTTGTAGACCTGGTAGCCGCGTTGAAGCTGCTGCTTGTCCCATTTGCCGAATGCGCCGTCGAAGCTGAACCCGCCCTCGGGGGCGTGCGGCTTCTTGTGGAAGGCATATTCGGCCGGCTTTTCGGTCGGGTCGCTGAAATAGGTCGTGACGCCCGGGATGAACGACCAAAGCAGGACGACACCAGCAAAGAAAAGGCCGACTGCGATTGCACCGATACGGATCATGGTTCGTGTCTCTCTCTATCCAGTCGTCCGGGCCTTAGTCGGCCGCCTTCGCCGCGGCCGGGGCCGCATCGTCCTTGCCCAGCACCGCTTCGGTGATCGAATAGGGCAACGGTTCGGGCTTCTCGATCTGGCTGATGATCGGCAGGATCACCAGGAAGTGCAGGAAGTAATATGCGGTCGCGACCTGGCTGATCATCACATAGGGCTCTTCCGCCGGCGCGCCGCCGCAGATGAACAGTGCGATCATCGCGGGGATCAGGCCGAACCAGAAGAACTTGCGGAAGGTCGGACGGTAGTGGCCCGAACGCACCGGGCTCTTGTCGAGCCATGGCAGGATGAACCAGATCAGGATCGAACCGAACATCGCGATCACGCCCAGCAGCTTCGCTTCGATCAGGATCACGCCGGTGAACGGAATGGTGAGGTCCTGAGTGAAAGCGCGCAGGATCGCGTAGAACGGCCAGAAGTACCATTCGGGCACGATATGCGCCGGCGTCGAAAGCGGGTTGGCTTCGATATAGTTGTCAGGGTGGCCCAGCATGTTGGGCAGGAAGAACACCATCATCGCGAAGAAGATGAGGATCACGCCCAGCCCGAAACCGTCCTTCGCCGTGTAATACGGGTGGAACGGAATGGTGTCGCTTTCGGTCTTCACTTCGACGCCGGTGGGGTTCGACGAACCCGGGATGTGCAGCGCCCAGATGTGCAGGATCACCACGCCCACGATCACGAAGGGCAGCAGGAAGTGCAGGCTGAAGAAGCGGTTGAGCGCGGCATTGTCAGGCGCAAAGCCGCCGAGGATCCAATGCTGGATGCTTTCGCCGACCAGCGGGATCGCGCCGAACAGGCCGGTGATCACCTGTGCGCCCCAATAGCTCATCTGGCCCCAGGGCAGGACGTAGCCCATGAAGGCGGTCGCCATCATCAGCAGGAAGATGACCACGCCGAGCAGCCAGATCATCTCGCGCGGGGCCTTGTACGAGCTGTAGAAGAAGCCGCGGAAGATGTGCAAATACACCACGATGAAGAAGAAGCTGGCGCCGTTGGCGTGCGCATAGCGCATCATCCAGCCCCAGTTGACGTTGCGCATGATGTGCTCGACCGTCTGGAAGGCAACTGCCTGGTTCGCGGCATAATGCATCGCCAGGATAACCCCGGTAACGATCTGCACGACCAGGAAGAAGCCGGCGAGCACGCCGAAATTCCACATGTAGTTGAGGTTGCGCGGCACCGGATAGCCGGCCCCGATCGCATTGTAGACCAAACGCGGAAGCGGCAGCTTCTCGTCCATCCACTGCATGAAGGGATGTTTCGGTTCGTACTGGCGTGCCCAGGCAAAGCTCATGACTGTTCTCTCAGTTCTCAGCCGACGCGGATGACGCTGTCGGAAGTGAATTCATAGTCGGGAACGACAAGGTTCTTCGGCGCAGGGCCCTTACGGATGCGCGCGGCAGTGTCGTAGTGCGAGCCGTGGCACGGGCAGAAATAGCCGCCATACTCGCCCTTGTTCTCGCCTTCGGCAGCGCCCAGCGGCACGCAGCCGAGGTGGGTGCAGATGCCCATGGTGACGAGCATGTCAGCGTGGCCTTCCTTGGTACGTTGGGCCAGCGTTTCCGGATCGCGCAGGGTCGCCACATCGACCGCATTGGCTTCGTCGATCTCGACCTGCGTCAAGCGGCGAACGAACAGCGGCTGCTTGCGGAAGACCGCCTTGATCGCCTGGCCCGGCTCGATCGCCGACACATCGACTTCGGTGGTGCTGGCGGCCAGGACGTCAGCCGAAGGCGACATCTGGCTGACCAGCGGCAGCAAGGTTGCCGCAGCGCCAACGCCAGCCGCGCTCACCGCAGCAATGTGAATGAAGTCGCGGCGCCGGACCCCGTCGTCACCCGCCTCAGCGGTGGCTTCGGGAGCCATTGTGCCAGTCGTATCAGCCATCAGCCTTTACCCTGCTATTCTCGTCCATGCCCGGTCAACCCCCGCATGGACCCGTCAGATCGCTATTTGTCCGAAGAAAACACGTAGTGCGAAGCGCTTCCCCGAACGGCTCGTGATGTTGCCCCGCACGGGTGCGGAACACCTATTTGGCGGCGCTGATAGCTGCAAAGTCAGGCCATGCCAACCGCCTTTTGGGAACCAGTTGTGCGGTTTCATGCAAGCTAGGCGGGTAATGCGATGAGGCTCAGCTGGCGGCCGTAGTTGGGTTCGCCGCGATGGGTCGCACGGCGAAACGAATAATATTTGTTTTCAAGTGTATATGTGTCGAGCGCGAGGTCTTCCACCATGCCCACGCCAGCCACCTCAAGCCGGTGGAAAACATAGGCCGGAAGATCGAATTGCCAGTGCCCTTCACGGCCGGCGGAAAAGAAGCGCGCATCGGCCTCAGTGAAATTGGCGCGGAACCGCGCATCCACTTCGTAGCTCGCCTGCGCGATCGTTGGCCCGATCGCGGCGGCGATCCGTGCTCGCGATGCACCGAGCGATTCCATCGCCTTGATTGTGTTCTCAAGCACTCCGCCATGGGCTCCGCGCCAGCCGGCATGCGCCGCACCGATCACGCCTGCTGCAGCGTCCGCAAACAGCACCGGGGCGCAATCGGCAGTGACAATGCCGAGCACCAACCCCGGCGTCGCCGTGACCAGCGCGTCGGCGCTGGGCCGCCCGGTGGCGGAATCGCTCCACTCCGCCTCGACCGAAATCACATCGGGGGAATGGACCTGGTGCGGCGCGACGAACGTACCTCCCGGCAGTATGGCCCCGCCCGCCGCGGCGCGCGAAGCGTGGATCGTCGCTTCCTCCCCTTCGCCGCCATAGCCGAACTGATACACCCCGCCCGAATGGCCGAAGAAGCCGTGCGGCACGCCTGCCAGCGCGGCAGCACGCGCGATGTCGAAGCGGGTGACCTCAGCCATCGAGGCTGCGTGAAACCTGCTCATAGGTGTCGCGCGACAAATGCTCTGCCGCCGCGATCCGCTCGAGCTCGGCCCGCATCAGCGCCGCGCGCCCGTCCTCCAGCCGCCGCCAGCGCCCCAGGGCCGGAACGAAGCGCGCCGCAGTCTGCGGGTTGATCGGATCGAGCGCCAGGATCAGATCGGCAACGATGCGATAGCCCTCTCCGCTGGGCGTGTGGAAAGCCGGCGGATTCGCGGCGAAGCCCATGTAAAGCGACCGCACGCGGTTGGGATTGCGGATGGTGAAATCGGGGTGGTCCTTCAACACCTTTACGTGCTCAAGCACGCGCGGGTGGAGCGACAACGCCTGCAGCATGAACCATTTGTCGATCACCAGCGCATTGCCCTGGTAGCGGCGGTAGAAATCCGCGAGTTTTTCCTCACGCACGGGCGTGTCGAGCCCCGTCAGCACCATCAGCGCACCTTGCCGGTCGGTCATGTTGTCGGCGGCATCATACTGCGCGGCGGCGAGCCGGGCGGCGGTGGCGGAGTCGCTTGCAGCAAGGTAGGCGAGCGCCTGCGTTTTGACCTTGCGTGCGCCCCGCGCGCCTTCGCCATCATAGGGCACTTGCGCGGCCCGCTCATAGAGCGCGTGGAGCCCGTCGGCGAGTTGGCTGCCAAGCAGCGCCTTGAGCCCTTCGCGCTCGCGGTGAATCGCGGCGGGATCGGCCTTGTCGAGCTGCTCGAACAGGTAGGATTGCGTCGGCAGCAGCATCAGTTCGCCGCGCATCGCATCTTCCAGCGCCGGATCGGCCAGCACCGCGCCCAGAGCCGTAGCAATCGCCGCCTCGCCTTCCGCGCGTTCGCTTGCGGACAGCGAGCCCTTCGAAGCCGCCACAAGGTGGCCAACCATCAGCTCCTGCATCGCTTCATAGCGTGCAAAGGGATCGTCATCATGCGCCGCGAGCAGCACTAAATCTTCGCGCGGAAGCTGGCGCTCGATCACGACCGGGGCAGTGAAGCCGCGGTTGATCGAAAGCACCGGCGGAGCCGCATAGCCGCTGAAAGTGAAGCTTTGCTCGGCCCGGTCGAGCGCCACCAGCTCTTCGCCGCGGTGGCTGCCGGTGACGCGATCGAGCAGCGCGATCCTGAGCGGGATCACCATCGGCTGCTTGGCGGCCTGACCCGGGGTGGGAGGCACCGACTGCTTCAGCGTAAGCGTGACCGTATCGCCTCCATGCGCCATCGCGACCGACAGGCGCGGCGTGCCGGCCTGCGAATACCACAGGCGGAACTGCTTCAGGTCGAGCTCCGCGCCGTCCTCGATCGCGCGGACGAAATCCTCGCAGGTTGCCGCTTCACCGTCATGCCGGTCGAAATAGAGATCGGTGCCTTGGCGGAAGCGCTCGGGCCCGCAAAGCGAGCGCATCATGCGGATCACTTCGGCGCCCTTGTTGTAGACCGTGGCGGTGTAGAAGTTGGAAATCTCGCGATAGCTGTCTGGCCGGATCGGATGCGCGAGCGGCCCCGAATCCTCAGGGAATTGCGCCGCACGAAGGATCCGCACGTCCTCGATCCGCTTGACCTCCTGCCCGCGCATGTCCTGGCTGAACAGCTGGTCGCGCAGCACGGTGAAGCCTTCCTTCAACGACAGCTGGAACCAGTCGCGGCAGGTCACGCGATTGCCCGACCAGTTATGGAAGTACTCGTGCGCAATCACCCCTTCGACCGCGTCGAAATCGTCATCGGTCGCGGTGTCGGGATCAGCCAGCACATATTTGGTGTTGAAGACGTTGAGCCCCTTGTTCTCCATCGCCCCCATGTTGAAATCGCTCACCGCGACGATATTGTAGAGATCGAGATCATATTCGCGCCCGAACACATCCTCGTCCCATTGCATCGAGCGTTTGAGCGATTCCATCGCATGATCGGTGCGCGGCAGGTCTTCCGCACGAACCCAGACGTTCAGCTCCACTTCCCGTCCGCTCATGGTGGTGAAGGTGGAGGAGTTGGCGACGAGATCGCCCGCCACGAGCGCGAAGAGATAGGACGGCTTGGGCCAGGGATCGTGCCATTCGGCCCAATGGGTGCCATCGGCGCCTTCGCCCTCGGCCACCCTGTTGCCGTTGCACAGCAGGATCGGGAACTGCGCCTTCGATCCGCTCATTCGCACGCGATAGGTGCTCAGCACGTCGGGCCGGTCGGGGAAGAAGGTGATGCGGCGGAAGCCTTCGGCTTCGCACTGGGTGCACAGCATGCCGTTCGAGGCATAGAGCCCCTCGAGCCGAGTGTTGGCCGCAGGATCGATCTCGGTCGCGATCTCGATCTCATGCGCTTCGCCCGAAAGCGGCACGATCAGGTCGTCCCCGTCCATTGACCAGTCGTTGCGCATCTCGCCATCGACCTTGACCGAAAGCAAAGTGAGGCCATCACCATTGAGGCGGATCGTGGAGGAGGGAGCTGCCTTGCCGTTTCGTGCGACTGTGAGCCGAGAGACGACCCTTGTCGCTTCGAGGCCGAGGTCGAAGTCGAGCGCGACCTCAGGAACCAGCCAGGCAAAGGGCTGGTAATCCTCGCGGCGGATCATCGGCGGTTCGTGCGGAGTGATGGCGGCATCGGCCATGTCAGGGTTTCGTGCAATATCCATGGCAGCCGATTTAGGTTGCTTTGCGCCGCTGTCCAACGCTTAGATTGACGGCATGAGTCACCTCGTGATCTTCGGATTGGGTTACACGGCGAGCCGAATTGCCGCAGCGCTTGAAGCGCGCGGCTGGCGGGTCGACGCGACCGGAAGCAAGGGCAATCTCGACTTTGCCGACCAAGCGGCGGTGCGAACGGCGCTGGACGGCGCGAGCCATGTGCTGTCCTCGGTCCCACCTTCGGACGATAGCGACCCGGTGCTCGATCGATATGGCGATGCACTGGCGGGCAAATGGCTCGGCTATCTGTCTTCGACCGGGGTCTATGGCGACACGCAAGGTGCATGGGTGGACGAGAGCGCCCCTGTGGGCGGAGGGCGCCGTTCTGCACGTGCCGAAGCCGATGCGCGCTGGCTGGGCATGGGCGCCCGGGCATTCCGGTTGCCGGGAATCTATGGGCCGGGCCGAAGCGCGCTCGACCGCGTGCGCGAGCGGCGCGCCAATCGCATAGACTTGCCCGGGCAGGTGTTCAGCCGCGTGCATGTCGAAGATATCGTTTCAGGCGTGATCGCGGCGATCGAACGCGACGTCCCGCCCGGCGCATATAATCTCGCCGACGATTTGCCGACGAGCCAGAACGCGGTGATCGAGCACGCATGCCGCCTGCTCGGCGTTGCACCTCCCCCGCTGCAAAGGCTCGACGAAGCCGGGCTCAGCCCGATGGCGCGCGGTTTCTATGCGGAGAACCGAAGGGTCGCGAATGGCAAGGCGAAGCGGGTGCTGGGCTGGCGGCCGCTCTATCCGACCTATGTCGAGGGGCTGGCCAGCCTCGCCTAGACGTTGCGGGCCCTGAGCGCGACGAGCATCCCCAGCATCGCCAGCGCGCCCCCGGCGATCGCCAGCGGAGTCCATTGAAAGCCCTCGAACAGGGTCGAGATGAACATCGCGATCACCACCACAAGGATGCCGTTATAGGCCGCGCGGCCTGCGCCAAGCTTGCGCACGAGATCGTAATAGATCGGGAAGGTCACCACCGATCCGACCAGCGCCAGCCAGGCGATTCCGGCCCAATAGAGCGGCTCGCGCGGGATCACCGGCGGCCCCGCCAGCGCCCATGCCACGCTGCCATCGATGATCGTGCCGTAGAGCATCGACCATGCCAGCAGCGTCACAAGCGGCACCGATTTGCCGACTTCGCCCGCCTGGATGACATTGGCGATCGAGGCCGCGACCATTGCCACCAGCGCCAGCACCACGCCCAGCCCGACATCGCCGCCTAGCGGCGACACATGCGCTTCGTTGATCAGCAGCAACGCGATCCCCACCAGCGCGATCGCGCTGCCGATGGTGAAGCGCAGCGTGATCCTCTGGCCCAGCATGAAGCGGCCAAGGATTGCATTGGGCACGATCATCATTCCGATCAGCAGCGCCACGATCCCCGAAGTCAGATGCAGTTCGGACAGATAGACGAAATTGTAGTTCCCGCAGAACTGGAACAGCCCCAGCAGCACCGCCAGCCAATGCGCGCGGCGCGGCATGGCGAGCGGATTGCGCATGAACAGCGCCAGCGCGAACATCGCCGGAGTCGCGGCAACGAAACGCCAGGTCACCGACCACTGAGCCGGCACCCCGTCGATCTGTGTGGTGATGACGAACCAGGTCGAACCCCAGATCAGCGCGACCAGCAGGAAAGGCAGTGCAATTGCCGGGCGCAGCAGGGCGTGGGGAGGATGTTCGCTCATCCAGGGGCGATCAAAGGTTCGCGACCGCCTGCGCCAGCGCCAGCGCATCATCCTGCGGCGTGTTCCACGCGGTGACGAAACGCGCTGCGTCGGCGCCCCAATCGTAGAATTCGAAACCCTGAGCCCGCAATGATTCCCGCTCGCCCGGCGTCAGCCGCACGAACAGCTCGTTTGCCTCGACCGGGTGCATCAGCCGCTCGCCGCATGCTCCGGCGATCTCCGCCGCTGCGGCATTGGCCGCGCGGGCATTCTCCAGCCAGAGATCGCCCTCCAGCATGGCGAGCACTTGCGCGGCCTGGTAACGGCCCTTGCATTGCAGGTGCCCGGCGCGCTTGCGACGGTATTTGACCAACTCCGCCTGCGCCGGATCGAACAGCACCAGCGCTTCGGCGCTCATCCCGCCGTTCTTGATGCAACCGAAAGCGAGCGTGTCGCACGGGCCAGCAGCATCCGCCGCGGAACCGCCGAGGAAGGCCACGGCATTGGCGAAGCGCGCGCCGTCCATATGCAGGCCCAGCCCTCGCTCCTTCGCGAAGGCCCCCAGCGCGGCGAGCTCATGCGGGCGATAGGCGCGTCCATATTCGCTAGCCTGGGTGATCGCGATCGCATGCGGCTGCACCTGGTGCACATCGGGCCGGATCGGATCGATCACCGCCGCGATATCCGCCGGAGTCAGTTTGGCGCCCTCTCCGCTGGCCAACATCAGCTTGGCGCCGTGAAGGTAGAAGCCGGGCGCGCCGCCTTCATCGACTTCGATATGCGCTTCCTCATGGCACACCACCCCGCCATGCGGCTGCACCATGGTGGCGAGCGCGAGGCAATTGGCGGCGGTGCCGGTGGCGATCCAGATCGCTGCGCATTCGCGCCCGAACAGCTCCGAAAAGCGCTCGTCCAGCGCTGCGCTCAAACGGTCGCCGTCATATGGCGAATCGGGCGAATCGGCGGCACGCATCGCCTCCCACAGGCGCGGGTGGATGGTCGCTGCATTGTCCGACAGGAATGGTCTTTGCCTTGGCATCGGTTGTGCCTGTAAAGCCGATAGCGGACTTGGCAAGCAGGAGGTGCGCAATGGCGCTCGAAGGCCTGATCATCACGCACCATGCGCAGGAGCGCGGCGGCAGATATGTCGCGCAGCTCGAAGGCGAAAGCGCGACTGGCTATCTCGAATGGGAGCCCGCCGGAGAAGACGTGCGGATCGCCACCCATACCGTCGTGCCGCGCAGCATCGGCGGACGCGGAGTCGCCGCGGCACTGACCGAAAGGTTGATCGAGGACGCCCGGCTGCAGGGCTTCCGGATCGTGCCCGCCTGCTCCTACACCGCAGCCAGGTTCGCCGAGCATCCCGAATGGGCGGATTTGCGCGCCGTCTGAAAGCTCACCCGCCCAGCCGGGAGAAATCCTTCGCTGCGATGCTGTCGAGGATGGCAGCGCGCAATTCGACCGCTTGTTCGAGCGGCAAGCCGGAGATCGAGAACTTCCCGCCTGCCAGCCCGAGATGCAGCGTGGCGTAGCCGCGCCGCCGTGCGATCGGCCCTTGCTCGATCTCGACCGAATGCAGCTTGACCCGCGAGGCGATCTGCGTGCGCGGCGAGAGCAGCCCGCGACGGGCAAAGATCTGCGTGGCGCTCAAGGCATGGCGGTGGAATTGCCATGCATAGAGATTGGCTCCCGCGAAGAAGGCGGCCAGTCCCAGCGGCACCAGAACGAAGGGCAGGGGCGCGAAAATCGCTACAGGAATCGCCAGCAGGGCAAAGACTCCGCCTTCGAGCAGCGCCGAATCTAGGCGGTATTTCCGGCTCGCGAGGTGCCAGTCGAGATCTTCCGAAGGGGGCGCGAATCCGGCTGCGCGGATTATCGGTGCAATCTCCTCCATCTTCGCGAAGGGCGCGACGACATGGCTCGACTGTCCGGCATCCTGCGCCAGGCTGGTGAACTTGAGTTCGTGCCAGCCGAAGCGGTATCGCACCAGCCCGGTGCCCAGCTCGATCGCCTGCACCCGGTGCACCGGCATCACCACATCGGTGCGCGTGAACAGCCCGCGGCGGCGGCGGAAGCCGCGCACCGTCTTTTCGAGCACGAAGCCCCAGTCGCGCAAATAGGTGCGCACCAGCCCTGTCACTGACCCCACCACTACCAGCGCGATGATGCCAGCAATTGCACTGATAACTTGCAACATCGGGCCCAGCCCGGCGATCCAGCCCTGTTGGCTTTCGGCAAGGCCCAGCCACAAATCGGGATCCCACAGTTCGATCCCGGCAATGCTCTCGGCATATTGGAAAGCACCGCCGATCACCGCGAAGACCGCGAGCGAGAATTCGAACAGGCCAAAGGTGGTGAGCCGACCCGCATCCATCGAGAACAGCACTTCGGCGGGCTCGTCGGCTGGAACCTGCGCGGCATCGGCTGCCGGGCGCGCCGCGACTTCCGCCGCCTCTTCCTCGCGCCGTTCGCGAATTAGCAGCCGCAGCGCTTCGCCTTGAGCCTCGGTGAGATAGGCAAGCTTGAGATCTTCCGCCCCGCCCGCGCCGGTTTCGAACTTGACTTCGACCAGCCCGAACAGGCGCGGCAGGAATTTCTGTTCAAGGCTGACGTCCTGGATCCGTTCATAGGGCACCGAACGCGCCGCGCGGCTGACTATGCCGCTCTCGACGCGGATATCCTCCTTGCCGGTGGTGTAAGTTAGCCGCAGCCAGCGCAGGTAGGCGATGCCGAAATTGATGCCCACCAGTATGAGAACGAAGGGCAGGAAGAGAAGCGCCTTGTCGGCGACTTCGCCTTTCCTGAAAATCGAGAACAAGGCGATGCCGATCGGCAGGGCGAGCTGGCCGAGCATCGACACGGCACGAACCAGGAAAGTGCGCGGATCCGTGCGCTGCGGCTCGCCTGCGGCCGCGACAGGAATCTTGGTGGGGTCCTGTTCGCTCACAGTGACTCGCGCTTGATGTGGCTGCGGATTTCCTCGCGCATGTCGCGTGCGAGCTGCTCGCCCAGCCCCGGAAGCTTGACCGAGGCGTTATGCGTGCCCGCCGTGTGCAGCGTGAGCGTGGCGATGCTGAAGAAGCGCTCGATCGGATTCTGGCTGACGTCGATATGCTGCACCCGGCCGAACGGCACCACGGTGTCGTGCCGTAACATCAGCCCGCGCACCACGCGCAGCCGGTCGGTGCTCATGGCATAGCCGCGCGCGAAGAAGCGCCGCGCGGGAAAGCGCAGGATCAGCAGCAGCGCGGCGAGCGCCACCGGGGTAATGATCACCGCCGGGGGCAGTATCGCCGACGTCTCAAGAACGAGCGCGCCGACGATGAAAGGGATCGAAACCAGCGTGGTCTCGACCCGCAGCGCCCAGACGTAATTGGGGTGGAGCTTGGTCAGTTCCTGCTCGTCGCCATGCCCGCCGATTGCAGGCGTGGAAGGGGGCGCAAGCTCTGGTGGAGCCACGGGTGTCGCCGGAGTGTTCTCGTCCATACCGTCTTGCATGGGCAATACGGCTTGGCGCGTCAATAATTTAGCGGCGCTGGTCGAACCTCCGGCCGATCATCGCAGCAGCGATATTGGTCTTCTGCACATCGGTGGTGCCTCCCGCGATCCCCCAGGCGAAACCGTCGCGCAGGCGCTGCTCCATCCCGTAATCCTTGTGGTAGCCATAGCCGCCCATCACCTGCACGCCCATCGAAGTCACTTCGCGCACGATCTCGTTCGCATAGCATTTTGCGACCGAGCTTTCGTAGACCGTGGGCAGCCCGTCGGGCTGGTGCGCGGCATTGGCTGCGGCGCGGTGGATCAGCAGGCGCGCGGCCTCAACCTTCATCGCCATTTCCGCGAGCTTGATCTGCACGGCCTGGAATTCGACGATCGGCTTGCCGAAGGCATGCCGTTCCTGGACATATTGCGTCGCCTGCTCCAGCGCCGCCGCCGCGACGCCAAGGCTCTGGGTGGCATTGCCGCAGCGTTCGAGCCCGAACGCGCTCATCAGTTTGCCGAAGCCGCCTGCCCCGACGATGACGTTGGCCTTCGGCACGCGCACATCCTCGATGGCATAGTCGGCGGTCTCGATCCCGCGAAAGCCCATCAGCTGCTCGCGCTTGCCGAACTGCATGCCCGAGGCATCGCGATCGAGCAGGATCGCGCCGATCCCCTTCGCGCCCGGCTCGTCATTGTAGCGGCAATAGGTGACGTAATAGTCCGAGTGCCCGCCGCCGCTGGTCCAGCGCTTGTAGCCGTTCACGACATAGTGGTCGCCATCCTCGACCGCGCGCGTCCTGAGGTCGGTCAGCGCGGTACCCGCATCGGGTTCCGACATCGACACCGCAACGACTTTCTCACCCGCGATCACTTCAGGCAGGATGCGCGCTTTCATCTCCGGCGAGCCGAAACGTTCGATCGTGCGGACCGGCCCCACCAGCGCTTCGAACACCGGAAACGCCACGGCGTTCGAGATCTGGGCGAATTCCTCCAGCACCAGCAGGGCTTCGAGATGGCCCAGCCCCAGCCCGCCATATTCGGTGGGCAGGTTGACGCCCAGGAAGCCCATTTCGCCATATTTGCGTACCATGGCGCGCGGGACCGGATAATCCTTTTCCTCCATGTCGCGCGCCAGCTCGGGCAATTCGGCGCGCGCGAATTTGCGCGCGGCTTCCTGCAATTCGCGCTGCTCGTCGGTAGGGCGGAAGTCCATGGCCTCTGCGTCTCCCCTTAGGTCCGTCCGCCATTCCTAGCGCATGTTTGGCCGAGTGAGCCTAGCGCATTTGCGAGGGGAGCCGCGCGCGCTCAGCGATCCTTGTATTCGGGCGGGCGCTTTTCGGCGAAGGCGCGCTTGGCCTCTTCGAAATCCTGCGTCTGCGCCAGCATGACCTGCTGCCGGTCCTCGATCGCCAGCGCCGCTTCGAAACTCGGCGCATCGATATTGCGGTTGAGTGCATCCTTCGAAAGCCGCAGGCCCATCGGCGCCGTTGCCAGCATGTCGCGTGCCAGTTCGAGCCCGGCGTCGAGCAGCGCCTCCTCTTCGACCACGCGGCTCACCAGCCCGCATTGGAGCGCGCGTTCGGCCCCCATGAAATTGCCGGTGAGGATGAATTCGGCGGCAACCGACGCCCCCACCAGCCGCGGCAGGAAATAGCTTGAGCCCATGTCGCAACCGCCCAGCCCGATCTTGATATAGGCCGCGTTCATGCGCAGGCTGGGCGCGCCGATCCGCACATCGCTCGACAGCAGCAGAGAGAAGCCGCCGCCGCACGCCGCGCCGTGGCCCAGCGCGATCACCGGCTGCAGGCATTGGCGCATCAACTGCATCACAGTGGCGATGGCGCGTTGGGTACGCCAGCCGCCCTGCACCGGCCCCTCGCCTTCGCGGCCCGGCCAGGAGCCGGGCGTGAGGTCGAGCCCGGCGCAGAATGCCCGCCCCGCCCCGCGCAGGATCACCACCCGCACATCGAGCCTATCCTGCAGCCCGCGAAAATAGGCGTCGAGTTCGGCGATCAGGCCGGCGCTCATCGCATTGAGCTTGTCGGGCCGGTTGAGAGTGACGATCTCGACGCCGTCGCGCGTCTCGACCAGCAGTTCTGCGCTCACTTCGATCTCCTGTCGCCAATTCCCCGAATGCACGAGACCCTAACGCAGCGCCGCGCGATCGCTGCTATGAAATATGCCAATGGCCGAGGAGGGTGTACCACCTACACCCCTTGGCGAGAGGCATTCGGGAAAGGGCTGCCATGTCGAGCATCGGCGATCCCCAGACCATTGGCGACATCGTGCGCCATCAGGGGCGCGAACGAAGCAATTCGATCGCATTCGAATATGAAGGGGACGTGCTCACATTCGGCGAGCTCGACCGGCGGAGCAATCGCGCCGCCAATGCTCTGGCTTCGCTGGGTGTCGGCAAGGGCGACCGTGTCGCCTATATCGGCAAGAACTCGCACATCTATTTCGAGATCCTCGCCGGAGCGGCCAAGCTCGGCGCGGTGATGACGCCGGTCAACTGGCGGCTCGCGCGGCCGGAGGTGAGCTATGTGGTCAACGACTGCCAGGCCAAGGCGCTGTTCGTCGGCCCGGGCTTCGCCGAGCTGGTCGGCGATATCGAAGGGCAGCTCGAACATGTCGCCGGCATCTTCGGCTCGGAAGCGCCGGAAGGTAAGTATCCCGGCTATCCCGAATGGCGCGACGGCTTTCCCGACAGCGATCCGATGGTGCCTTGCGCGGTGGATGACGACGCGGTCCAGCTCTACACTTCGGGCACGACCGGGTATCCCAAGGGCGCGATCCTGACCCACGGATCGATTTTCTCCTCGCGCATGAACGAACGCAACGCCGAAGATTTGCACGACTGGCAGAAGACCGTCGAAGGCGAAGTGGCGCTGCTCGCCATGCCATGCTTCCACATCAGCGGCACCGGATATGGCCTCGGCACGATCTTCAACGGATCGAACGCCGTGGTCCTGCCCGAATACGATCCGAGCCGGGCGCTCGACCTGATCGAGAACTACAACATCTCCAAGATCTTCATGGTGCCGGCGGCGATCCAGATCCTGCTCGACCATCCGCGCGTTCGCGAAGTCGATTTCTCCAACCTCAAATACATTACCTATGGCGCATCGCCGATCCCGCTCGAGCTGATGAAGCGCGCGATGGAAGTGCTGGGGTGCGGCTTCGTGCAGATGTACGGGATGACCGAGACGACGGGGACGATCGTCGCGCTCGGCCCCGAAGACCATGTTCCCGAAGGCAGCCCGCGGATGCGATCGGTCGGGACGCCGCTCAAGAATGTCGAGATCAAGGTCATCGATGCCGACGGCAATGAAGTGCCGACCGGCACGATCGGCGAGATCGCGACCCGCAGCCCGAAGAACATGAAGGGATACTGGAAGCGGCCCGAAGCGACCGCCCAGACGATCGATCCCGAAGGCTGGCTGCGCACCGGCGATGCCGGCTATCTCGACGAGGACGGCTATCTCTACATCCAGGACCGGGTGAAGGACATGATCATCTCGGGCGCGGAGAATGTCTATCCGGCCGAGGTCGAGAACGCGATCTACTCGCACCCCAAGGTCGCCGACGTCGCAGTGATTGGCATCCCTGACGACAAATGGGGCGAAGCGGTGAAGGCCTGCGTGGTGGTGAAGCCGGGCGAGCAGCTGACCGAAGCCGAAGTGATCGCACATGCGCGCCAGCACATCGCCGGCTACAAATGCCCCAAGTCGGTGGACTTCATCGCGGCGCTGCCGCGCAACCCGTCAGGCAAGATCCTGCGCAAGGATCTGCGCGCACCCTATTGGGAAGGCAGGGACCGGGCGGTAAACTAGGGCGCACAAGCCTGCCGCAGTCCGCACAAGGATATCGAGGAGTTACCGATGGACGTATCACAGCTGATGTTCCGCCCCGGCCTGATGGAAGGCGAACGGATCCTCGTTACCGGCGGTGGCACCGGCCTGGGCCGCGAGATGGCGGAAGCTTTCCTCAAGCTGGGCGCCACGGTCTATATCTGCGGGCGGCGGCAAGGGAAGCTCGACGAGACCGCGCAGGAATTGATGGCACAACACGGCGGCAAGGTCGTGCCGATGACCTGCGATATCCGCGATGCCGATGCGATCCATGCCATGATCGATGCAATCTGGGCCGATGGCGGTGCGCTGACCGGCGTGGTCAACAATGCGGCGGGCAATTTCATCAGCCGCACCGAAGACCTTTCGGTCAACGGCTTCAACGCCATCGCCGACATCGTCTTCCGCGGCACCTTCTATGTCACGCTCGATGTCGGCAAGCGGATCAAGGCCGAAGGCGGGCGGTGCAACTTCCTGGCGATCCTCACCACCTGGGTGTGGAACGGTTCGGCCTTCGTAGTGCCCTCGGCCATGTCGAAGAGCGCGATCAACACCATGACGCAGAGCCTGGCGGTCGAATGGGGCCGCTACAACATGCGCTTCAACGCGATCGCGCCGGGCCTTTTCCCGACCAAGGGCATGAGCGCGCGGCTTAGCCCCGGCGGGCGCGGCGGCAATTCGAACAATGAGATCAACCCGATGGGCCGCCATGGCGAAATGCACGAACTGGCCAATCTGGCGGTGTTCCTGATGGGACCCGGCGCGGAATATGTGAACGGCCAGACCATCGCGATCGACGGCGCGGGTTACCAGGCGACCGGCGGTACCTTCTGGGCTCCGCTCCACGCGCTGGGCGACGCCGAATGGGACCAGATGCGCGCGATGATCAAGGGCACCAACGAGAAGGACAAGTCCGAACGCACGACCGGCTAGCGCTCGATTCGTTCAGGCTGCGGGGCGTTTTTCTGGCCGATGCGACACTTGCGACAGTGTCCTGAAAGAGAAAAACCTTCCTCCCGCATGAGAGTGCGAAGCCCGGTTCCGGGATGATGCGACAATGGCAAAGAGCGCCGCGCTTTTGCCAGATCGCTGCGCTGTAGGAAAATCGGAACGTCGGCTAACGACCCAATTGCGGATATTTCATGAATGGAAAATTTCCTGTTCGCCAACGGCCCCTATGCAGGCATCAAGCTGCCGCAGCGGCGGGGCGCGTGGTCGCCTTAACGTTGACCCGAAAGGCCGCATTAAGGCTTCCTGCCCGAGAAATTTGCAGCTCCGCAAATGAGGGAATGAACATGAAGAAGATCATCTCGACGGGTCCCGCAATATTGCTCGCCCTTGCCGGATTTGCTTCAGCCTATGCGCAAGAAGCCCCCGCCGACGACGGGACCGAACCTGAAACCACCGAGAGCAATGGTGCCATTGTCATACGCGAAGCGATTTCGGAAGAGCGCCAGGCGACCGACGAGGAAGGCAATCTGCTCTTCAACGAAGACGGCAGCCCCATGATGGAAACTGTCACCACCGGTTTCGTCCAGACAGTGGAGACGCCGTCGGGCAATCTTCACACCATAACGAAGGAAGACGGCAGCCGCGCAATCGTGACTCACGAGCGCGCCGAGCGGACCGAACGCGTTGCCAAGGCCGAAAAGCCCGAAAAGCCCGAAAAGCCCGAGAAGCCGGAAAAACCGGAAAAGCCGGAAAAGCCCGACAGGCCGGGTCGCCCGGGCTAACTCCCGCGAAGTATATTGTAGCTATGCGGGCGTCGTGTGCCGGTTACCAGCCAGCTCCCGGCGCCCGAAATTCATGAAGAGATAAGAGGGGCGAGCCATGCCGATCATCCATCCCGCACTGACAGCGGCTGTCGTGTCAGCGCTTGCCCTGGCGGCCGCGCCCGCCATGGCGCAGGAATCCTACGTCCAGATCAACACCGGCGTCGATTATTCGTCCGGCGACTATGGCGATGTCGAAGATACGGACTATCTCGCCATCCCGATCGGGGTGAAATACCAGGCGGACAATTTCTACCTCAAGGCGTCGATCTCCTACCTGCATGCAGAAGGCCCTTCGGGCGTCATTCCGGGCGAAGGCGGCGGCACCTCGGGCACGCCCGGCGGCACGATCACTTCGCGCAGCGGCATTGGCGACCTGTGGCTCACGGCTGGCTATTCGCTGCCCGTCGGGGATGCGACCTGGTTCGACGTGGTCGGCAAGGCAAAACTGCCAACCGCCTCGGAAGCGAAATTCCTTGGCACGGGCAGCACCGACCTGACTGCGCAGGGCGAACTGCTCCACAGTTTCGGCAGCGTCAGCGTGTCGGCCTATGGCGGGCGCCGCTTCAACAGACAGAGCGATGTGCTCGCCTTGCGCGATGTGTGGGTCGCTGGCGCGGGGGTCTATGTCTCGGCAGACCGGCTCATGGTCGGCCTCGATTATGACTGGCGCGAAGGGGCGACAGCCACGTCGCCCAAGATCAGCGAAGCAACGGCATCGCTCACCTACAAGCTGAGCGATACGTTGCGCCTGCAGGGTTATGGCTACACCGGCTTTGCAGATGGCAGCCCCGATCTGGGCGGAGGCATGCAAATCCTTTTGCGGCTTGGCGACTGACCAGAAATGTGTTGCGCTGGGCTTAGCGTGGCAAACTTGGCAAATAGTTTGCCATCGCCTCATACTGACGTCGGCGCTCCAGGCAATTTTTCGGCGACTGGTCGCTCAACTTTGGTAGGGCGCTAAGTCCGCTTCCCACCCAATAACAGTCATTCGACTAGCTTCCGCTATCGGCCATAAACTGCCGTAAACCCGAAACGCGCTATCCCGCCTCCGCTTCGTCGGCGATGGCCTGCGCCGCCTTGTAATCCGGCTTGCCATTGTTGAGCCGCAACGAGCGCTGGGTGAAGACGTAGAGCCGCGGGATCTTGTAGCTGGCGAGGCCTGCACGCGCTTCCGCATCGAGCAGCGGCTCGAGCCCTTCCTCGCTGCCTTCGGGCTGGACCACGGCCACCACTTTCCGGCCGAAGCGCGGATCGGGCAGGCTGACGACGCGCACGTCCTTCACCCCCGGATGCGCCTGCAGCACGGTTTCGACCTCTTCGGGAAAGACCTTCTCCCCGCCGGTGTTGATGCACATGTTGTCGCGCCCGATGAAATCGAGCGTTCCATCCGGGTTCCAGCGCGCGCGGTCGCCCGTCATCAAATAACGCTTGCCGCCGATCACCGGGAAGGTCTGCGCGTTCTTCTCATCCTCGCCCAGATAGCCCAGCGGCAGCGGGCCCGAGCGCGCCACGATCCCGACGCCTTCGGTGCCCATGGGGATTTCCTCGAGGTTCTCGTCGAACAGCGTCATCCCGCGGTCGGGCACAGCGATGAAATCCCCGCCGCCCAGCGTTCCGTCTTTCGTGGTCACTCGCAGCGCGGTGCCGCCGCTTTCGCTCGAACCCAGCACGTCGGACACGACGAGTTCGGGGTTGAGCTCGACCAGCCGTTCCTTGTGCAAAAGCGAGAACAGCGCCCCCGACGAGCCGACCAGCCGCAGGCTGGCGATCGCTTCAGCGGCATCGGCACGCGCATCGAGCGCCTTGAGCAGCGGCATGGCATGTGCGTCGCCCACGATCACCAGCGCGCGCACCTGCCGGTCGCGGATCGTGTCGATCGCGAGGTCGGCGTCGAAGGATTCCATCGGCAGCGTCACCAGCGTGCCGCCTTTGAGCAAATGGTTCACCGCCGAATATTGCGCCGTACCGTGCATCAGCGGGCAGAGCGGCATGAAGGGCGCCTGGCTTTCGGGGTGCCCCGGCACCTGCCGGGCCGCGATGGCGGCATGTTCTTCGAGCGAAGTGGCGATCTCGGGCGGGACGAGCGGGCTGGGCGACCATGACGCGATGCCGAGAGCTTCCCATGCTGCGCCGAACGGCCACATCACCGCCTTGGGCATGCCGGTGGTGCCGCCGGTGGCCATGAAGAACATGCAGTCGCGGTCGTCGCAGACGGCGAAATCCGGGCCGATCTCGCTCGCGCACAGAGCCTCCCATCCGGCATCGCCCGGTTCTGCGACGAAAGGCGCAAGCGCGCCTTCGGGCATGGCGCGCGCACCCGCTTCGGAATATTCGCGGTTCGCGAACAGCGCCTTGAGGCCGAAGCGCGCGAAGATGTCGACCAGCTCGCGGTCCTTGTAATGGTAGTTCACATTGACCGGGGTCACGCCCGCCTTGGCGCAGCCGAAATAGGCCAGCATGTATTCGGGCGTGTTCCTGAGCATCTGGCCCGCGACATCGCCGGGCTTGAGGCCCCGCGCGACAAGCCCGGCGGCGATTGCGTCAGTCATGGCGTCGAATTCGCCCCAGCTGACCACGCGATCGCCATGGACCAGGGCGGGACGGCCCGGTTCCACCGCCTTCGCAACGGCCTTGATCGCATATCCGAAATTCTCGCCTTGCCACGCCATTGCTCGCCCAACCTTCCTTGTTATGCTACCCAGCCTAATCGGCGACTCGCACCCAAGCGCCTGAACAAAGTAAGAGGCTGCGGTGCGAATGCGTGTATGACGCAGCCGTTATGGGACGAGGATAGGAGTTTCTGGCTTGGCATCCAATGTCGTAGAACTTCGCACGCCGCTCAGCATGGAGAGCGTCGAACTGTTGCTTGAGCGGGTCACGATTCGCTGCACCGACGATATCCACGATGCCGCGATCGCGCTTGCACGCGCTGCAGCGGAACGCGGAATGCAGGTCGCCATGTGCGACGATATCGCCGCCAAGACCGCCATGTTCGACGCCGACGGCATCAACCTCAATGCAGACATCTTCGGCTGGATCGACGATGGCGTTCGCTGGTGGGAAGACAGCCGCCTCGCGCTCCACTGGCAGCTGCCCCGCGCCTGCCGCTATGAAAGCGAACCCTTCTGGGTGAACCGCTATGGCTTCCACACGCGCTGGCGGAACTCCTATCTCGATGACATCGACCTGAGCGATTACGAGAAGAAGGCAATCTGCAAGGCGTCGATCGTGGTTCCGGTGCACCTGCCGTTCGGCCAGATCTCCTGCAACACCTTCACCAGCCTCGATCGCAGCAAGGAAGACCTTTCGGAGGAATTCGCGCGTTACGGCTCGCTGTTCGGCCAGCTGATGCGCCGCTTCATCGCGGGCTATGTCCAGGCCAACCGCACCAAGCGCCGCATCCCGGCGGACTGCGTGCTGTCGAAGCGCGAAGTCGAGTGCCTGCGCTGGGCCGCGATCGGCAAGACCGACCGCGAGATCAGCATGATCCTCAATCGCAGCCACGCGACGATCCGCTATCACATCCATCGCGCGGGCGAGAAGCTCGATTCGGTCAATCGCGCGCAGACGATCTTCAAGGCCGGGCAGCTCGGCTATCTCGGCGCCAGCGACTAACCGGCCAAGCGCTCAAGTGAACGGCTTTTCCTTCGACCTTTCGGGGCGCACTGCGCTCATCACCGGCGCTTCTTCGGGCCTTGGCGCGCGTTTCGGGCGGCTGCTGGCCGGATCGGGCGCGAATGTGGCGCTGGGTGCACGGCGCGCGGACCGGCTCGCCGCGCTGGCGGGCGAGATCGGCGACAAGGCATGCGCCGTGCAGATGGACGTCGCCCGCGAAGCCGACATCATCGCCGGATTCGACGCCGCCGAAGCGGCGTTTGGCGCCACGGTGGACACCGTCATCGCCAATGCCGGGATCGACGGTGCGGGCATGATCGCCGAAATGCCCGAGGACGAGATCGAGCAGACGCTCAACGTCAATCTCAAGGGCGCGATCCTCACTGCGCGCGAAGGCGCCAGGCGGATGATGGCCGCGGGCGTGCCCAACGGGCGCATCGTGATGATCGCCTCGATCACCGCTTTCGAACCTTCGCCCGGCCTCGTCGCCTATTCCGCCAGCAAGGCGGGCGTTGTCCAGGCCGGTCGCAGCATGGCGCGCGAATGGGCGCGCCGCGGCATTTCGATCAACACGATCTCGCCGGGCTATATCCGCACCGCGATCAACGATGCGTGGTTCCAGACCGAGGCCGGGCAGAAACACATCGCACGCTTCCCGCGCAAGCGGCTGATGGGTGAAGAGGGGCTCGACGCCGTGCTGCTGTTCCTGTGTTCGGACGCAGCCGAATTCGTCACCGGCACCGACTTCGTGCTCGACGACGGGCAGACGTTGTAGGCTGCTCTACCGCTTCGCTGCTTGAGCGCGGGAACACGCCCCACGGGGCGATCTGTTCGACGATGTTCGGAGAGATGGTGCTGCTGGGGAGGATTGAACTCCCGACCTCACCCTTACCAAGGGTGCTATACTGAACGTTTACGGCTTTACGCGAACAAAATTAACCAATAGAAACAGTCTATAGCGCCCCATAATGTTCGCCCATGTTTTTCATGTTTTTTTCATGTTTTGTGAGAGATCGTTCAAATGGTGGATTTGAGCAAGATCGGAGAACGCGCGAAACTCAAGCCAAGGCCGGGGGACGAACCTCATTGGCAGCCCCTGCGGAAGCGGTGCTACGTTGGCTATAGACCAGCCAAGAAGGGCCCTAAGGGGACATGGCACGCGCGCGCCTATGACACCGATGCGGGACAATACAGGCGTAAGGTGCTGGGGGATTACGGCACTCTGTCAGGCCACGAGGTGTACAATCAGGCCAAGGCTGATGCCGAGGAATGGGCCGTAACGGTTGAAAGCGGGGGCATGCGCTCTCGTAGATTAGTCACCGTGAGGGATGCGTGCGAAGACTATCTCAAAGACAAACCCAATGCGATCGCAGAAGGTGTCTTTCGGCGACACGTCTATGACGATCCTGTCGCCAAGGTCGCCCTCGACAAATTGCGTCGCCACCATTTGCGCGACTGGCGCCAGCGGCTTGAGGAAGCTCCGGCGCTTATATCACGCAGCAAGAACAGTGAAAAAAGGACGAAAGAGCGCTCAAAATCGACGATAAATAGAGACATGGTACCCGTGAGAGCGGCTCTACGGAGAGTTCTGAGGCTAGGGGCACCGAATACGGATGGAGCATGGCAAGAGGCGTTGAAGCCGTATAAGGGCGCCAATAAACGCCGCGACCTGTATCTCGACAGAGAGGAGCGGATGAAATTAGCGGGCGCTGCGGACGGGGAGATACGTCCATTCATTAAGGGCCTCTGCATTTTGCCGCTACGTCCCGGCGCTCTCGCCCAGCTGAAGGTGAAAGACTTCGACAAACGCACTCGCGTTCTAGCGATCAACAAGGACAAGAATGGGAAGCGCAAAATTACCATACCTCCGCTTGCTGGCGATTTTTTTGGAGCGCTCGTAAGCGGTAAGGCGCCACATGAGTTTATCTTTAGCCGAGAGAACGGCGCCAAATGGAACAATGACACATGGAATCGGCCGATCAAAAGGGCTGCTAACGTCGCCGGTCTCTCTAATTCGGTGGTCGCTTACACTGTCCGCCATAGCGTCATTACGGACTTGATCCGCGCCCGCTTGCCAATCCTCACGGTGGCGCAGCTAGCGGGCACGAGCGTGAACATGATCGAAGAGCACTATGGACATCTTGTGAGCAATGACGCCGAAGAGGCGCTTGCCAGCATCGCCTTCTAGAGTGGCCCGCGCCATACGTGTGCGCATGGGGGGGTACGTGGTGAGGGGGTGGGTGGCCAAATAGTGTGGTGCCATACTGGCAATGTCTCGCGTCGCACTCTGGCATATTGGTGGTTGCCGATTTCGCCGACCGATTGATGTGAATTAGCCTTCAAAGCGGAAAAATGCACACTTCGAAAATTTTTTCCGGCGTGCGCGCCGTGAATAAAGATTATGCCCTTTGAATAATTTCCCGATCAATTATCACACTGAATTCATGACTGATTGTATCAAATGGTGGATCGACGGCGATGCATAAGCTTCATTGCAAAATGGAGCGCCCCAATTGAATAAGTCATTGAAAAACTGATATCTTATGTATTGATCCGGCCGATTTCGTGCGTAAACGGGATGACACTGTTGAACTCGTGGGAGTAACATGGTGTCTAATTCTGAAGTACTCAAAATCGCATACAGCATACGTGAAGCTGTTGAGGCTACTAGTCTCAGTAGAACCACTATCTATAAGCTCATCAGCGAAGGCGATCTTCCAATCGTAAAGGTCGGAGGCCGCTCTCTGATCCCTTCTTCAGCGCTGATCGAGCTACTGGCCGCTCCGCAAAACTGAACAACCGCCGATCACAAGGGTGACCGACGGCTGCTTTGGACGAGCTACTACGTACCACCTTTGCGATCGGATTGCCACAAGGTATCCGAAAATGAGAAACACTTGGAATGATTATTCTGAGCGCATGATCTGCGCTCTGCAGCTAAAAAAAGCCGGCGCAACCGAGTACCACGGGCCATGCCCCTACTGCGGCGGGACGGATCGCTTCCGCATTCAAAACTGGCAAGGCGAACTTAAGCACCATTGCCGTCAGCAGTGCGACTTTCGATCGCGAAATGCCCTTCTGACAAGGATGGGCCTGCTCCCAGAATGGGGGCGCTCATGAATTACGCAGAGCGAAAGGGCGTCAGCCTCTCATATGATGAGACAGGCAATGCGGCCGAAAATGGCGGGGTAATCGTCGTGCCAATCTACGACTTGGACACAGGGCAGGCGATTGCCGAACAGCACATTTACTCAGATGGCAGGAAGCGTTTCCAAGGAGCCTTTTCCGATTATATTGCGGGGAATTTTGTGGGGCCGGAAACCCATAAGCTCTTTATATGCGAAGGTTGGGCAGATGCTGTCGTCATTCAGAAGCTGACGGCAACGCAGGTCCTGTGGGCTTTGAATAACGTCGGCGTCGCAAAGGTAGCGAAGTGGGCGTGCAAAAACCTTCTTGCCCGACATATCGTGATCGCGGCTGACTTTGACAAAGAGGGCATAAGGCCACTTCTCGACGTCGACGGAATTGGAAAAGCGACTTTCATCCACCCACCAGTGATGGGTGAGGACTGGTGGGAGCTAGCCAAAAGAGATGAGCCACTGTGCGCCGCAATCTTGAATTCGTCAAAGCCGTTGAGCCTTGAGGATGCGGCAATCGCTACAGGCTTAAAGGAACCAGCATGCCCTAAGGTGGTGCCTATGTCATTGAAGGACATGCTGGGCCGCCTTGTGTTCGTTGCTGATGGGTCTCTTATTCTCGACCGAGTGGAGCCAAATTGCATCTTAGCCAAAGCGGACTACCGTAATTTCCTGCTAGCTTCAAAGGAGTTGGTCGAGGCTGGAGACAGCACGAAGAAGGTACAGGGCTTCGACTTATGGATGAAGCACCCAGACAGGATCACCCTGAGCACGGTTACATTCCGCGCCGGCGCTGATGAATTCACACAAGACCCGAAAGGCTGCGCCTCTTACAATCGTTGGCGTCCAATCGACCGACCCGCGCCTCCCGCGGAATGGAGTTCTATCGCTCAGCCATTCTTCGACCACGTGAGATGGCTTTTTGGTTCGGAGGCGGAATCATTTCTGGATTGGCTGGCCCATATTGAGCAGCGGCCGGGAGAGCTGCCACATTACGGCTGGCTTCATGTAGCGACAAACCACGGGATGGGGCGAAACTGGATTGCCAGTGTCCTGCACGGCGTCTGGCCCGCGAATGTCGCGACCAATTACAATCTCAGCGAGACGCTCAAAAACGGCTTCAACGGAGCCTTGTCTGGCAAGATATTGGCTGTCGTTGATGAGATTGACGAGGGAAATTCCGGCAAAGCGTACCAGCACGCCCAAACTCTAAAGAAAATGGTAACCGAGGAGACGCGCCTCATTAACCCTAAGTTCGGGCGTCAAAGCGTCGAGTGGAATAGTTGCCGATGGCTGGTTTTCTCCAACAAACTTTCCGCTCTGCCGTTGGAAGACGGCGACCGTCGTTTCTGGGTGGTTACGACAGACGAAGAGCCGAAATCGCCTGAATATTACGTCGATCTCTATCGGTTAAAGGTTGATCCAGAGTTTATCGCTTCTGTCGCCCATGCTTTGCGAATGAGGGAAATAGGCGGCTTCAATCCCGGACAACGTCCACCACTTTCAGCGGCCAAAAAAGCGGTGCTTGCAAGGTCACGGACCGAGTTCGAAAACATTCTGATGGAAGTCGCAGAGAAGTGGCCGGTGGATCTTGTCACGTCAGCGGAATTGAAACGTCTGGTGGGTGACGAAGGCTGGCCTAAGGGTCCTGCAGTTCGCCACGGGGTGGAGCGTGCCGGCTTTGTGAAGCTTTACGACGTCTGGGATGAAAATGAATATGGAGTGCGAACAAAATATCAAGTGTACTGCATAAGAAATAGAGATGTTTGGTGCACCGAAATCATAAGCCGACAATCTTTTCGTGACGAGATTGCCAGATTATCAATAGAAAAGAAGATAGAAAGTTTAGGTGTATTTATGGAGGTGATTCCGTACTATTAATGATAGCATCACCTTTGGCACCTCTGGCACCCCTATATCGAAAAGTTTCAAGATCACATCTCTAATCTATAGTTTTAGAGACAGGGGTGCTAGAGGTGCTAGAGGTGATCCAGATTTGATCCGTGCTCGCCTTGCTAACCTGCCGCTAAATCAAAAAGTGCAGTCATCAAGGTTTTGCCCGTCCGAACGTGTCAACCCTCGAGCGGATTAAAGACATTCCCTTGCCCTTAAATCGTTCAAACAAGAGGCGAGCCTTTTCGAGGCGATGCCTATGGGCCCCGATAACATAAATGATAATCGACGTTCATTATCGGAACCGGTGTCTCCTTGATCTTCTGCCAACATTCATCACCTTTTTCTGAGGCCTCACCGGTTAGGTCTTTGAATTTTAGTCCCCGTGCTTGCATGCAAAGAGCCATGTATTCTCGGTATGGTGCACCGTGCCACATAGCTTGGTCTAATTCGGCATCTTTGATCACCCCCTCGAAATAGTTTCGGCGGAATTGGATTCCTTCGCTCGTATTCGCCAATATTTTACACTCGGCGAGCGCTTTCTCAGCCGTCGAAGCTCCGGTTTGGCTCCCGCAGCCCCCGAGCGTCATCGCGGCAACTACGAGCGCAATATTACGCATATCACCACCTCTATTCGTTGGCCCTGCCACATGGAAAATCTCTCTTTTCTGAAACGAAGCAAACAAGGCGACATACATTCGTACGGCTTGCATCGAACACCTGAAAGGCGCGGGGGCGCTTGAAAAGATTGCCGTGCAGTAGGGCGGCCTAAACGACCAAAATAGCTGCCATCACCAGCAAAAAGCTCGCCCATCGTGCCGCGCGCAGCATAGGGATTGTCCTTGCCATACGTTGGGAAGTCACGCGCCGCTGGTACAAGATTACAGCCCACTGCATGAGCGTCATAAGACCGAGCTGGCCAATCACGGCTGCCACGCCAACCCCAAAACCGTGGGTCAGCGCAGCGGCAGCAAAAATCATCGCCGCCATCCACCACACCGGAGAGTTTACCGGCATGCTAACAGGGGCAGAACGTGGTCCTTCGGTGCGCTTGCGATGATCCGGACGGCCGCGACGGCCCGAGTACTGGATCGAAGTACTAACAGCTGTGGTCATTCTCGCCTCCATGCAGCATCGTACGGTAAAGGCCAGCAACGACGAATGCAGCAAAATTCTGCCGGCAGGTCAGAGGTTCAACCCTCTTTCTCATGCCGTAGGCCAATCGCCAAAAGCTGCCGGATAGCATCCGCGCGATTGAGCATAATGAGGGGCGCCTCCAACCGCATAGCCGCAAGATAGGCATCGATCTCGCGCACTACCGTCGCCGGCAGCCGGACGCTGATCGTCTCCATCGGTTCGGGTAGCTTCGGCCTTCCCATGTTACGATCGCCCTTTCCTCTGGCGACTTGTAGCGGACGCGAGCGGGCTTGTGTGCAACGTAATAATCGTGTACGAAAATGCCTCATCTGACCCTATGGCCCCCGCCCCTCATGAAAGCTGAGGCAGCGGCTCAGCCTGTCGGAATGTCGGATTAAGGGAGGCTACGTGGATGAGGATTAAGCAGGCTGCAGCCTTAACGGCTATGCTGGCTCTGGCGGCATGCGTTTCGACGGCCAAGCCAATGCGGAATGCCCAAGGCGATATCGTGCAGTGCAAATCTGCAGGATGGGGCTGGCTTGGGGCCCCTATCGCTTTGGTGCAGCAGGGTGATTGCGTCAGCAAACTGCGCAAGCAGGGCTACTATGCCCTCAACGAAAATCCGAATGGAGCGAGCATTCCCAGTTCGGCAGTGAAGTACAAGAGCAAGATCAATTTCGCACTTCCGGCTGGGTGGGCAAACATGCCGATCTCGTCGCAGCTCTCTAATGCCGGTGTGCGATATTACACCACGAACAACACCTTGGACGCTGGCATCATGGTGTCGGCCATAAAGAGCAGCGCTGTAACCGATATGGATACCTATCTGGGGTCGATCCAGTCTTCAATCAAAGCGCAGGCTAGCGACGCGACCTTTTCGTCTACAGAGGACCTGCAGGTGGGCGCTCTCTCAGCCTATCGCTACCGGTATAATCTGACCCAGAACGGTTTACGCCTCGCCTATGTCGTGACGGTCATTGCGGGATCGAACGAAATTGGTGTCGTCACGGCATGGACAACAGAGCCGAATTTCACTGCGATCGAACCTCAACTGCTGGCGCTAACGGATAGGGTTGGCGGCATCTAGCGGCGAGCCTGCGCATCGTCCCGGCGATGCCCAAGAACCGCGGGACTGTCTTGCCGCGCAGATCAGGGGGGGTACGTGGTGTAGAGGCACCGGCCTCAATTCTGCGGTACCATCCGCTTGGTCTCGCGCTTCGCTTGCTTTAGAACCCTACACATGGCCGCTCATATTGACGTCGCTGCAGCAATAATCCGCAGAGAAGACGCGATATTTGTTGCGCGAAGAGGCCCCAACCAAAAGATGGCGGGCCTCTGGGAGTTTCCCGGCGGCAAAATTGAAACCGGCGAAACTCCCCAGTGCTGCGTGGTGCGCGAACTGATGGAAGAGCTATCCATGACAACCGCTGCGGGCGCGATCATTGCAACCAACACTCACCGCTATGAGGAACTCTCGGTAAATCTGATCGCGGTTGAAGTGCAAATGCTCAAGGATCAATTCACTTTAACCGTTCACGATCGGGCTGATTGGGTGCCTCTGAACCGACTTTTAGAGCTAGATCTAGCACCAGCGGATATACCGATAGCAGAGCAAGTTATCGCCGTTTCCGAGCAAAGAGGAGCCTGAACCGATGCGGTATTGGTGGGTCAACCAGAACCAGACTTACAAGCACGAGGTTCAGGGTGGCTTCCTCTGGTCTCCCAAGCGCAACCGCGATGGGCGCCGCAACCAGTTTTACGACAACATGATGGAGGTTCGAGCGGGAGACCTTGTTCTGTCTTTCTGCGACACGCGGATTAAAGCTCTCGGCATTGCACAAGGGAGCGCCCAGTCAGCCGGCAAACCTGAATTCGGCAACATTGGTAATCAGTGGGATGATGACGGCTGGTATGTACCCGTCGAGTTCGACGAGGTTGCAGTTCCCGTTCGACCAAAAGATTTCATTGACGAGCTCAGGCCCCACCTCGCCGACAAATACGGCCCGCTTCAAGCAGATGGCAACGGCAAGCAGGCAGTATATCTAGCTGAAGTCTCGCAAGACTTCGCCGAGACGATCCTGCGGAAGCTGGGGGCAGGCTTCAGCCAAGTTTTGAGCCTTGATGACACAACGGTAGAAAACGCGGCCGATGACGAGGCACAGTCTGCGCTTCAGGGACGCGTAGACATCGGGCCGACACAGAAAGAGCAACTCGTTCTTGCCAGACGCGGGCAAGGCATCTTCAAAGCAAACGTGCGGCTGAACGAGAGGGGGTGCCGCATTACAGGGGTCACAGATCCCCGCTTTCTGATCGCCAGTCACATAAAGCCATGGAGGCTTTGCAACGATCATGAAAAGCTTGATGGCTGCAACGGCTTGCTACTTTCACCGCACATCGATCGCCTTTTCGACAAAGGCTACATTAGCTTTGATGATGATGGCGCCATCCTCAAGTCTGCGAAACTTCCTGATATGGTGTGGCAAGGTTGGGGGCTTGTTCGAGAAACCGTGATAGGCAACTTCAATCATGGCCAGAAGGTATTTCTAGCATTCCATAGGGCAAACATCTTTCAGGGTGATTGACAGCGATGATTAGCATCGAAGCGATTAAAGTCATCTCTGCATTGCCATCTTTCAAGGCAATCCGTGCAGCGAGCATCATTTTTGCCTTCTCCGCAGTTGCCGGATGCTCGTCTGAAATCGACTATGACCAATGCATACTCGATGCCGCACAAAGTGGAAAATCTCAATATGCGACAGAGTTAATGGTCGAGGTCTGCGACCGCAAAAAGTCTGAACAGGAAGCTATAAAACTCTCGAAAAGCAGCGAGCCCTGCTATGAAAAAATACGTAACGATTACGCTTCATTGGCATACACGCGATATCCCGAAGAATTCGGGGGGGGGCTATATACCTCACGCGTCGATTGGAATGGTGGATTCCGACAGGACTCTATAGACCGTTTCAACTTAATTGTTGATGGATTTCGGAACAGACAGGAGAAAAATAATAAAGCTTGCTCTATTGATGAATTCAATAGTTATGTAGTGGATGTGAAGAGAAATATAGGTAGAGACTTGGATATTTTCTTGTATGGGCGCCCTCTGGAGGTAGAGGGAGCAGCGGCAGCAACTGAAGAGGAGGCGGAGGCGGTAGAGGCGGAGGCGATCGGAGGTGGGGTGGCCGAGATCCCGGCAGCTGCAGAAGAGGCAGCAGCAGCGGATGACCGTTTTTAGGGTATTGAGGAGCACGGAGCTGCTCTAAATTCCGGTGGTAGCCCATTTATTTTGGGTTGAAGAAAAGCATGATTTCTCGTAACGCTTAATGCGCATCAAGAGAGGGTATTCCCTCACCAACCTGCCCCGCTCGGGTAAGGTGGTGTCGCTTCGGCGAGATGTGGCGGTAGACGCAATGAAACGGGCGTGATCTCCGCAACATCGGTTCTTCTTGCGATGCATGACGCAAGGAGAAAGCTATGTCTGTTAATGCCGAAATCCGAGAGCCTTCGACCGAAGAGGTTGTCGCTGCGGTTCTACGGATCTTCACCCGAGACCAGATCCGTGACTTGTCCCCTATACCCTTCCGCAGTTTTGTCGCAATGGTCGCGCGCCGCCTCGCCAAAGCTGGACCGCCTCCAACGGATGACGAGCTTGAAGGCCTTCGTGAACTGGCGTTCGAGCACCTCTGGCATCCCGCCTTCGAAAGCCATACCCCGAAAAACAGGTCAGACGGAGGGAAATGACGATGAAAAGGCCCACCATTCCGATGTCGGCGGAACAGCTGCCGCAGCAGCGCATCGTACCGCTGGCAGACCTCGTTGATCGCCCCGTTCCTTTTGATGCTGTCGTCGGTTGGGACGAGAAGCCTGATGGCGTAGAACTGCCAAATGGGCCGCGCAATGCAGACTATCTAGGTCAGGTTGAGTGGACATGGTCGCCCATGCATAACCGCATTGATGCCTACTACATCAGCCGCGGCAGATCCCACTGGATGCTGTGGATTTACAGCTATGGCGATGATGATGGGTGGACATGGCTGGCCGTTGGCCACGTACCGCGCAGACAAGCATCACGTATGCAGGCCGCAATTCATCTCATTGCCGATTTTTGGCGGATGGAGAGAGATAAAACCGAGCTCGACCACTACCATTGGATCAATGAGCAAGGAGACCTCGGCTCAAGCGAATGGCGCACCATTGCGTTGCTGGTTTGGCCAGAAGTTGCCGCCCAACGCATCGCTGCAGCGGGCAATGACAATGACCACTGACAGCGCTCATAGTGGCAAAAGAGCAGTGTTTGTCGTGGTCCCGCAATGGCCATCCGGTACAATGGCCATGAAGTTTGGCAGCGCGCTGATGAAAGCGCTTCGGGTGGACGAAGGCAATGCAGAGCTGGTCCAGTTTGCGCCCGATCGAGTCTTTCGTGTGCAGACTGATAGAACCGAGGCGGAACTCGACGCAGCCCTGCGCGCGAGCGGTGTATCTTGGCATGGATCGGTGCGATTGGCTGACTAGTAGGCGCAAGCTCTTTCTTGAGAAGATGGTTGCAATTATATCTCCGCAGGGAAATCGAGCGCGCCCATCGTTTGCTGTTTCGCCATGACTGCGTTTCTGCGCGCCAACGTCTCGTGCCAGTCCTGCGCTTCGCGATCCTTGAAGAAGCTCGCATCAGGCGCAAGCCGCGAGACGGCAGCCTCTATTTCATCGAGAGCGACCCGAAAGAACTCCTTCCGCATGTTGGCCATATTGATCCTGCGTTCGGCAAATTCAGCGTGTAGCGCCGCTTCAAGCGCAGGAGCCTCCTCGGAATAGATCATAGCGTGGGTGTCGAACCCAAATGGCACGCTAGCATCACCGAGCTCCTTAACCCGATCGTCTGGATTGAGCCGCCGTGTTAGCCCGATCTTCACGACGCCTTCGCCGAAAGAACCGATGTTCGAGATGATGTAAACGTATCCAGTCTTCGTCATCTCCGCCAACGCCTTGGCACGCTCAGCCTTCTCGTGGGCTTCGGCTAGGGCGGATTCAAGCTGCTCGATCTTTGCCAGAAGGGTTGCATCGCTGGGCCTTTCACCCGCTGCTTTTCGCGCTCTTTCGAGCATCTCTTGATACTTCTGTTCCTCTAGCTCTGCCTTTCTGGCTTCTTCAAGCAGGTGCTTTTCCTCGCGCTCGGCACGTGCCAATTCCGCTCGCTCTTCTCGCTCTTCCTTTTGCTTTTCACGATATTCATGGGTCAAAAAAAGCTCTTCAAGTTTGAGCCGCAAATAGTCGGGATGTATCGTCAGTTTCATGGAGGCATTAGCTTGGTCTATGGCCTCCGCGGCCTTTACGATGCGCTTCTCCATGGCGTTGACATTATTCCAGCGCGTATTGGAGATTGCCGCTTCGCATTCGTTATTGAAGGCGCGCAGAGTCAACCGCGACTGCCGATTGACCATCGCGCTGCCCTTGGCGGAGCTGCCGTTCAAGGTCCAAACTTCAGGGCAGATTGTGGCAGTCTTGTATGAAACCATCTTGCGCTGGCGTTCCCGCACCTCCTTGATAGCTTGCTTGTAGCCCTCGCTATCGCCAAAATCGAAGTGCGGTTCATATAAACCGTGCTCAGCGAAAGAGAGGCGCTCGTCGTAGATTGCAATTTCGTTTAAGAGCCGATCAAGCGTCCCTCGCTTTTCACGATATTCTGTGCGGGCCTCCTCCATCTTTAGTGTGATTGCGTCATGTTCAGCTTGCATTTTTTCAATTTCTGCTTCGATCGACGTGATCGGAGCTAGCCGTTCATTCAACTGTATTATGGCTACCTTATGCTCCGAAATCTCAGCTTCGCGCTGCTCGTTCAACTGAACAATGGCTGCCTCGTATTCTGCCACTTCAGCTTTGTGCTTCTTGAGCGAATTTCTCGTCAGCCACCAAAGAACGCCAAATGCTGGACCGGCGATAACAAGCGCCAAGAGTATTGTGAGAAAGATGGCAGCACCGGTGTCCATGGATTTTCCCCTTCTATTCCAGCCTTTTAAGCCCTTAGATAGCGTGCAATTTTATTGCTGTCATCTCCCGCACGAGCGGATATTGTCCATATTTCGCATGGATCGCCGATTTTCAGCAGACTGGAGGCTGCAGCCGATGTCGACGCAGCGCTGGCAGCTCTAAATGAAGAAAGGCCCCGAGTAGGCAATTGGGGAGAGTCTACTCGGGGTCAGTAGAGGAACCGACAATGCGGTTTCCTTCGGGTCGCAAGGCCGAGTGACCAACGCTCCCCTGTCTGTCTTTGACCTATGTCAAACTTGATGGAGGCTCACGATACCGATCGCCCGCGCATGATGCGCAATGCATCAGTTCTAATGGCGAGACAAAGCCCGATGCAGGGATGTGGCGGCAAAATAAAGCAGGAGAGGCCCGCGTATCGTGTAGGGTAAGAAAGCCCTAGCCCTGCCGCTCTGCATTCTTATGCGAGGCTAGGGTTTACGCATGTTACACAGTAACATAAGGGTCTTACTGGTGCCCTTAGGTGGAACCACCATCCTCAACGTTAGGTCGCACGAATGGCGCCAATCCGATCCTTTTTTCGCAATGACGTCAGCAACCTGCATGGCTATGCGGTCTTATGGAGCCGGTGGGACTAGATGCCGGCTGACCGCGGCTTTCTCACACGCTCTTTTTCATGTTTTTTTCATGAGCGCGGAAGCCATCTCTTCTAACTTATTGAAAAGATGGTGCTGCTGGGGAGGATTGAACTCCCGACCTCACCCTTACCAAGGGTGCGCTCTACCACTGAGCTACAGCAGCGCCGGAAAGAGTGGCGCGCCTATTGTCGCGCGCGGGCGCAATGTCAAGCCAAGCTTGAAGCATTCTTGCTGTGCTATCGCTTCGCTACTTGAGCACAGCAGCCTTTATCGGCAAGGCGTTTCGCATGAGTGAAGAGACGCACAAGAATATGTCGCGGGAAGACCGGCTGGCGGCCAAACTGCGAGAAAACCTGCGCCGGCGGAAGGCGCAAGCGCGCGAAATGACCGAATCGGCGTCTGAAAGCCTTCCCAAGCCGCGCAGCGAAAGCTAACGCGTGTCGCTCGTTTGTTTGCCCGCTGATGCGGGGACGGTGCCAGCCCTCTCCCCCTCCCAGCCACCCGATATGATCCCGGTCATGCTATCGGGTGGCTGGGAGGGGGAGAGGGCCGGAGCCGCTTAACGGAGTTGAAATGCCCAAGCTCATCCTCGTCCGCCACGGCCAGAGCCAGTGGAACCTCGAAAACCGCTTCACCGGCTGGTGGGATGTCAATTTGACCGAAAAGGGCATCGAGGAAGCCAAGGCCGCTGGCGTGCTGATGAAGGACAAGGGCGTGCTGCCCACCCGCGCCTTCACTTCGGTCCAGACCCGCGCGATCCGCACGCTTCACCTCGCGCTGGGCGAATGCGACCGGCTGTGGATCCCCGAAACCAAGGACTGGCGCCTCAACGAGCGGCACTATGGCGGGTTGACCGGGCTCGACAAGCAGGAAACGCGCGAGAAGCATGGCGACGAGCAGGTCCACATCTGGCGCCGCAGCTTCGACGTGCCGCCGCCCGAGCTTGAGCCGGGCAGCACTTACGACCTGTCGAACGATCCGCGCTATTTCGGGATCGAAGTGCCGCGCACCGAAAGCCTCAAGCTGACCATCGAGCGCGTGCTGCCTTACTGGCTGAGCGATATCCACCCCGCGCTTTCGGCGGGCGAGACGGTGATCATCTCGGCCCACGGCAATTCCTTGCGCGCACTGGTGAAGCACCTCTCAAACATTTCGGATGAGGACATCACCGAGCTCGAGATTCCCACCGGCCAGCCGATCATCTATGACTTCGATGACGCAATGCAGCCGAGTGCACGCTACTACCTGAAAGACGCCTGAGCGGGACTGAGAGGGACGAGAGATGGGGGGTAAGGTCGCAATCGTGATGGGAAGCCAGTCGGACTGGCCGACCATGCAGCGCGCCGCCGAAGTGCTCGACGAGCTCGAAGTGGAATATGAAGCGCGGATCGTCTCCGCCCACCGCACTCCCGACCGCATGAGCGCCTTTGCCAAGGGTGCCGAAGGCGAAGGCTTCGACGTGATCATCGCGGGCGCAGGCGGCGCTGCGCATCTGCCGGGCATGATCGCGGCGATGACGCATTTGCCGGTGCTGGGCGTGCCGGTGCAGTCGAAAGCGCTTTCAGGCATGGATAGCCTGCTTTCGATCGTCCAGATGCCCGCGGGGATACCCGTCGGCACGCTGGCCATCGGCGAAGCGGGTGCAAGCAATGCCGGGCTGATGGCGGCGGCGATCCTCGCGCTCAAGGATGAGGAATTGTCCGACCGGCTGCAGGATTGGCGCGCGGCACGCAGCGCGGCCGTGGCGGAGCATCCGCAAGACTGATGATCAAACCGGGCGGCACAATCGGGATATTGGGCGGCGGCCAGCTGGGTCGCATGATGGCCATGGCTGCAGCGCAGCTGGGCTATCGCTGCATCGGCTATGCGCCCGAAGGCGACAACGTCGCATCGGATGTCTGCGTCGATTTCTTCACCAAGGGCTGGGGCGACAAGGCTGCGCTGGCGGCCTTCGCTTCCAAATGCGACGTGGTGACATGGGAATTCGAGAACGTCCCGCTTTCGGCGGTGGCGGCAATTCCGGAAAACCTCCTGTGCCCGCACCCGCGCGCCCTCGAAACCGCGCAAGACCGGATCAAGGAAAAGCGCTTCGTCGAAGCGCTGGGCGGCACGCCCGCACCCTATGCCCCGGTCGATTCGGATCGCGACTTCGCCGGCGCGGTCGAGCGGATCGGCGCGCCGGGCATCCTCAAGACCGCGCGCGAAGGCTATGACGGCAAGGGCCAATGGCGCGTCGCCTCGGTGCGCGAGACCGACAGCGTGCGGTTCCCCGGGCGCCCCTGCGTTTACGAAGGAATGGTCGATTTCCTCGCGGAATTCTCGGTGATCATGGTGCGCAGCCACGATGGCGAAGTGCGCTTCTGGGATTCAACCGCGAATGTGCATGAGGGCGGCATGCTGGCGACCTCGACCCTGCCCGCGCCCGATGTGGTTACGGAGCAGGTTGGCAAGGCGCGCGAGATCGCCCGCCAGACCGCAGAAGCGCTGGGCTATGTCGGCGTATTGACGCTCGAATTCTTCGCCACCGCCAATGGCCCGGTGTTCAACGAGATGGCGCCGCGCGTGCACAATTCGGGCCACTGGACGATCGAAGGCGCAGCCACCAGCCAGTTCGAGAACCACATTCGCGCGATCTGCGGCCTGCCGCTCGGATCGACCGCAACCCGTTTCGAAACGATCGAATTGCGCAATATCGTGGGGCTCGACGCGCTCACCGCTTACGAGATCCTCGCCGAAGACGGCGAAGCGCACCTGCATCTTTACGGCAAGAAGGAAGCGCGCGAAGGCCGCAAGATGGGGCATGTAACGCGGGTCGGCCCCGCCAGGGGATGACGATGGGCAACGCCCGAACCCACCGTGGCCTGTTCCTCATCTACGCGCGCGCCGCCAACGGCACGATCGGCATCGAAGGCATGCTGCCGTGGCACCTGCCCGCCGATCTCAGGCGCTTCAAGGCACTGACCATGAACAAGCCCATGATCATGGGCCGCAAGACCTTCGAGAGCTTCCCCGCGCCGCTGCCCGGTCGCAGGCACATCGTGCTGACGCGCGACGAGGGCTGGCAGGCCGAAGGCGCCGAAGTCGCGCTGACGGTGGGCGAGGCATTGCAGATGGCGGGCGAATGCGAAGCGGCGGTGATCGGCGGCGCGCAGATCTATGCGCTGTTCTCGCCATTGGCCGATCGTGTCGAACTGACCGAAATCCACGCCGATTACGCGGGCGACACGCATATGCCGCCGCTTGCCGCCGGGGAGTGGCACGAGCTATTCCGCGAGGATCACCCGGCAGAGGGCGAGAGGCCCGCATTTTCCTTCGTCACATTGGAGCGCGCGCAATGACCAGCAAGACCCGCAAGATCGCCGGCGGCCTGCTCGGCATCCTCGCGCTCGGCACAGTCGGCTTCTTCGCCTTCGCCCCCGGCTATTTCGAAGCGCAGACCAACCGGATCGACGGATTGCCGCTGCCCGAAGTGAGCGAAGAGGCGCGCGCGCTGCACAAGACGCTGCAGATCGTCGACTTGCATTCGGACACGCTGCTGTGGAAGCGCGACCTGCTCGACCGCGCCGACCGCGGCCATATGGACCTGCCCCGGCTCGAAGACGGCAATGTCGCGCTGCAGGTGTTCTCGAGCGTGACCAAATCGCCCGAGGGGCAGAATTACGATTCGAACAGCGGCGATACCGACCGGATCACCCAGCTGGTGATCGCGCAGCTCCAGCCGACCCAGACATGGACTTCGCTGCTCGAGCGCTCGCTATGGCATGCCAAGAGGCTGGAGAAGGCGGCTGCGAAAAGCCAGAATGCCTTGTGGCTCGTGCGCAACTCTGCAGACCTGGCGAAGCTGGAAGAAGCGATCGCATGCGAAACCTGCACGCCGATGGGCGAGGCTACCTGGGCAACGCCGACTGGCGGGAAGCCTGTCGGCGCGATTTTCAGCGCTGAGGGCCTGCATAATCTGGAAGGCGATATCGCCAATCTCGACCGGCTTTACGACGCAGGCATGCGCATGGCCTCGCTCACCCATTTCTTCGACAACCAGCTTGCCGGATCGATGCATGGCGAGGCCAAGGGCGGGCTCACCCCGCTTGGGAGGCAAGTCGTGCAGGCGATGGAAGACAAGGGCATCGTCGTCGATATCGCGCACCTTTCGCGCAAGGGCGTGGCCGATGTGCTGGTGATGGCGCGCCGCCCGGTGGTCTCGAGCCATGGCGGGGTGCAGGCGACCTGCAAGGTCAACCGCAACCTTACCGATGACGAGATTCGCGGGGTCGCCGCCACTGGCGGGCTCATCGCGATCGGATATTGGGACGGCGCGGTGTGCGACACTTCGCCCGCGTCGATCGCCGCCGCAATGAAGCATGTGCGCGACCTGGTGGGGATCGAACATCTCGCGCTGGGCAGCGATTATGATGGCGCGACCACCGTGCGCTTCGACACCTCGCAGCTGGTGCAGGTGACGCAGGCGCTGATGGATGCGGGCTTCAGCGAAGCCGAAATCCGCGCGGCGATGGGCGGCAATGCGCTGCGGCTGCTGCGTACCGGCCTGGTGCCGCTGGCCGAACTGCCTGCACCCGAGGCCGCCGAATGAGGTGGCTCGACCATCGCGAACCGATGCCCGAGGCGCTGCACGGCGCAGTGATCGCGCTCGGCAATTTCGACGGTTTCCACCGCGGCCACCAGGCGGTGGCGGGCGAGGCGATCCGCTGGGCGCATGAGGAAGGCCGCCCGTCAATCATCGCCACATTCGATCCGCATCCGGTGCGCTTCTTCCGACCCGACGTGCCGCCCTTCCGCCTCACCACGCTGGAGCAGCGGCAGGAGCTTTACCTCGCCGCCGGGGCCACCGCGATGCTGGTGTTCCATTTCGATGCCGAGCTGGCGGGCACCAGCGCGGAAGACTTCATCTCCGAAATCCTCGTCAAGCGCTTCGGCGCGCATGGCGTGGTGACCGGGGGCGACTTCACTTTCGGAAAGGGCGCGAAAGGCAATGTCGCGCTGCTGCGCGAGCTGGGCGGCGCACTCGGCCTTCAGAACCGCGTGGTCGAAGCAGTGGAGGACCGCAGCGAGGTCGTTTCCTCCAGCCGCATCCGCGACGCCTTGCGCGACGGCGACCCTGAAACCGCCGCGCGGCTGCTGACCCGCCCCTTCGCGATCCGCGGCATCGTGGAACATGGCGACAAGCGCGGGCGCACTATCGGCTATCCCACCGCCAACCTCGCGATCGACAAATATCTGCGCCCCAAATACGGCATCTATGCCGTGACCGGGCGCATCCTTGCCACTGGCGAAGTGCTGAAGGGCGCGGCCAGCATTGGCATCCGCCCGCAGTTCGAACCGCCCAAGGAACTGCTCGAACCGCATTTCTTCGATTTTTCCGGAGACCTCTACGGGCAGGAAATCGAAGTCGCCTTCCACCACTTCCTGCGGCCCGAAGCGAAGTTCGACAGCCTCGATGGACTGATCGCGCAGATGGAGAAGGATTGCGGGGAAGCGCGCAAGCTTCTAAGCGCCCGCGCATAATGACTGAACAGCGCGACTACAGAGACACGGTCTTCCTGCCGAAGACCGATTTCCCCATGAAAGCCGGCCTTCCGCAGAAGGAGCCGGGCATTCAGGCGCGCTGGCAGCAGATCGACCTCTATCGCCGCTTGCGCGAAGCGCGCGCGGGGCGCGAGAAGTTCATCCTGCATGACGGCCCGCCCTACGCCAATGGCGACATGCACATCGGCCATGCGCTCAACCATATCCTGAAGGACATGGTGTGCCGCACGCACAATCTGCTGGGCATGGATGCGCCCTATGTGCCCGGGTGGGACTGCCACGGCCTGCCGATCGAATGGAAGATCGAAGAGCAGTACCGCAAGCAGAAGAAGAACAAGGACGAGGTTCCCGCGAAGGAATTCCGCGCCGAATGCCGCGCCTATGCGCAGCATTGGGTCGATACCCAGCGCGAACAGCTGAAGCGGCTGGGCATCATGGGCGATTGGGACAATCCCTATCTCACCATGGATTTCCAGGCCGAAGCGACCATCGTTGCCGAGCTGATGAAGTTCGTCGATGCGGGCAATCTCTATCGCGGCGCCAAGCCGGTGATGTGGAGCCCGGTCGAGAAGACCGCGCTGGCCGAGGCCGAGGTCGAATATGAGGACATCACCTCAACCCAGATCGACGTGGCGTTCGAGATTGTCGAGAGCCCGATCCCGGAGCTGGTCGGCGCGCATGCGGTGATCTGGACCACGACCCCGTGGACGATCCCGGTCAACCAGGCGATCGCCTATGGGCCGGAGGTTTACTATCAGCACATCAAGGCTAGCGACGGGAACCGATATCTCGTCGCTCTTGACCTGATCGATGAATTCCTCAAGCGGACTGGCCTCGGCTACCGCCATCCCGACGAGAACGCCGGCATTGAACAAATGCCAGCCAACAACATCAAAGGCTCCGATCTCGCCGGCACTGTCGCCAGCCATCCGATGCACCATCTCGGCGGGTTCTACGCGACGCCGCGCCCGTTCCTGGCGGGCGATTTCGTCACCACCGACAGCGGCACCGGGCTGGTCCACATGGCGCCCGACCATGGCGAAGACGATTTCGAGCTGTGCAAGGCGCATGGCCTGGAACCGCAATTCGCGGTCGACGATGCCGGGCTCTATCGCGACGACTGGCTGTGGCTAGGCGGAAACGACGAGCGCCGCCGCAGCGTGATCAACCCCAATTTCAACGCGCCTGACGGCCCGATCTGTTCGGATTTGCGCGAGGCCGGCGCGCTGCTCGCTGCCAGCGCCGACTACCAGCACAGCTACCCGCACAGCTGGCGTTCGAAAGCCAAGGTGATCTTCCGCTGCACGCCGCAATGGTTCGTGCCGATGGACCGCCCGCTGGCGCATTTGCCCGCGCTCACCAAGGCCGAGCAGCGCTGGGAAAACGAAGGCGGCGATGTCACGATCGACGACGAGGCGGCCGCCGGATCGCCGTCCCTGCGCGAACTCGCGCTGCAGGCGATCGCCGACACGCGCTTCGTGCCCGAAAAGGGCCGCAACCGCATCGGCAGCATGGTCGAAGGGCGGCCCGACTGGGTGCTCAGCCGCCAGCGCGCCTGGGGCGTGCCGATCACCCTGTTCGTGCGCCCTGACGGTTCGTATTTGCAGGACACTGCGGTCAATGCCCGCATCGTCGCCGCGATCCGCGAGCAGGGCGTCGACGCATGGGAGGAATCGCGCAAGGCCGAATTCCTCGGCCCCGATCACAACCCCGACGATTACGAGATGGTGTTCGACATCCTCGACGTGTGGTTCGATTCGGGCTGCACCCATGCCTTCGTGCTCGAAAGCGGGCGCTGGCCGGACCTGCGCTGGCCCGCCGACCTTTACCTCGAAGGCAGCGACCAGCATCGCGGCTGGTTCCAGTCGAGCCTGCTGCAAAGCTGCGCCACGCGCGGCCGCGCTCCTTACGACCAGATCCTGACCCACGGCTTCACCATGGATGCCAAGGGCAAGAAGATGTCGAAGAGCCTCGGCAACACGATCGACCCGCTGAAGGTGATGGAAACCTATGGCGCGGACATCATCCGGCTGTGGGCGCTTTCGGTCGATTTCACCGAGGATCACCGCATCGGCGACGAGATCCTCAAGGGCGTGGCCGACCAGTATCGCAAGCTGCGCAACACCTTCCGCTATTTGCTCGGCGCGCTCGACGGATTCGACGAAAGCGAACGGCTGGCGCCGGGCGAAATGCCCGAGCTGGAGCGCTATGTTCTCGCGCTGCTGGGCGAGCTCGACACGAAGCTGCGGCAGGCGGTGAAGGATTACGATTACAACACCTACACGCGGGCGCTGATCGACTTCTGCAACGAAGATCTGTCGGCGTTCTTCTTCGATATCCGCAAGGACAGCCTCTATTGCGACGCGGCGGACGACCCGAAGCGCCGCGCCTATCGCAGCGTGCTCGACACATTGTTCCATGCGCTGGTGCGCTATGCCGCGCCGGTGCTGGTCTATACGGCGGAAGAAGTGTGGGGTTCGCGCTACCCCGATGGCGGCAGCGTCCATCTCAACGAATGGCCCGAGGTTCCGTCAGTCAAACATGACACGGATTTCGTTCTTAAGTGGAAAGGCTTGAGAGAACTTCGGGAAAGCGTGAATGAGGCCATTGAGCCTCTGCGACGCGACAAGGTGATCCGCTCGAGCCTAGAAGCGAATGTTACCTTGCCTGACCTCGATGCAATCCTTGGCGATTATCGGGATTCGGAGTTCCTTTCTGAGCTGTTCATCACGGGGACAGTCACGTTCGACAAGAGCGTGAGCGAACCTATGATTACCAAATCATCTGACCACAAATGCGGCCGTTGCTGGCGCTTGCTGCCCGAAGTTTCGGAAGACGGCACGCTATGTGGCAGGTGCGAGGAGGTGGTCGGTGAGTGACCTCTTCACGCGCAACCGGCTGATCGGCCTCGGCATTGCCGCGCTGATCTTCGCCAGCGACCAGTTCGTGAAGTGGCTGGTGATCGAGCCGCTGCAATTGCGCCAGCGCTATGTGATCGACCTGCTGCCCTTCTTCGACCTGCGCTACACCGAGAATCGCGGCGTATCGCTCGGCCTGTTCGAAGCGACCAGCGCCGAAATGCGCTGGATCCTGGTGGGCATCACCGCGCTGATCGCGCTGGTGGTGGCGGTGTGGATAATGCGCGAGAAGCTGCTTGGCGATATCGTGGGGCTCGGCCTCATCCTTGGCGGCGCGCTCGGCAATATCGTCGACCGCAGCCAGCTTGGCTATGTCATCGACTATGCCGATTTCCATATCGGGGATTTCCGCCCCTTCCTGATTTTCAATGTCGCAGATGCCGCTATCACCATCGGCGTCGTGATTATCCTTGCCCGTTCCTTTTTCGTCGGCGAAAAGGACGCGCCGACGAGTTGAGCGGCCGCGACGCGGCCCATGGAGAGTAATGTAATGCCCAGCCTGAAGACCCCGATCCTCCTGATTGCCACCAGCGCGATGCTGGCCGGATGCGGCGGCAGCGGCATTTTCAACCGCGAGCGGCCCGACGAGTTCGCCGTTCAGCGGCAGGCGCCGCTGGTGGTGCCGCCCGATTTCAACCTCGTTCCGCCCGCGCCGGGCGCGCCGCGCCCGTCCGAAGGTTCGGCTGCGGGCCAGGCGCTCGACGCATTGTTCGGCGGCCCCTCGCCGCGCAGCCCGGTTGAAACCAGCGCGATCGACCGCGCCGGCACGGCAGCTCCGGGTATCCGCTCATCAGTGGGCGATCCGGACACCAACACGGTCGCCAAGGGCAGCGTGACCCGCGACATCGTGGCCGCGCCCGAAGGCGACGGCGCCAGCGCCCAAGCTGTAATACCTTCCTGATTTATCGCGAGTTTTGGCGCTGAACCGGCCTGGGCCTAGCAGGCCGGGCGGCTATTGCGGCCGCGACTAGGCTTCTTCCCTGCTGACCAACAATTTATCGATGCGGCGCCCGTCCATGTCGACCACTTCGAAGCGCCAGCCCTGGTCGTGGAAATGGTCGCCCTCGTCGGGCAGCTGCTTGAGCACTGACAGGACATAGCCCGCCGCAGTGCCGAATTCGCGGCTGTCTTCGTATTCCAGCCCCAGCCGGTCAGCCAGCACATCGGCCGAAAGCGCACCCGAAACCAGCAGCGAGCCGTCTTCGCGCTCGATCACCAGCGGCCCTTCACCCTGGTCCTGGTCGCTGACGAATTCGCCGACGATCGCAGTCAGCAAATCGACCGGAGTGACGATACCGTCGAGATGGCCGTATTCGTCATGCACCATCGCCATCGCGACTTCGGACTGCTGCAGCACTCGCAGCGCATCCATCGCGTCAAGCTGGTCGGGCACGACTTCGGCCTTGCGCATCAGTTTCCTGAGATCGACCTTCTTGCCCGCGACCAGCGTAGCGAGGACTTCACGCACCCTGACGACGCCCAGTATCGTGTCGGGCGAACCGTCCGCCACTGGCAACAGCGAATGCGGGCTGTCCTCGATCCGCTGGCGGATCGCGGCTTCGTCAGCATTGGCGTCGATCCAGTCGACTTCGGGGCGCGGCGTCATTAATTCGCGCACCGGCCGCTCGGCCAGCCGCACCACGCCGGCCAGGATCTGGTGCTGCTCGGCCTCGATCACGCCCGAGCGGGTGGCGTCGGCGAAGATCATGTGCAGCTCTTCGGCGGTGACCGAGGAATGCCCGCCGGGGCGCACGCCCATCAGGCGGATCAGCAGGCCGGAGGAGCTGTCGAGCACCCACACCAGCGGCGCGGCGACCCTCGCAAGGAATGCCATCGGGCGCGCCATCGCCAGCGCGATCGGCACGGCGTGGCGCAGCGCCAGCTGCTTGGGCACCAGCTCTCCCACCACCAGGCTGAAATAGGTCGTGAGCGCGATCACCAGCGCGAAACCGGCATTGCCCGCCCATTCCGGGGGCACGCCCAGCGCTTCCAGCCGCTCGCCCACCGGGCCGCCAAGGCTCGCACCCGAATAGGCGCCCGCGATGATGCCCACCAGCGTGATGCCGATCTGCACGGTCGAAAGGAACTTGCCCGGATCGGCAGCAAGGCTCAGCGCCACGCGCGCGCTGGCCGAGCCCTTGTCGCGCTTGGCGCGCAAGCGCGTTGGCTTGGCCGAGACAATCGCAAGCTCGGACATGGCGAATACGCCGTTGAGCAGGATCAACCCCGCAATGATGAGTGCATCTGGCCAGGGAAATGGTGTCACGGCTGGAACCGCTAGCACAAATGCGGCGGCTTGCCAGCTTCATTGCGCAGCAAGCTGCAAAGGCCTAGAAACATTGGGAGAGCGGCAGCCACCTGCGGGGGAGGCGCAGTCGCCGGGGGCGTGAGAAGGCACCAACGCGTGCCGGTGATAAGGAGAATTTCCATGAAGACATCACGTATCGTCCTTTCCAGCTTCGCAGCGGCATCACTGGTCGCAACGAGCGGCTGCGTGACCGATCCCAACACGGGCGAGCAGAAAGTTTCGCGCACCGCCATCGGCGGCGTGGGCGGCGCGGTGCTCGGCGGCCTGCTAGGCGGCGCGATTGGCGGCAAGACCGGGCGCATCGTGGGCGCAGTCGCAGGCGGCGCCGCGGGCGGATATGTCGGCTATCGCATGGACCAGCAGATCCGCGAGCTGAAGGAAGAGACCGAAGGCTCGGGCGTCGACGTAACCGAAGTCGACAATGGCCAGGCGATCCTCGTCAACCTGCCGGACGGCGTGACCTTCGATGTCGGCAGCGCCACGCTCAAGCCCGGATTCCGCGAAACGCTCGACGGCGTGGCGGACAGCCTCATCAAATATCCCAACAGCCTGGTCGATGTTTACGGCCACACCGATTCGACCGGATCGGACGCCTTCAACCAGACGCTGTCGGAACGGCGCGCGCAAACCGTCGCCAACTACATGATGTCGCGCGACGTCTCGCAGGCGCGCATCCGCTGGCAGGGCTTCGGCGAAACCATGCCGATTGCGGACAATGGGACCGAACAGGGCCGTGCGCGCAATCGCCGTGTCGAAATCAAGATCATCCCCTTCACCGAAGAGGAAGTGCGCGCCGCACAGGCGCAGCAGCGGTAGGAATTCCGCACACGGCAATGAATGAAGGGGGCCGGCCTTCGGGTCAGCCCCCGTTTTGCGGAGAGGCTTTTGGCGCCAGTTCCGCCGCGCGCTCGGCCAGCCGCGCAACCGCATCGGCGTGGATCTGCGGCGCGCAGACCAGCAGCCCGAAGGCACGCGGATCGCGCTTGTTGTAGCGCAACTGGTCGCCGAACGCGTCGGTCACTTCGGCTCCCGCCTCGCGCGCGATCAGCGTCGCTGCGGCGATGTCCCATTCATAGCCCCAGCGCAGAGTGGCGACGAGATCGGCTTCGTCAGCTGCGACCATCGCGATCCTGAGCGCGATCGAATTGGGCTTGTCGACCAGCGTCAAGTCGCTGTCTTCGCGCGGCAAATGATCGGCCGGAACGCGTGAGCCGCTGAAAATGGCGCGCCGTGAAGCGTGGAGCGGCGCGCCGTTGCGCCACGCGCCCTTGCCTGCGATTCCGAGCCATTCCTCGCCCCGCGCGGGCGCATTGAGCATCCCGATCAGCGGGCGACCGGCACTTACCAGCGCCACCGAAACCGCCCAGCCGCTTCTCCCGCGCAGGAAATCGCGCGTCCCGTCGATCGGATCGACCAGCCACACAAGGTCGCGCGGCAGGCGCGAACCGCAATCCGCAGTCTCTTCGGAAAGCCACCCGGCAGCGGGCAGCAGCGCGCCCAATTCGCGCTTGAGGAAAGTGTCGACCGCCAGGTCAGCCGCCGAAACCGGCGCGCCGGGGTGCTTCTCCCAGCTCTCCACATGATTGCCCGCGCCCGGCCACAGATCGTGCGCAATCCGCCCCGCTTCGCGGACAATCGCTTCAAGTCGCTGGCTGTCGATCACGGATACGGGCTGCCCATCATTTTGACAGCACCGGCACTGCACCGGGATTGGCCACTTTTCAAGGCGGCCAATCCATGCTTAGGCGCGCTGCAAACGATTCCGGCACAAGTTGCACACAAAGGACACGCCCCTCGCATGAACATTCATGAATACCAGGCCAAGGAACTGCTCGCGAAATATGGCATCGGCATCCCTGCCGGCTATGCCGCGCTGACCGTGGAAGAGGCCGTCGCCGGCGCCAAGCAGCTGCCCGGGCCGCTCTATGTCGTGAAGGCGCAGATCCATGCCGGCGGACGCGGCAAGGGCAAGTTCAAGGAACTGGGCCCCGACGCCAAGGGCGGTGTGCGCCTCGCCAAATCGATCGAGGAAGTCGAAGCGAACGCGAAGGAAATGTTCGGCAACACGCTCGTCACCATCCAGACGGGCGAAGCGGGCAAGCAGGTCAACCGCCTCTACATCACCGACGGCGTCGACATCGCCAAGGAATACTACCTTTCGATGCTGGTCGACCGTGCATCGGGCCGTGTCGCCATGATCGTATCGACCGAAGGCGGGATGGACATCGAGGAAGTCGCCCATTCGACTCCCGAGAAGATCACGACCATCACGATCGACCCGGCGCAGGGCTTCATGCCGCACCATGGCCGCGCAGTGGCTTTCGCGCTCAAGCTTACCGGTGACCTCAACAAGCAGGCGCAGAAGCTGGCGAAGCAGCTTTACACCGCCTTCATGGACCTCGACTGCGAAATGCTCGAGATCAACCCGCTAGTCGAAACCGTGGACGGCAAGCTGCTGGTGCTCGACACCAAGATGAGCTTCGACGGCAATGCGCTGTTCCGCCACAAGGATGTCGAAGCGCTGCGCGACGTGACCGAGGAAGACCCGGCCGAAGTCGAAGCCAGCGAATACGACCTGGCCTACATCAAGCTCGACGGAAACATCGGCTGCATGGTCAACGGCGCGGGCCTGGCCATGGCGACGATGGACATCATCAAGCTCAACGGCGCTTTCCCGGCCAACTTCCTCGACGTGGGCGGCGGCGCCACCACCGAGAAGGTGACCGCCGCGTTCAAGATCATCCTCAAGGACCCGGCGGTCGAGGGTATCCTCGTCAATATCTTCGGCGGCATCATGAAGTGCGACGTTATCGCCAACGGCATCATCCAGGCGGCGAAGGACGTGAACCTCTCGGTTCCGCTGGTGGTCCGCCTCGAAGGCACCAATGTCAACGAAGGCAAGGCGATCCTCGACAATTCGGGCCTGGCGATCGTCAGCGCCGACGATCTGGGCGACGCAGCGCGCAAGATCGTTGCCGAAGTGAAGAAGGCGGCCTGAACGCCGCGAACATCCGGGGCCGCCCTCGCTTGACGTTTACGTAAACGCAAGCTAGGGCGCTCGACAGATTTGCAGAGGGAGGAACCCCCATGAAGATCCTCGTGCCCGTGAAACGGGTCATCGACTACAATGTGAAGCCGCGGGTGAAGGCGGATGGCACGGGCGTTGACCTGGCCAACGTCAAGATGAGCATGAACCCGTTCGACGAAATCGCGGTCGAAGAAGCGATCCGCATCAAGGAAGCCGGCAAGGCGACCGAGATCGTGGCGGTGTCGATCGGCCCGGCCAAGGCGCAGGAAACGCTGCGCACCGCGCTCGCCATGGGCGCCGACCGCGCGATCCTGGTCGAGACCGAGGAAGAGGTCGAGCCGCTGGCAGTGGCCAAGATCCTCAAGGCGATCGCCGACGAGGAAGCTCCGGGCATCGTGATGCTGGGCAAGCAGTCGATTTCGGATGACAGCAACCAGACCGGCCAGATGCTCGCTGCGCTGATGGGCCGCCCGCAGGGCACCTTCGCCAATGAAGTCTCGGTCGATGCCGACAGCGTGACGGTGAAGCGCGAAGTCGACGGTGGCCTCGAAACGGTGAAGCTGTCGCTGCCCGCGATCATCACCACCGACCTGCGCCTCAACGAACCGCGCTACGCTTCGCTGCCCAACATCATGAAGGCCAAGCAGAAGCCGCTCGCGACCAAGACCCCGGCCGACTACGGGGTCGACATCACGCCGCGCCTCAAGACCCTGACCGTGTCCGAACCGCCCGTGCGGCAGGCCGGGATCAAGGTCGCCGACGTCGACGAACTGGTCGGCAAGCTCAAGGCGCTGGGGATCGCGTAAGCGGCCCGGACTGGAAAGGATTCACACATGAAAACTCTCGTTTGGGTCGAACACGACAACGCCTCGATGAAGGATGCCACGCTCGCCGCGGTCACCGCAGCGGGCAAGCTGGGCGAAGTGCACCTTCTCGTGGCCGGCAGCGGCTGCGGCGCAGTGGCCGATCAGGCCGCCAGGATCGCCGGCGTGGGCAAGGTCCATGTCGCCGATGACGCGGCCTATGCCAACGGGCTGGCCGAGAACGTCGCTCCGCTGGTGGCGCAGCTGATGGCCGATCACGACGCTTTCGTCGCGCCTGCCACCACCACCGGCAAGAACATCGCGCCGCGCGTCGCGGCACTGCTCGACGTGATGCAGATTTCCGACATCCTCTCGGTCGAAGGCCCCAAGACCTTCACCCGGCCGATCTATGCCGGCAACGCCATCGCCACCGTCGAGAGCACGGATCCGAAGCTGGTGATCACCGTGCGCGGCACCGCTTTCGACAAGGCGGCGACCGAGGGCGGTTCGGCTGCAATCGAAGCCGTCTCGGGCCCCGGCGATGCCGGCCTGTCGAGCTTCATCGGCGCGGAAATCGCCAAGAGCGAACGCCCCGAGCTGACCAGCGCCAAGGTGATCGTTTCGGGTGGCCGCGCGCTCAAGGATGCGGAAACCTTCGAAGCCGTCATCACTCCGCTGGCGGACAAGCTGGGCGCCGGCATCGGCGCTTCGCGCGCCGCGGTGGACGCAGGCTATGTGCCGAACGATTACCAGGTCGGCCAGACCGGCAAGATCGTGGCGCCGGAAGTCTACATCGCAATCGGCATCTCGGGCGCGATCCAGCACCTCGCCGGCATGAAGGATTCCAAGACCATCATCGCCATCAACAAGGACGAGGACGCCCCGATCTTCCAGGTCGCGGACATCGGCCTCGTCGCCGACCTGTTCAAGGCGGTGCCGGAACTGACGGAAAAGCTGTAAAACTACAGAATTCCTGAAGCTTGATACAAACCTCCGGCGGGCTAAGAAGCCTGTCGGAGGTTTTGTTTTATGGATCGCATCGTGCTTGCATTGGCATTTGCGGCGAGCGCCAGCCTGGCTGCACCCGCATTGGCCCAAGATGACAAGAACGCCCCGGTTGTGCTCGAACCGAGCAGCCAATGGAACGTCGATTTCGGCGACGAGAAATGTCGCCTGGCGCGGATTTTCGGCGAAGGCGACAACCGGCACATCCTGTTCATCGATCAGGGTGGGCCGAAGTCCGGCTTCGGGCTCATCGTTGTTGGCCCTGCCTTCAAGAAGTTTCGCCAGCCAGATCGGATCACTGTCCAGTTTGGTGAGTTTGCGCCTGTCGGAAAGTATCGGCCAATGTTGGGCGACACCGAAGGTGTCGGCACGTCGCTGATCTACTCCAACATGGTTTTTTTCGAGAAGCCTCGCTCTGAAAGGGAGCCTGCGTCGGACGCCGGGCTGGATCCTTTGCCCCGGCTGGATGTCGAGGCAGCTAGCTCAATCAGCGCCATCACCATGCACCAAGGAAAGCGCTCGGTCGTATTCAATACCGGAAATCTGGGCGAAGCCATCAAGGTACTGAACGAATGTTCGCTGAATTTTGTCGAGAGTTGGGGGCTGGACCGAGCAGCCCATGAAACCATGACGCGTTTAGCGAAGTGGGCCAATGCCGAAGCAGTGACCAGGCGCATTCAAGATAAATACCCGATGCAAGCCTTGCGGAAAGGCGAAAGTGGGATTTTCCGGATGCGCGTGATCGTGGAGCCCGATGGGAGCGTCTCCGAATGCGAAATCAGCAATGCCACCATCACCGAGTCACTCGACTCGCCAGCATGCAAGGAAATGGAAAGGGCGGAATTCGAGCCCGCGCTTGATGTTCACGGCAAGCCCATGCGGTCATTCTACCTAACCAACATCACCTACAAGATCAGCTGACGCCCGAGCCCTCCACTCACATCAGACCCGTGATCGCGTGCAGCGTCATCCCGACCAGCCCGCCCACGATGGTTCCGTTGATGCGGATGAACTGCAGGTCGCGGCCGACCGCGCTCTCGATCCGCCCGGTGATCGTCACCGCGTCCCAGCGCTTGACCGTCTCTGACACCAGCTGGACGATCTGCCCGCCATAGCGGGTGGCGACACCCACCATGGTGCGGCGGGCGAGCCGGTTGATCTGCATCTGCAGCCGCTCGTCCTGCTGCAGCGCTATCCCCATTTCCACGAGCAGCTTGCGCATCTCGCCGCCCAGCGCATTTTCGGGATCGCGCGCGCGGCGGATCAGCGAATGGCGGATCCGCTCCCACACGCCCATCCACCAATCGGCCACGGCGGGGTTCTCGATCAGGTCGCGCTTCATCGATTCGATCCGCTCGCGAGTCACGGGATCATGCTGCAGATCTTCCGCCAGCTTCGACAGGCCTTCCTCGATCTTGCTGCGCAGCGGATGTTCTGGGTCGACCAGCACTTCGGCCAGCAGCTTGTAGAGCCCGTCGAGCACCGAGCCCGAAATGCGCTCGTCCAGCCCGGTCCAGCGCAGCACGGAGTTGGCGCGCGATTCGATGATCTGGCGCACCGTGTCTTCATTGTCTTCGAGCGTCAGGCCCGCCCAGCGGATGAAACCGTCCATCAGCGGCATGTGCCGCCCGTCGGCAATCGCGCCTTGAAGCATCCGGCCTAGCAGCGGCGAAACGTCGATCTTGGCGAATTGCGCGCCCAGCCCTGCGCGCACCTGGTTGCCAAGCCGGTCGGGATCGAGCGATTCGAGCACTTCGGCGAGCAGTTCCGCCGCGCCGCCCGCAAGCCGCGAAGGCCCGTCGCCTTCGCTGCCGCTGCGCGGAGGGGCGGTGAGGAAGTCCCCGATCGCCCGCGCGACATTCATCCCTGCCATACGCCGCGCGACAACTGCCGGGGTCAGGAAATTCTCGCGCAGGAATTGCGCCATGGTGTCCGCGATGCGGTCCTTGTTGTCGGGGATGATCGCAGTGTGCGGGATCGGTATGCCGAGCGGGTGCCGGAACAGCGCGGTCACCGCGAACCAGTCAGCCAGGCCGCCAACCATTGCCGCTTCGGCAAAGGCATTGGCATAGCCCCACGCCGGATGGACTCCGATATAGGGATAGGATGAGAAGAACAGCACCGCCATCGCCGCCAGCATGCCGGTGGCGGTCCAGCGCATGCGTCGCGCGCGATCCACAGTGAGCGGCTCGCCGCCGAAACGGTAGGCAGTGGGTGGCGCGTGCACTGTCATCCACACGCGCCTAGCACATATGGTGCGGAATTACTCAGCCGGCGTCGCCCCCGGATGCGCGACCCCGCCATGCTTGTCGTCGCCCGGACGATAGGTGAGGAAGCGATGCCGCAGCCATGGCCCGATGCGCTTCTCTGCCCCGTCGGCCAGGCTGAAGCCGGCCGGGACGATCAGCAGCGTGAGCAGCGTCGAAAGGAGCAGGCCACCGATCACGACAGTGCCCATCGGCCCGCGCCATGCGCCGTCACCCGAGATCGAGATTGCGGTGGGGATCATCCCCGCCGTCATCGCCACAGTCGTCATCACGATCGGTTGGGCACGCTTGTGCCCCGCTTCCATAATCGCGTCGCGCTTGCGCTTGCCCGTCTCCATCTCCTCGATTGCGAAATCGATCAGCAGGATCGAGTTCTTCGAGACGATCCCCAGCAAAAGCAGGATGCCGATCAGCACCGGAATAGAGAGCGGCTGGCCGACCAGCCAGACGAGGAACACGCCACCCAAGGGCGCAAGGGCAAGCGAGGTCATGTTGACCAGCGGGCTCATCAACCGCTTGTAGAGCAGCACCAGCACCGCGAACACCAGCAGCACGCCAGCGACCAGTGCAGTGCTGAAGTTCTGCTGCAGTTCGATCTGCAACTCGTCGGCACCCACGGCATCGCGGATAACGCCGTTCGGCAAGTCATTGAGCGTGGGAAGCTTGTTGACCTGCTCCATCGCATCGCCGCGCAGCACGTTGGGCGCAAGGTCCGCGCCGATGAACACGCGGCGGTTCTGGTTGTAGCGTTGGATCGTCGTCGGACCGGCGCCGAAGCTGATGTCCGCAACCTGGCTTAGTGGCACCGAGCCACCCGTCGCGATCGGGACCGGCAGGTTCTCGATCGTCGCAAGATCCTGGCGCGACGAGACCGGCAGCTTGACCCGGATCGGGATCTGGCGGTCCGAAAGCGAGAACTTGGCAGCGTTCTGCTCGATTTCGCCCATGGTCGCGATACGGATCGCCTGGCTCAGCGCAGCGGTTGTGACGCCCAGCTCCGCTGCAAGGTCGGGGCGCGGGCGTACGATCAGCTCGGGTCTCCGCAAGTCAGCCGAAATGCGCGGCGCAACAATCGAGTTGAGCCCCTTCATTTCCTCGACGATCTTGGCGGCTGTCGAATTAAGCAGAACCGGATCCGAGCCTGCCAACATGATCGTAAGATCGCGCCCGCTTCCGCCACCGCCACCGCCCGGCCCTTGCTGCGAGCGGAAACGCACGCGCGCATCGGGGAATTGCGCCAGCTTCGTGCCGAGCTCGCGCTCGAACTCGAACGACTTCCGGTCGCGCTCGGGCGAAAGGGTCATGTAGATCGTGGCACTGCCTTCACGAGTGACCTGAAGCGCGCGTTCGACTTCGGGTTGTTCGAGCAGCAGCTTGGTGACTTCGCCGGCAACCTGCTTGGTAGTCGCCAGCGTCGTCCCGGGAACCATTTCGACTTCGACCTGGCTGTTGTCGTCATCCACTTCAGGGTCGAACTGGAACGGCAGGCTCATGAACAACAGGATGGTGAGCAGGAAAGAGAAGTACCCGATCCCGAGCATCCACACTCGATGGTCAAGGAAGCGTGCCTCCATCCACCGCCAAGTAGCGGCAAGCCGGGCACCGAACAGGCGCGTGACAATGCGCAAGAGGCGGAGGATGGCCAACACCGATAGGAAGCCGACGGCTGTAACCAGCGCGAGTTCGACAATCATCAGGATGCGGCCAATGATGAAGCCGACGCCCTGCCCTGCGTCGAGCCCGATCGCTGTGACCGGCATGTTGTGGATCTCGGCGCCTGATAGAACGTTCCACAGGCCGAACACGACTGCGCCCGGTGCGATGATCAGCAGTAGGATCAGCAGGATGAAGGAAGTTACATACAGCCAGCGGTGGTTTGGACCGGGAAGGCCATCGCGGCTCGCTTCAAGCTTGCCGCGATGGAGCGACCACTGCAGCACCTTCATGTAGCGGTCCATCCACGGCCCTTCGCCATGAGAGGCATGGCCTTTGGCCTTGAGGAAATAAGCCGCCATCATCGGCGTGATCATGCGGGCGACCGCAAGGCTCATCATCACCGCAGAGACGATGGTAAGCCCGAAGTTCTTGAAGAACTGGCCCGACACGCCGGGCATCAGGCCGACCGGCAGGAACACCGCGACGATACAGAAGGAGGTCGAGACCACGGCCAGGCCGATCTCGTCCGCCGCGTCGATCGACGCCTGGTAGGCGCTTTTGCCCATTCGCATGTGCCGCACGATGTTCTCGATCTCCACGATCGCATCGTCGACCAGCACGCCCGCGACCAGGCCAAGCGCCAGCAGCGACAAGGAGTTGAGGTTGAAGTCTAGCAAATCCATGAACCAGAAGGTAGGGATAGCGGAAAGCGGGATCGCCACCGCCGAGATCATCGTGGCGCGCCAGTCGCGCAGGAACAGGAACACCACGACCACGGCCAGGATCGCGCCTTCGACCATGGCGCGGATCGAACTCTGGTACTGGTCCTCGGTGTATTTGACGGTGTTGAAGAGCTGCACGAACTTGACGTTCGGGTTCTCCGCCTGGATGTCGTCAAGCACTTCGCGCGCCGCATTATACACCGTGACGTCTGATGCGCCCTTGGCGCGGCCGAGCCGGAAATTGACGACTTCGCGCCCGTTGAGCGTCGCGAGCGAAGTCTGTTCGCTATAGCCATCGCGCACCATGGCCACATCGGACAGGCGGATCGTGCGTCCGCCGCCCAGCTGGATCTGGCGCTGCGAAAGCTCGTAAGCAGTCTCGTTGTTGCCGAGTACGCGCACCGACTGGCGAGTTCCGCCGACCTCGGCCATGCCGCCACCGGCATCGAGGTTGGACTGGCGTAGCGCCGCGTTGAGCTGGCCTGCGGTGACGCCCAAGGAGCGCATCTTCACCGGGTCGAGCAGGACTTCGATCTCGCGATCCACGCCGCCGAACCGGCTGACTTCCGCCATGCCCTCGATCGCCAACAGGCGTTTTGCGACCGTGTCATCGATGAACCAGCTGAGTTGTTCGATGGTCATGTCGCTGGCTTCGACGGCAAAGATGCCGAGGAAACCGCCCGCGATATCGACCCGGGTTACGCGCGGTTCTAGGATCCCGTCAGGCAAGCTGCCGCGAACCGTGTCGACGGCATTCTTGACGTCTGCCACCGCGATATTCGGATCGATCCCGATCTCGAATTCGACGAAAGTGTTGGAGGAACCTTCGCGCGCGGTCGAGCTGATGTTGCGTACGCCATTGAGCGAACGAACCGCCGATTCGACCTGCTGGGTGATCTGGTTCTCGATCTCGGTCGGCGCGGCGCCAGGCTGCGAAATGGTGACGTTGACACCCGGGAATTCGATATCCGGGTTGTTGACGACATCCATCCGCATGAAGCTGAACACGCCGGCGAACAACAGCGCGGTGAAGAACACCAGCGGGATCACCGGGTTGCGGATCGACCAGGCAGAGAGATTGCGAAAGTTCACTGGATTGCCCCTGCCTTACTTAGCGCCGCCGACGATCGGATTGACTGTCTCGCCCGCCGTCAGGAAGCCGCCGGCGCGCAGCACGATCCTCTCGCTCCCGTCGAGACCGGATTCGATCGTGATGCCCGTGGAGGTGACGACACCGGTCTTCACCGCACGCCGCTGCGCCTTGTTATCCTTGTCGACGATATAGACGAAGCTGCCGTCCGAATCGTTAAGCACCGCGCTTTCGGGAAGGATCGGCGCATTGATCGGGCCGGTCTTGATGGTCACACCGGCAAAGCCGCCAGGCCGCAGTTCGGGCGCATAGGCCAGCGCGATGCGCGCAGTGCCCTGCCGATTTTGCGGATCGATCGTCGGTTCGATCTGCCACACGGCACCGGTGAAGGACTTGTCGCTGCCGACCGGCACAACCTCGGCCGAAACGCCGACCGCCAGCCGTGCAAGCTGTTCCTCGCCCAGCCGCGCCAACAGCTCTATCTCGCCACCCTTGGCGATCAGGAAAAGCGGCGGCGAGCCCGCGCTCACGGTCTGGCCCGGCTCGACATTACGCTCGAGCAGCAAGCCCGCTGCCGGAGCCACGATGTTGAGCCGCGCATTGCGCGCGAGAAGTTCGCCATACTGCGCTTCGGCGACGGCAACCCGCGCGCGCGCTGCGTCGCGCGTGGCAGTGAGACGGTCGACATCGGCGCGCGACACGAAGCCCCGCTCCACCAGCTGCAGCGCGCGATCAAGATTAGCCTGCGCCAGCTGCGCATCCGCCTTTGCAACGTCGATCTGCGCAGCAGAGCTGCGCGCTTGCTGCGATTGCACCGAACGATCGATCGAAGCGAGGATCTGGCCCGCGCGCACCCACTGTCCCTGCTCGACCGGCACCGAAACCACACGCCCGCCTTCGCCGACCACGCCTACAGGCATGGCGCGGCGCGCGGCCAGCGCACCCGACGTCTTGAGGCTGCCCTCGACTGTCGTCTGGCCAGCGGCAATCACCGTCACTGACGGGGCCTGCGAACGGTCGTCGCCGCCCGCCACCGTGGCCGCTTCGCCGTTGCGCGTGAAGAAATAGACAGCCACGATGGCCGCAATGATCAGCGCCCCGGCTGCAATCACCCACTTAAGGCGCGATGAAGCCGTCCGTTCGCCGGACAAGTCGTATCGCGAGTTGATCGCCTCGGCGGTTTCCGACCTCACGGCTGTCTCATAATTCATGACGTTTCCTTTGCGTGAGGTGTATTAGTCTTATATGTCACTACGCGCAATACCTCTTAGTCGCAGCCCTCGCGGGCGACAATGCGCCGCTCGACCAGCGACATTGTATTACGACGAGGAACATGGGCAGCGGTTCCGCATGTAACGCAAATAAAGCAGCGCGTTCGCCAACGTTCCTGCGATACTTACAGCGTATCGGCTGGCAAGGCCAAGGCTTGGGAGCGTATCTTCAGCGCACGCGGCCGCGCTGGATCAAATTGACAATTCCAAGCAGGATCACCGCCCCGAGCACCGCAACGGCAAGCCCTGTCAGCGAGAACTCCTGCACACTGACGGTAATGCCCAGCACCGGGCCTGCGACCATATTGCCGATCACCGAGCCGACGCAGCCAACCACGATGTTCCAGATGATGCCCATCGAGGCATCGCGGTTCATCACCAGGCTCGCCAGCCAGCCGGCAATGCCGCCGACGATCAATGCGATAATCCAACTCATTGCGTGCCTCCTCTTCCTCGAAGCCCGCATTATGCCCCCGCCCGGGGCGATTAGGCAAGTTTGGCGCCCGGCTGCGCAAAAAGGAAGCGGCGCGGAAGGGCATCCCCTTCCGCGCCGCCCGCGTGACATTATCGGTTCAATGAATCAGTATTTGAGCTGGCGCTCGTGAAGATCGCGATAGTGCTGGATGCGTGTGACACGCAGACCCTGCATTCCCGAACGGTCGACCGCACGCTGCCAAGAAGCGAATTCCTCAAGCGTGAGGTTGTAGCGCTCGAGCACTTCGTCGATCGTCAGAAGGCCACCGTTCACGGCCGCAACGACTTCCGCCTTGCGGCGAACGACCCAGCGCTTGGTTCCAGGCGCAGGCAGGTCGTCGATCGTCAGCAGCTCCCCGAGCGGACCGATCACCTGAGCAGGTCGAATATTTTGGTTTTCAATCATCTATATCTCTCAGTCGCCTGTTGCCGTTTCACCGTCGGCGAAAAACTCTATGCCATCGCAAGCTTTCTGCCCTGTTAAAGAATGAGGGTTAACGTCCGGTTTCCCCTGTTCTCTTGAAGAGAAATAACCTGCCGCCGCGTCGGAAAAGCTGGCGGAAATCAGGAAATTGTCCCTCTCCAGCAGCGAGCGCAGGTCGCGCGCGGCATTGATCCGCGCGGTCAGTTCCGCCCAGCCGAAAGCGCGCAGGGCCTTGCCGCGCGACGCGCGCTTGGAATCAGGAATGGTGAGCCGATTGTCGAATATCATGCAGCATGGATACACGCGAGAGCGTCAAGAACGGGTAAAGCCCGGGTTTACGCCCCGTTTAGGATTACGTCCGCCGGATTTGCGTTGTTTGGCGCAGCTGACGCAGTGCTGGATTGGCGCGGGCGAGGCGTGTAAGGGGCACATCGATCATGACCATCGCAGCCAATCTTGCGGCCGGGCTGTCGCCCGAGACCCTGTTCGACTTGCCGAAACTGGCGGACGAAAGCCGCATCGTCGTGGCGATGAGCGGCGGAGTCGATTCGTCGGTCGTTGCCGCGCTGGCTGCAGCGAGCGGAGCCGAAGTGATCGGCATCACGCTGCAGCTTTACGACTATGGCACGGCAACGGGGCGCAAGGGCGCCTGCTGCGCGGGCGACGATATCCGCGACGCGCGCGCGGTCGCCGACCGGCTTGGCATTGCGCATTACGTGTTGGACCACGAAAGCGCCTTCCGCGAAGAAGTGGTCGAGCAGTTTGCAGACGAATATCTCGCGGGGCGCACGCCCGTGCCCTGCATCCGCTGCAACATGGGGCCCAAATTCACTGACCTGTTCCGCATGGCGCGCGAACTGGGCGCGGACTGCCTCGCCACCGGGCATTACGTGCGGCGCGCAATGGGCGCGGCAGGGCCGGAACTCCACCGCGCGCTCGACCCCGCGCGCGACCAGTCCTACTTCCTCTATGCCACGACCGACGACCAGCTCGACTACCTGCGCTTTCCGCTGGGCGGCCTGCCCAAAAGCCAGGTGCGCGAGCTGGCCGAGCAGGCCGGGCTGCGTAACGCGGCCAAGCCTGACAGCCAGGACATCTGCTTCGTGCCCGATGGCGATTATGCCAAGATCGTTAAGAAGATGCGGCCCGAAGGCGGTCAGCCGGGAAAGATCGTCCATTCTTCAACCGGCGAAGTGCTGGGCGAACACAAGGGCATCATCCATTACACGGTGGGCCAGCGCCGCGGGCTCGAGATCGGTGGACAGCCCGAACCGCTCTATGTCGTCGGGCTCGATGCCGACGCCGCAGAGGTACGGGTGGGACCCAAGCGGAAGCTGGCGGTTTCAGCCGCCACACTGATCGAAACCAATCGTATCGGCCCGCTGCCCGTCGCGCCTCTCGCTGCGAAGGTTCGCAGCCTGGCGAAGCCGGTGCCGGTGACGCTCGAAGGGCCGCTGGGCGACGGCGCAAGAACAGTGATTCGCTTTGCCGAGCCCGAATATGGCGTTGCGCCCGGGCAGGCGGCTGTAATCTATGCCGGCGAGCGCGTGGTCGGCGGCGGCTGGATCGCGGATACCGAAAGCGCAGCCTGAGCGCCGCGCCGCGGACCGTCGATCAGTCTTCCCACTTTTCGAGAACGCAGCCGAAGCCTTCGCGATAGGTCGCATGATCGACCGCGATCAGCGGAAAACGCGCTGTGACCGTCCGGGTCGAAGGATCATCGACCAAAGTGACGAATTCCATCCCCTCGAGCTTGTCTTTTTCGCAATCCTCTAGGCTGCGCCCCGCAACGAAGCGGCACGAGCAGGCCACCCGCGCCGAATAGGCGGTGGCGGTGTGAGCATAGGCCTTGGCCGGCGGGTAGTAATACCAGCCGGCCACTGCCAGCGCGGCGAGCGTGATCGCCATGATCCACCAGCCGCGGCTTCTGCGCGATCCGGGCCTGGAGGTACGGGCTTTTGCCATTGCCAATCCTGTCTGCTTGCGCGAGTGAGGGCGCCATGAACACCCTGCGGTCGCTGCTTCCTATCGCCACACTTGCGCTGCTGCCAGCCCTCTCTTCATGCGGCGATGTTCCGCCGGAACCGGCACCGCTGAGCGAGGATGCGCTGGCCGCAATCACTGCGGACGCCGGTGCGCCCACAAGCGAACTGGCGCGCGAAGTGGATGACCTGTTCACGCGCGAAGGGCTGGGTGAAACCCGCGCACTGGTGGTGATGCAGAACGGCAAGGTTGCGGCCGAACGTTACTCGCCCGGTTATGGCCCCGACACGCGCTTCGTCAGCTGGTCGATGGCCAAGACGGTGACTGCCGTGATGATCGGCATGCTGGTGGCCGATGGCAGACTGCGGCTCGACGAGCGCGCGCCGGTCGAACTTTGGCATCGCTCGGGCGATGCGCGCGGCGAGATCACCTTGCGCCAATTGCTGCAGATGAGCAGCGGCTTGCGCCATACTGAAGCGGGCGACCCGCCTTACGAATCCTCCGAAGTACGGATGCTGTTCCTCGACGGGCGCGACGACATGGCGCGCTGGGCGGAAGAACAGCCGCTAGAGGCGGAGCCGGGTGCGAAATTCGAATATTCGAGCAACACCAGCGTGATCCTGGCCGACATCGCCGCGCGCGCTTTGACCGACAGCGAGGACCCCGAGATTCGCCGCCGTGCGGTTGCCGATTTCCTTGAGGCGCGCCTGTTCGCGCCGCTGGGGATGACCAGCATGGTGCCCGAATTCGACGCTTCGGGCACGCTGATCGGCGGGTCGCTGATCCATGGCACCGCGCGCGACTGGGCGAGACTCGGCGAGTTCCTGCGCCGCAAAGGGACGGGCCCCGGCGGCGAGCAGCTGGTGCCGAGCCGGTGGGTCGAGCAGATGGTGACGCCGAGCCCGCGCTCGCCGCAATACGGCTTCCAGACCTGGCTCAACCGACCGCTCGACGATCCCGAGGAGGAGCACCCGCTCTTCCCCGATCGCGCGCCCGCCAGCCTGTTCTCTCTGATCGGCCATATGGGTCAATATGTCATCGTGTCGCCGCAGCAGCGGCTGACCGTGGTGCGTTTGGGACATTCGAACACCGAAGAGCGGATCGCGATGCTGCAGCAGCTTGCCGATGTGATCGAGCTCTATCCCGTCAGGTAATATCGGCGCATTGCCCGCCGAGCCAGACGTTGTTTCCTTCCATCCGGCATTCGAACCAGCCGCCGCGCGCGCTTGCCTGATGAGCGGCAAGCCGCTCGCGCCCGAGCCTTTCGCTCCAATAGGGTGCCAGCACCGCATGCGCCGATCCGGTCGCGGCATCCTCGCACCCGCCCGGCGAAAAGACGCGGCTGGTGATATTGGCGCTTGCGCCAGCACGCGAGCCGGGGGCGCTGGCAGTGACCTGAAGATTGCCGAGCCGTGCCAACGCCTCCGGGTCAGGGGCGAGTGCGGCGACCTCCTGCGGGTTCGCGAACAGCGCCAGCGCATAGCCCGCCGGGTTCCAGCGGATCTCGGCTGGTTCGCTCCCCAAAGCCGCCGCAAGTTCAGGCCATTCGTGAGGTTCGGTCTGGATCGCAGGCAAGGAAATCTCGTAGCGCGCCTCACCGGGGAGTTTGCGGATTTCAAGTTTGCGCCCTCCTGATGACTGCAAGGTGACGGCATCGCCCTCGGCCCCCGCAAGCAGCAGATGCCTTGCCGCCAGCGCGCCATGCCCGCACAGCGCAATCTCGCGATCGGGGGCGAACCAGCGGACCGGATGCGCCCCGTCGACGGGTGCAAGTTGCACGAAAGCAGTGGCAGGCTCGCCAAAGCCATGCGCCGCCGCCTGCATCGCGGCCTCGTCTACTGGAACATCGAGCAGGACGACCGCTGCACGGTTGCCCTTGCAGCCGGGGCCGACGAATGCATCGACGCGGTTGCAGGCCATCGCGCCCAAGTTCAGCCCGCGCGATCGGGCAGCAGTTCTTCGGCGGCTACGCCCTCTTCATTGACCAGCCCCTCGGGGTCGGGGTGGATCAGCACTTCGACCCCGGGGAACTCGCGCGCGATCCGCTCCTCGACCTCATCCATCAATGCATGCGCTTCGACGACTGTCATGTGCGGATCGACCGCCATGTGAAACTGCACGAAATCGTCGGCCCCGCTGGTGCGGGTGCGCAAATCGTGCACTCCGCGAATGTCGGGATGCTTGGCCAGCACCGCCAGGAACTCCTCGCGCCGTTCCTCGGGCCATTCGCGGTCCATCAAATGGTCCATCGCTTCGCCCCCGGCGCGCCAAGCTCCCCAGGCCAGCCAGAGAGCGATCCCCAGCCCGAACAAAGGGTCCGCTGCGCCGAACCCCAAGAATTGGTCGATCACCAGCGCGGCAATCACCGAGAGATTGAGCAGAATATCGGACTGGTAGTGCATATGATCGGTCTTGATTGCGACCGAGCCGGTCTTGCTTATCACGTGGCGCTGCCAGGCAAGCAGCGCGAAGGTCGCGACGATCGCGACGAGCGAGACGGCGATCCCCTCTTCCGCCGCAGCTGTCTGCCCACCTTCGACCAGCCGTGTGACGGCGCGCAAGGCAATCCCGCCCGCAGAAAGCGTGATCAGCATCACCTGGAATATCGCTGCCAGCGCTTCGGCCTTGCCGTGCCCGAAGCGATGGTTCTCGTCTGCCGGATGCGAAGCGACCCACACGCCCAGCAGCGTGGCAAGGCTGGCGATAAGGTCGAGCGTGGTGTCGGCCAGGCTGCCGAGCATCGCGGTCGAACCGGTGACCCAGCTGGCCCACAGCTTGAGCGCGGCCAGGAACAATGCGGTCGCGATCGAAGCGTAGGCGGCGCTGCGGGTGAGCGAGGCGTGGCTCATGGATAGAGCAGCGTGTTGGTCCAGCCATCCTCTGTACGGTCGAATTGCCGCCGGTCGTGAATGCGGAAGGGGCGATCCATCCAGAATTCCATTCTTTGAGGTTCAAGTCGGAACCCGGTCCAATGAGGCGGCCTGAGCACAGAACCGACCACATGGCGCGCGGCCACCTTGGCGACGCGGGCCAAAAGTTCGCCGCGCGAGGCAAGCGGGCGCGACTGGTCCGAAGCCAAGGCACCAAGCTGCGAATCGCGGCTTCGGCTGGCAAAATAAGCATCTGCCAATTCTGGCTCCACTTCATACACCTTGCCCTCGATCCGAATCTGCCGCCGCAGGCTCTTCCAGTGGAACAGCAATGCGGCCTGCATATTTGCGCGGATTTCCTCCCCCTTGCGGCTGTCGCCATTGGTATAGAAGGTGAACCCGTCAGGCCCATGATCCTTCAGCAGCACCATTCGAACCGAAGGTGAGCCATTGGAGTTCGCGGTTGCCAGCGCCATGGCATTGGGATCGTTGGGTTCCGATTCACCTGCCTCGGCTAACCACTGCGCGAAAAGCGCCAGCGGATCGCCCGACGGGATCTCGCTTTCCGCGACGCGGGCAATCTGTCCGGGCGTAGGATTTGGCATGGCTCTCGGTCCTGTTTGGGCTGGACGGAGGATATGGGCGATCACAGCGCTTGCGCCAAGCCTTATCCTCCCTATCAGCCGCCAGAAAGCACCATGTCTTGCGCCAATGCGCTGCTGTAACTAGCTAACACGCTATGGCAGATCCGTATCAGACCCTTGGCGTCGCGCGCACCGCCTCCGAAGCGGAGATCAAGAGCGCCTATCGCAAGCTCGCCAAGGAGCTGCATCCCGACCGCAACAAGGACAGGCCCAATGCGGCCGAGCGCTTTTCCGAGGTCACCAAGGCCTATGACTTGCTGAGCGACAAGGATAAGCGCGCGCAATACGACCGTGGCGAGATCGATGCCGAAGGCAATCCGGCCAATCCCTTCGCCGGAATGGGGGGAGGATTCCGCAGCGGCGGGGTCGGCCAGGGCGGAAGTTTCCGCGCCGAGGACTTCCAGGGCTTTGGCAATGGCGACATGGATTTGAGCGACCTGTTCGAAGGCCTGTTCGGCGGCGGTGGCGGCCGCCGGTCGAGCGGAATGGGCGGCGGCTTCGGCAGCCAGCGCCGCCCGCCCCCGCCGCAAAGGGGCGCAGACATCGCCTATCGCCTCGCCGTATCCTTCGTCGACGCCGCGGCACGCAGGGACCAGCGCATCACGCTGGCCGACGGCAAGACGATCGACCTCAAGCTCCCCGCGGGGGTAGAAGACGGCACGCAGATGCGGCTGAAGGGCAAGGGGCAGCAGGGGCCAGGCGGTGCGGGCGACGGCATCGTCACCGTTTCGGTGGGCGGGCACCCCTTCTATGTGCGAGACGGCGACAACATCCGGCTCGACCTGCCGGTAACGCTCGATGAAGCGCTTCGCGGCGCGCAGGTGAAATGCCCCACGGTCGATGGGCCGGTGATGCTGACGATCAAGCCCGGCACGCACGGCGGCACGGTGATGCGACTTAAGGGCAAGGGCTGGACCACCAGGGCGGGCGGGCGCGGCGACCAGATGGTGACGCTCGAGATCCAGCTGCCCGAAGATACCGAGGAACTGGCCAAACGGCTCGAAGGCTGGCAGGATGGGAGCAATCCGCGCGCCAGCCTGGGGGTCTGAGCTTGTCCCATTTCGAGCTTCCGCACCTGGAAGAGCACGAAATCCACTCGCTTTCGCCCGAAGCCCGGCGAGAGGAGGCCAAATCGCTGCACGGCAAGGTGTTGTATCTCGTCGGCCCCGGCACGCGCGCTTTCCGCGCGGTGCAACGCACCGCGATCGGCACCTTCAACGACGGGTTTATCCATGCCGGCAACCTCGCCTACCTGGCGATGCTGGCGATCTTTCCCTTCTTCATCCTTGGCGCCGCACTGTTCGCGCTGATTGGCGACGCCTCGCACCAGGACGCGCTGGTGCATACCATCGTGGTCGCCATGCCGCCGACGGTGGCGCGCACGATTGAGCCGGTGGCGCGGGACGTGATGGCCGCGCGCAGCGGCCTGCTGCTATGGGTCGGCGCGTTCGTGGCTCTGTGGACAGTCTCTAGTCTGGTCGAGACCATCCGCGACATATTGCGGCGCGCCTATGGAACTCAGCCCACCCGCGCCTTCTGGAAGTATCGCCTGATTTCTACCGGCTTCACACTTGCGGCGATTGTCCTGCTGGTGGTGGCATTGTTCGCGCAAGTGGTGATCGGCGCATCCGAACAGATCATCCAGGCGCGCTTCCCCGAATTCGTCGGCTCGGTCGCCGAATTGCGCCTGTCGCAACTGGTTCCGGCCCTGGTGCTGTTCGGCTCGCTTTACGTTCTGTTCTTTACGCTGACGCCCACCGCCTATCGCGCGCGCCGCTATCCCAAGTGGCCCGGCGTCGCGGTCGTAACTTTATGGTGGATCGTGGTGACTGCAGCGCTACCGCCGGTGCTGCGCAGTTTCTTTACCTACAACCTGACCTACGGCAGCCTTGCCGGGATCATGATCGCGCTGTTCTTTTTCTGGCTGATCGGCCTCGGAATGGTTATCGGCGCTGAACTCAACGCAGCTCTGGCCGTGACGCCCGAGGAAGAGGAAGCTACGGCCGGAGCCGACGAGCAGCAAAAGGAGGACGAGGCATGAGCGAAATGATGCCCGGACTGATGGAAGGCAAGCGCGGGCTCATCATGGGGCTTGCCAATGACAAATCGCTGGCCTGGGGCATCGCCAGGAAGCTTGCCGAGCAGGGGGCCGAACTGGCCTTTTCCTACCAGGGCGAAGCGCTGGAGAAGCGCGTGCGGCCGCTGGCGGAACAGCTGGGCAGCGATTTCCTGATCGAATGCGACGTGTCCGACATGGCAGCGCTCGACGCGGCTTTCGACGCGCTCAAGGCGCGTTGGGACCGGCTCGACTTCGTGGTCCACGCGATCGGCTATTCGGACAAGACCGAACTGCGCGGCCTCTATGTGGACACCAGTCTCGAAAACTTCCTGATGACGATGAACATCTCGGCCTATTCGCTGGTCGCGGTGGCGAAGCGTGCTGCGGAAATGATGCCGCCCCTGCAGGAAGACGGCAGCGGTGGCGGCTCGATCCTGACACTGACCTACTACGGCGCGGAAAAGGTCGTGCCGCACTACAATGTGATGGGCGTGGCTAAGGCCGCGCTCGAGACCAGCGTGAAATATCTCGCCAACGACCTCGGGCCGCGCAACATCCGCGTGAACGCGATCAGCGCGGGGCCGATCAAGACGCTGGCGGCGAGCGGGATCGGCGATTTCCGCTACATCCTCAAATGGAACGAGTACAATTCGCCGCTGCGGCGCAATGTCACAATCGAGGATGTCGGCGGAGCAGGGCTCTATTTCCTCTCCGACCTGTCATCGGGCGTGACGGGCGAGACGCACCATGTCGACGGCGGATATCACGTGGTCGGCATGAAGCAGGAAGACGCGCCGGATATCGCGCTGGGGTAAGGCATGACGCTTGGCTGTGCTTATTTGGATCTTAGGAATTTATAGATTGCGTGACTTTCGCCCGCGGCATAATCAGAGATATAGGTCGAACTTAACTAAGGGATTTTACGAGTGAGCAAGGCGCAAAGTTTAGCAATTGGCGTGTGTTTGTCCTTGTCGCTTTCAGGGTGCGCGAGCGGATCGGCCCTTCAGCCGGACCGCTCGATATTTAGCCTGGATAACAACTATCAACGACAGTTCTATGACATGCCTATCGAGACCGCCTTTGAGCAAACGGTCGCCGTTTTCAAAGACGCCGGCTACAAGCTTGACGTCATTGATCGAGCGACTGGGCAGGTAAGCGGTAAGCGCGGAGCCAGCGGTGACAAGGGCTCGGCTACCGACAAGGATCTGAAGTTTTATGCTCTAGTGCTGCCTAGGGGTAGCGGAAGTGAGCTCGGGATTAAAATTGTACAGGTCATTCGTAGGGGTACATTTGGCACGTCAAGCGCGGAGCTAATCGTCAATGATAGACAAATGTACGAATTTGCTTTCAAGCGTATTGAAAACTCAACCCCCACATCTCCTGCCGAGATAGATCAAGATCGGGGCGTCCGATATAACTAGCTCCGGCTGGACGCGCACCGTCGCGTACACGGCGAAAAAGAGGGTCGCCTCATCACATGATTAGGCGCTTTATCGGCCTTATACGAGCCAACGAGACGGCAAGCTACTGAGCCAAACGCAGGCTAAGGAGGGCCCGGTTATCGTTAGCCTGCGCATGGCCAGCTTCAACTGCCAACTCAAGGCCGGCAGACCCGCCAAAACGGTATGCATAGCCCAATCCTATGACTGAGCGCTGCATACCCGCCACGCTTTCCCATCGATAGTCAGCATAGAAACGGTGACGTCCACTATCATCGTTAGCTGCAAGCTTTGCTCCCAGCTGATAACCGCACCGCATGGCAGAGCTATCCACCGCATTGTCTTCGCACAGCAGGCCAGGGCTGACCAACAATCGCGTCAGAGCACCGTATTCTTCTGACGAACCTGCCAAGGTGATCGGCGCTGTTACCGGCACACTCAAACGAGTGACATCGACTGTTCCGACATCGAATGCGATAACCGAACGGTTTTCACCGAGATATTGAGCGGAAAGGCTGGCCGAGCTTAGCCTTTCCACAGCGCGAGACAATATTGCGTCGGTGGTGATCACCGTGTCGCCAACAGCCAGATCTCCACTCAGCATCCAGCCAAATAGATGACGCCGGCCGCGCATGGTCCCATCAAGAACAAAGCCATCACTTTCGGTAAGACCAAAATCATACCAGGTTCTGCCCAAGCCAGCAAAGACACCGGCGCGCAGATCGTCGGTGAGCTGGTAGCGGCCATATGCTGTAACCTGGAGGCTCGTGTCCGAAATCGAGCTATGGTCAAAGCCAATCAACTCGTCGCTCGATCGCGAGGCCAAAGCACTAAGGCCGACAGTGAAGTCTTGATCCAGCCGCGTCTCGAAGCGAAGCGCCGAGAAGATCCGCGAATTCCAGTTCCCACCTACATTTGAATAGGTCAGGCCCGCAGCAGCGTATACCTGATGGCGACGACCACATTCCGACAACCGCTGGGAATACTGGAGATCGACGTTACCGCCACTCTGGTTGGCTCGAGCAGCACCTGACAGATCCCTGGGATCAGAACAGGCATCATCGTTGGCCCCGCGCATGAGCGCTTCATTGAAGCTCAGCATGTCGCTTAGGCCATGAATGGCATAAGTCCGCAGGCTAGTGCGCAGCTGGTCGCCAATTTCGTCCAGCTTTCGCCCTATCTCATCAACATTTACGATCGCCACGGTCAAAGTCTGGTAGCTTACGTTGCGCGCAGCATCGACAGCCTTCACGCGCACCACATAAGTGTTGTTACTGCCTACATCGGTCGGATTTTCGTAGTCAGGTGCAACCAAGAACACAATTGCACCTGTTTCAGGATCTACCTGGAACTTGGCTGCATCCGAGCCGCCATCAATCGACCAGGTTACTTCCTCATTAGCCATGAAGGTGGTTACTGCCGTAAGCCCTTCATTGATAGTGATCGCTGACTCTGCAGCACCCTCACCGCCACTCGGGCCAGTGATTAGCGGCCCTGTATCGTCGAGGTCGAGTACTGTTACCGTAATCGATTGCGTGCTGATATTCCCAGCAGCATCCGTCGCAGTCACGGTCAGGATATAGGTATTGTTCGTGTCGCTATCGGTCGGCGCTTCGAAGTCGGGCGCGGCCACAAAGGTGATCGTCCCATCTTCTGCGATCTCGAACTTGCCCTGATCGTTACCGCCAACAATCAACCAAGTGACTTCCTTGTCAGCAAGCAACCGCGTCACGCTGGTCTGCCCTTCGTTCACCGAAAGTTCCGAGGCACTCGCTCCCGGACCACCGCTCGGACCTGTAATCGCCGGAGGTACGTCATCCACATCGGTCTCGTTCAGCGCAACCTGCACGGTCGTGCTGTTGGTCCCGTCGCTCACGGTTACGGTCAGCGTCTGCG
>NZ_JAZDQV010000011.1:0-86603 GCF_036324225.1 Altererythrobacter litoralis
ATCAGCGAAGTGTTGGCCTCCGCCTTGGCTCATGGCCCAATAGTGCCTTTGAGGTCCTAATTGGTTTTTGGAAATCGTCTGTGTCGGAGAGGTTTGCGCTGACAATACCCCGCAACGCTGGAGGTCCTTGGAGGACCCGCCATAAGGCCGCGCCCGCACTCACAGGATGCCGCTAGATGGCGATCTGGTGCGCGTACAGCGCAGCTAGCGTGTGCTGGCATGTGTGCCTTGCCCTGATCTGGCTTCGCGCTAGTCTGGAGCCATGCCTACTGCAGACGCATGCGCACGCGGTGAGCAAGGCTTTCCGTACATCGTCATTCGTCTGGCGGCTGCGGTATATCAGTGCGAACGACTGTCTTTGAGCAATGGCTCGCCGTCAGCGCGGATCGCACATAAGAACTCTCAACTCATCCATCCTGGGGTGGACGAGGCAACTGGCGCACTCGACGCCGACGCCCGCAGGTTTCTTGAGGTTACTGCGCTAAATGCCGTTCAGAAATTCGGCTTTCGGATGTCCGTTATCTACGCTGCCGATGACTGCGTGTTCTTAGAACCCGATGGATCAATCAACCGGAGCAAGGAACCACCCTCGGGAGGTCTTTCTCTAACTGTAGAGTTCGGCAGCCCGCCCCAAAGGGACACCTGCTGATCCAGGTTTTTCGACTTCTGCAGATCGTACGCACTCGGAAACTCAACGTACTGTCAAGACCGGCCGAGTTCTCCTCCCTCCCGATGACCGATGATACCGCAGCATTTTACGCTCGATCAGTTCGAAACGGGGGCTTCGCTGAACGGCGTCTGCAGTGTCGGACCCTCAGCGTGTTCTTTCAGACTTGCAGTGGTACAAAAAGGTGGCCAAAGAGAGGTTCGACGAGGCACAAAAAACGGCAGATTTCTGGGGTTTTTGAGACAGCGAGAGCTAATCCCTCCTCCGCTACCAACATTTTTCCGAAATCGCCTCAAATGATCTCGTTCTTGCGACAGGATCGGCCGATTGTAACCTCGATGCCGTTATCCAGCGACAGCGATGCCCGGCGCTGTTCGAAAATCCGGTCGCGGCGCACGATGAAAGACCGGTGCACCTGCACGAAGTCCTTCCATGGCAGGGCTTCGAGCAGCTTCTGCAGCGTGGTCGTGGCGAGGCAATTTTTTGCAATCTGCTTGAAACCCATTGCGAAGCGTCGATCCGCTGTTAGCTTCGCGGCGCTTGACCATCGGGAGAAAAATATGGCCGGTCGTATTCTTGGCGTGAGCGCGTTGGGGCTTCTTGCATTTGCTGTGATTCCGGCGGCAGCCGAAACGCCTGATCGCGAGCAGGTTCTGGTCGCCGTGGAAGCGCAGCGCGATGTTACCGTCAAGGCATTGCAGGACTGGATTGCTTTGCCGACCATCGCGGCCGAGAAGCGCAATACCCCGGCTGGCGCCGAATATATGCGGCAACTGGCGCTCGATGCAGGCTTCCAGCAGGCCAAGATGATCCCGACCGATGGCGTGCCCGCGGTTTTCGCAACGCTGGATGCGGGAGCCAAGACCACCGTCGGCATCTATTTCATGTATGACGTGAAGCAGTTCGAGCCTTCGGAATGGAGTTCGCCGCCTCTTGAGGGCAGGCTGGTCGACCGTCCGGGTGAAGGGCTGGTGATGATCGGGCGCGGCGCTGTAAACCAGAAGGGCCCACAGATGGCATTCCTCGCGGCCATCAAGGCGATCCAGGCCATCGGACGCAAACTGCCGGTCAATCTCGTGCTGGTTGCCGAGGGTGAAGAGGAAGTCGCTTCGACCCATTTCGACCAAGTCGTTGCAGTGCCCGAAGTGCGCGACGCATTAGCCAAGAGCATCGGCGTGTTCATCCCCTCCGCAGCGCAAAGCAAGGATGGCAGCGCCAATATCACGCTTGGAGCCAAGGGCGCGGTCGAGTTCCAATTGGTCGTTGGCGGCGAGACGTCCGACAAATACCCCAAGACCGACATCCATTCCTCGAACCATGCGCGGATCGAAAACCCGGCGTGGCGGCTGGTCAAGGCGCTCGACACGCTGGTTGCCGATGATGGCCACACGCCTGCGATCGACGGCTGGTTCGAGAATGTTCGCCCTCTTACCGAACGGCAGAAGCAGCTGATTGCCGAGATTGCGGAGCTCAATCCGGAAGATCAGGAAAAGGTGCTTTTGGGGGTCGGCCGATGGATCGACGACGAGCCTTACATCACGAGCCTTGAGCGCTTTTACTCCCAGCCCACGGTCAACATCCAGGGGTTGATCGCAGGCTATACCGGCCCGGGCGGCAAGACCGTCTTGCCGGGGCGGGCAGAAGCCAAGCTCGAGTTCCGTCTTGTCCCGGCGATGACCGGGGACGAGGCCGTGAGCAAGCTCAAGGCGCATCTCGCCAAGCGCGGCTTCGACGATGTGCAGATCACTGTTTCGGGCGGTTATGGGCCGAACGAAACCGAAGAGGACAGCATCCTCATCGAAGCCCAGAAGAAGCTGTTCGAGCAGACCGGCATCGCTTACTCGATCAGGCCGCGCAATGCCGGTAGCTGGCCGGGCGTGATCTTCAACGGGCCGCCGCTCAATCTTCCCGCTTCGCAATTCGGCCTCAGCCGCGGCGGCGGTGCGCATGCGCCCAACGAATGGTTCCTGATCAAGAGCAGCGATCCCAAGGTCAACGGGCTCGATGAAGCGACGATGGCCTATGTCGACTATCTCTATGTGATCGAGCAGGAGACCGCGAAAGGCTCCGATTGACGGGCTTCAGCATTCCCGATTTGCAGGCGGCGCGATCCTGTCATAGGCTTCACCCGGGTCCGGGGGAATAAATCTATGAAAGCTTTCATACGCTCGGTGGCCATTGCCGCGATGGCAGTCGCGGTTCCGGTCACCCAGCTTGCGGCTCATGAATCGGAAGAGCATGCGCTCGACGAGGCTCGGGTCGAGGCGATGAGGGCAGCGACCGTCGCTTTCCTAGAGAGCCTTGATGATGCGCAGCGCAGCCAGGTGATGGCGTCGCTCGATGACAACCACGCGAGGACCAACTGGTCCAACCTTCCGGTCGGGATGGCGCCGCGTTCGGGGCTGGCGGTTGCCGATATGGCCCCCAGCCAAAGGATTGCCCTGCACGCGATGATGGCTGCGGCCCTGTCCAGCCAGGGTTATTTCAAGACAACCACGATCATGTGGCATGAGGATGTGCTGCACGATATTGCGGCGGGCGCAATCGCGGCAATGCCCGACAGCGATCCGAACAAGGCACAGGCCCAATCCTTCATTGCCAATTACGACACGGAAAAGTTCTTCGTTTCGGTGTTCGGCGACCCGAGCGAAAAGGATTGGGGTTGGATGGTGACGGGCCATCACTTTGCCGCCAATATCACCGTTTCGGACAACAGGATCGCCTTCACTCCGCTGTTCCTCGGGGCAAATCCGCAAATCGTGAAGCAAGGGCGCTATGCCGGATGGCGTATCCTGCAGCATGAGGCGGATCGTGCCTCTGCGTTGCTTGCTTCGCTGAAGCCCGAGCAGGTCAGCCAGGCGGTGCTTGCCAACGCCGTCGATGGAGACGTTTTCCTTGGCAAAGGGCGCGAGGGCCGTTTGGGTGCGCCAGCCGGCATCGCAGCCTCGGAACTCGATCCGGTCCAGCTAAAGCTGCTTCACGGCCTGATCGACGAGTACCTTGGTGATGCATCGGACGAGGCCGCCGCCCGGCAACGCGCGGCGATAAAAAGCGATGGAATGGACAGCCTGTATTTCGCCTGGTGGGGGCCGACCGACGATCCTGCCGCGCGCTATATGTTCCGGGTCCAGGGACCTTCGATCGTGATCGATTACGTCCGCGAACGATCCGGCGAGAACGAATTCAACCATGTCCATTCGATCGCTCGCGATCCGTCGAACGATTACGGTGCGGAATGGCTGGAGCGCCATTACAAGGAAGCGCATCAGGATTAGGAGCGAGCGTTCCCGCGTGACGAGGGGCGGCTTGTCCCTCTGCCGCTACCAGTTTCCATAGGGCGCCGCGGCTTGCCAGCGCGGCCAAGTTGCCGCACCTTCCCGGTTAAGAATCGAACTGGGAGAGAGCAATTGGTAAGCACGCAAGCGGCACCGGCGATCGACAGGGATGCGATCAGGCGCAAATATGCTGAGGAGCGCGACAAGCGCCTGCGCGCCGATGGTTCGGCCCAGTACAGGCGGCTTGAGAGCGAATTTTCGGACCTCGCGACCGATCCCTACAACCCCGTCGTCCCGCGCGATCCGGTGACCGACCATGTGACCTTCGCCTTCATCGGCGGGGGCTTTGCCGGGCTGGTGGTTGGCGCGCGGCTGAAGGAAGCGGGGATCGAGGATTACCGCATCATCGAGAAGGGCGGCGACTTCGGCGGGACCTGGTACTGGAACCGCTATCCCGGCGCGCAATGCGATACCGCATCGATGATCTATATGCCGCTGCTCGAAGAAACCGGGCACATGCCGAGCGAGAAATACGCCCATGCCCCGGAAATCCGCGACCATTGCTCGCGCATCGGGGAGCATTACGGCCTCTATGAAAACGCGCTGTTCCACACGCGGGTGACCGACCTTGAGTGGGACGATGCGAATAAGGTCTGGCTGATCCGTACCGATCGCGGCGATTCCTTCACCGCGAATTACATCGGCATGGGCACCGGCCCGCTGCATGTCGCCAAGCTGCCGGGCCTGGCCGGGATCGAGACCTTCAAGGGCAAGAGCTTTCACACCAGCCGCTGGGACTATGCCTATACAGGCGGCACGCCCGAAGGCGCGCCGATGAGCAAGCTGGCGTACAAGCGTGTGGCGATCATCGGAACGGGCGCGACCGCGGTGCAATGCGTGCCGCACCTTGCACGCGACGCGAAGGAGCTCTTCGTGTTCCAGCGCACCCCCTCATCGGTCGATGAGCGCAACAATGCGCCGATCGATCCGGACTGGTTCGCCGACGTGAACGAGCCCGGCTGGCAGAAGAAATGGCAGGAGAATTTCGTCGCCAATCTGGGCATCGGCTTCCCTGCCGAAGACCTCGTCGACGACGGCTGGACCGATCTCGGCAAGCGCATCCGCGCGCAAGTGATCGGCATGCCGCCCGAAGAGCGAACGCCCGAAAACATCATGGCTGCCTTTGAGGATGCCGATAACCAGAAGATGAGCGAAATCCGCGCACGCGTGGAGGCGATTGTGGGCGGCGAAGCGGGAGAGAAGCTCAAGGCGTGGTATCGCCAGCTGTGCAAGCGCCCGTGCTTCCATGACGAATACCTCCAGGCCTTCAACCGCCCCTCGACCCACCTGATCGACACCGACGGCCAGGGCGTGGAGCGGATCAGTGAAAAGGGCGTGATCGCGGGCGGCGTGGAATATGAGGTCGATTGCATCATCTATGCATCGGGGTTCGAGGTGGGCACCGATTTCGTCTCGCGCTCGGGTTATGATGTGACCGGTCGCGACGGGTTGAAGCTGTCCGATTACTGGAAGGACGGGATGCGGACTTTCCATGGGCTGCATGTCCATGGCTTCCCGAACCTGTTTTTCGTCCAGCAGAACCAGGCGGCTGCCTTTATCGCCAACTATCCGCACAATCTGGTCGACCATGCTGATACGGTGGCGACTGTAGTCAGCCATGCGCAGCGGGAAGGCTTTTCGGAGGTCGAGCCGAGCGCCGAGGCGCAGCAGAAGTGGATCGAATTCCTAATGACGGGGCCGGGCGCGCGGATCGGGAGCACCGAATGCACGCCGGGCTATTACAATAACGAAGGGCAGGGATATGGCGAGCAGGAACGCTTTGCGCTGGGCCACCCGGCCGGTGCGCAAGGCTATTTCACCTACATAGACGGCTGGCGAAAGAGCGGCACTTTCGCGGGACTCGAATTTCGCTAGCCGGGCAGGGCTCCGGCTCCCTTTTTTGTCGGGGCGGCGCATCTTGAAGTGTGCGCCCAGCGCTGCCACCTCAGGGAACATGATTCGCAACCGCTTCCTCACCACCACGGCCATTCACAATTTCCGCGATTATGGCGGCTATTCGGTTGCGGGAGGAGGCAAGGTGAAGACCGGCCTGCTGTTCCGTTCGGGCCACCACGCCGATGCGGGCGAGGATGATCTTTCGACTGTCTCCAAGCTCGACCTGCAGCATGTGATCGACCTGCGCGGCCATAGCGAGCGGGCGCAGAAGACTTGCCGCCGGCCCGAGGGCTTCTCGGGCGAAGTTCTCTTCTTCGACGGAGAGACAGCTGGCCTTGCCCCGCATTTGCAGGCCGCCGAAGGCAGCGTCGACGCCAAGAGCGCGCACAAGGCGATGGTCGACCTCTATGGCGCATTGCCCGATCGCGTTGGCCTCAACGACATATTGCGGCGCTATTTCGCGGCGCTGGCGCAAGGCAAGGGCTCGAGCCTCGTCCATTGCGCAGCTGGGAAGGACCGTACCGGAATGGCGGTGGACCTTCTGCACCACGTGCTGGGCGTACACCCCGACGATGCCATGGCGGACTACCTCCTCACCAATGACGCGCCCAACAATGAGGAGCGCATCGCGCACGGCATGGAGTTGATGGGCGACAAATACGGCGGGATCGACGAAGCGACCGTGCGCGTGATCATGGGCGTGGATGCGGCCTATCTGAATGCGGCTCGCAATTCACTGACCGATCGCTTCGGTTCGGCCGATGCCTATCTTGAACAGGTTCTGGGGGTCGACGCCCCGATGCGCGAAGCGCTGAAAGCGCAACTTGTGGATGCCTGAGGCATTCCACGCACCCGCGAATTGAAGCGCGGGGGCGCACGCCCTAAGTCAGTCGGCCACTCGAACAGGAATTCATTATGGCTACCCATCGCACCAAAATGCTCATCGTCGGATCGGGCCCGGCTGGCTACAGCGCGGCGATCTATGGCGCGCGCGCCATGCTCGAACCGATCGTGGTGCAGGGCATCCAGCCGGGTGGCCAGCTGACCATCACCACCGATGTGGAGAACTATCCCGGCTTCGCCGACGTGATTCAGGGCCCGTGGCTAATGGAACAGATGCAGAAGCAGGCCGAGCATGTCGGCACACGGATGATGTGGGACACGATCATCGAGGTCGATCTGGCGAGCGGATCACCCTTCCGCGCCGTGGGCGACAGTGGCGACGAATATATCGCGGACTGCCTGGTGATTGCCACCGGAGCGCAGGCCAAATGGCTCGGCGTACCGGGCGAGCAGGAACTGGGCGGCAAGGGCGTTTCCGCCTGTGCCACTTGCGACGGGTTCTTCTTCCGCGGCAAGAAGGTGGCGGTGATCGGGGGCGGCAATACCGCAGTCGAGGAAGCACTCTACCTCACCAATCATTCGGACGACGTGACGCTTATCCACCGCCGCGACGAATTGCGCGCGGAAAAGATCCTGCAGGAGCGGCTGTTCAAGAGCCCCAAGATCAGCACGCTGTGGAACAAGGCGGTGAAGCGTTTCGTGGCGGGCGAGAACGGCGCGCTGCACCATCTCGAGCTGGAAGACACCCAGACGGACGATATCTCGACGCTGGAAGTCGATGGAGCCTTCGTGGCGATCGGCCATGCGCCCGCGACCGAACTGTTCAAGGGCAAACTGCCGCTGGACGACAGCGGTTATCTGCTTACCGAGCCGGGCACGCCCAAGACGATTATTCCCGGCGTCTTCGCTGCAGGGGATGTGACCGACCACACCTATCGCCAGGCGGTGACGGCCGCCGGGATGGGCTGCATGGCCGCGCTCGATGCCGAGCGCTTCCTCGCCACGCTCGATTTCGCGGCGGAAGCGACCGAAGCAGCCGAATAGATCGATTGAGCCGAAGGCGGTTCCATGCCACCCTTGGCGATTGCCGAGGGGGGAGGAAATCATGTTGCGTGCCACCAACAAGTTGGTCTTGATCGCTTCGCTTGCATCGCTGGCCGCGTGCGGTGCGCCTGTTTCGAACGAGGTCGATCGCGATGCGATCGCCAAGGAAGTCGAGGCCAAAGTCGGCGCGATCGTCGAAGCGGTAAACAATCACGATGCGGAAGCCACGTCGCAGTTCAATTCGCCGGATTATGAGTTTTACAGCCATGGCCTGCCCAATGTGGTGGGCGCTGGGGCGGCGCTGGCGAACAACCAGTCATTGTTGTCGGACAAGGGTGTGAGCCTGCAAGCCAGCAATGTTCGCGTCGAAGTGGCGGAAGCCGGAGATCTGGCGATCTACTCAGCCGATTACAGCTGGTCGTTCACTGACCCGGCGACAGGCCAGGTCGTGCCGGAAGCGGGCAACTGGATCCTGATATTCAAGCGCCAGGACGACGGGTCGCTCAAGGTGTTCCGGGAACTTGCCTCGGACACGCCGATGGCCGCGAAGGAATAGGGAGCCCCTGCTTTTGCGGGAGCCCCCATTTCCTCACATATGGATGTCGAACACGCTGATCGAAGCGTGGAAGATCAGCGCCATCAGCACGAGGCTGGACAGCGCGAACAGGACGAAGCGCACCAGCACCACATTGGCAGTGGCCTGGACCAGCGAGTGCACCACGCGCAGCGCGACATAGATCCATGCCAGCAGCGCGTTCATCCCGTCACCCTGGCCGATGATCGCCAGCACGATCGCGATTGTGTAGAACACGGTCGGCGCTTCATGCAGGTGGTTGTAGTTGTCGGCCTTCCAGTTCACCTGATCGGGCAGCTTCTCGCGCAGGCTGGCGCCGGTACTGCCGACCAGCTTGGTGCCGTCGATCCCGGCTTTGCTCATGGCCGGGATGCGGGTGGCATACATCCACACCCACATCACCATGGTCCAAGCCGCGAGCGCGACGACCGGCTGAAGAATGTCCATCCCGATCATGCGACCACTCCCGGATTTGCAAGCAGCGTGACCGACAGTGCACGCACCGCCAGCGCAGTAAGCGCAAGGGTAGACAGGATGAACAGCAGAAAGCGGATCGAGACGACGTTGACGGTCGATTGCCAGAGCGAATGGATGATCCGCAGCGCGACATAGGCCCAGGCGAGCAGCACGTCGATCGCCCCGGCGCCCATCATCGCCAGGATGATGACCGTGGGATAGAAGATCGTCGGCTGTTCCATCAGGTGCGTGTAGTTGTGCGACTTCCACTGCACCTTGTCGGGAAGGACCCCTTCAAGATCCTGCCCGCGTCCGCCGGGCTTGGCGTTCTTGAGGTCCATTCCGGACTTGGCCAATGCCGGGAAGCGGGTTCCGGCGGTCCACAACAGCATGATTATCGACCACGCCACGAGTACGGCGGCGGGTGCCAGCATTTGAGCTTGCATGATATTTCTCCCCTCTATGCGGAGAGACTGCGCAGCTGATATTAAATTGTCAAATGCAACTTAAACCTGTTGGGCGCCTAGACCTGTCCCGCGATCGTCGCGGCATAGGCCTTGGGGTCGACATTTCCGCCCGTCAGCATGATCACGGTGCCTTCGTCGAGCGGAACCTTGCCCGCGAGCGCCGCCGCCAGCGCCGCCGAACCGCCCGGTTCAACCACAAGGTGCAGGCGGGAGAATGCGAAGCGCTGGGCTGCGCGCACCTCGTCATCGGTCACCGCGACGCCGGGCGAGCTGCGTCCACCCAGAACATCGAGGTTTATCTGCTTGGTGGCGATTGGCTGCAATGCGTCGCAGATGGTCTTGGGCGCATCGGACGCAGCCTGGACGATTTCGCCCGCTGCGAGCGATTGGCCGACCATGTCCCAACCCACCGGCTCGACCGGGTAGATCTCCGCACCGGGGCAGGCGAGGGCAAGACCTGCCGCCAGCCCGCCGCCGCCGCAACAGGCGAGGATGCGGCTGGGCTCGCGGCCCAATTGCGCGGTGATCTCGATACCAGCGCTGCCCTGGCCTTCGATCACCCAGGAGTCGCCAAAAGCATGGACCAGCGTGCCGCCATGTTCTTCGATCAGCCGCGCGGCAACCGCATCGCGATCCTCGCCGGGGCGCTGGTACAGCACCACTTCGGCGCCCAGCGCGCGCGTGGCGTCGATCTTCACTTGCGGGGCATCGTGCGGCATTACTATCGTTGCGGAAATGCCGAGCCGCTTGGCAGCCCAGGCAACGCCCTGCGCGTGGTTGCCCGAAGATACCGCCACGACACTGGCTTCGCGCTCCGCGTCGCTGAGCGCAGTCAGCCTGTGCCAGGCGCCGCGAATCTTGAACGCGCCGATCGGCTGGAGGTTTTCGGCCTTAACCCAGCACTGCACGCCGTTAATCTCGGCCGGCAGCAGCGGCGTAGGTGGCAGGATCGCCGCGATTTTTTCGGCTGCTTCGAGCACGCCGTCGCGGCTGGGCTGGCGGGAAGTTTGAAGGATCATTTTGCGCTCTTAGCGCATTCGACTAGACAGCGCGCAAGATTCGAATTCGAAAGGTTGTCCATTATGTCCACTGTCCTCGTGATCGGAGCCGGCGGCGTCAGCTCGGTCTGCGTCCACAAGATGGCGATGAACAAGGATATTTTCTCCGATATCCATCTCGCCAGCCGCACCAGGCGCAAGTGCGATGCCATCGCCGCTTCGGTGAAGGAATGCACCGGCGTCGACATCGCGACCTATGAGATCGATGCCGAGGAAGTGCCGGCGATGGTCAACCTCATCCGCCAGGTGAAGCCTTCGCTGGTGGTGAATCTGGCGCTCCCGTATCAGGACCTGCCGATCATGGACGCCTGCCTCGAAGCGGGCGTGAACTATCTCGACACGGCGAATTACGAGCCGAAGGACGAGGCCAAGTTCGAGTATAGCTGGCAGTGGGCCTATCACGACCGCTTCAAGCAAGCGGGGATCATGGCGCTGCTCGGTTCGGGCTTCGATCCGGGCGTGACCAGCGTGTTCACCATGTGGCTCAAGAAGCACAAGCTCAAGACCATCCGTACGCTCGACATCCTCGATTGCAACGGCGGCGACCATGGCCAGCATTTCGCCACCAACTTCAACCCGGAAATCAACATTCGCGAAGTGACCGCGCCCGCGCGGCATTGGGAGAATGGCGAATTCGTCGAAACCCCGGCGATGGCAAAGAAGGTCGAATTCGACTTTGAAGCCGTTGGCCCCAAGAACATGTACATGATGTATCACGAGGAGTTGGAAAGCCTCGCGAAGTTCAATCCGGAGATGGAGCGCGCGCGCTTCTGGATGACCTTTGGCGATCAGTACATCACTCACCTCACCGTGCTGCAGAACGTCGGCATGACGTCGATCGAGCCGATCAAGTACAAGGGCGTGGAGATCATCCCGCTGCAGTTCCTAGCCGCCGTGCTGCCCAAGCCCGAGACGCTTGGCGAAACTACCAAGGGCAACACCAACATCGGCTGCATCGCCACCGGCGAAGCGCTCGACGGGTCGGGCGAGAAGACGTTCTACATCAAGAACATCTGCAGCCACGAGGCCGCCTATGAGGAAACCGGCAACCAGGCTGTGAGTTACACCACCGGCGTTCCCGCGATGATCGGCAGCGCGATGATGGTGCAGGGCATCTGGACCGGAGTGGGCGTGTTCAATATGGAAGAAATGGACCCCGATCCCTTCATGGACATGCTCAACAAGCACGGCCTGCCGTGGACGGTCGAGGAATTGCCGGGGCCGGTCGAGTTCTGATCGGACCCTCTGCCGCAGACAAGGCGCGTTCCTCGCTGGCTGTTGACAATTATATCACGTGATATAAATTCATGGGCGAAAGGAACGCCCATGGCCACTGCTGCGCTCGATCCCGTAACTGAAATGCAGGCTCCGTTCCTGCCCGATCACGTGATCGCGCAGAAGGAAGCGATCCCCTCGATCTACGGTGCGATCGATTTCACGCGCATGCCCGAGCGATTTTCGACCGACCTTTCCGACAAGGTCGAGATGCCGGAGCGCTTCCTCGATCTCCGCGCCGAATTGCTGTCCGACCGGGAGAAGTTCGAAACGATCCGCGCTTATACGATGACCGGGGATCGCGTGGCGGATGCCTATGCCGCGCTTATGCCGCAATACGGCTTCCGCGCATTGGTGGACATGTTGGAACTGGCTTGCGAGAAGGGCATCGAAGCGGTCGAAAATGCTCCGCCCGAACTGGCGGCCTTCATCGCCGCGATGGAGGCCAATCCCGCCTGGCTCGACATGGAGATGGTGGAAGAGGGCGCCCGGCAGGAGCGCAACGGGCATGTCCATTTGACGCCTTTCGTACTGCGCGGCGCGTTCATCGCGACCTTCATGAACAAATATTCGGCGCTGCCGATGGCGCTGACCGGCACTTTGTCCAACGGCACTGCCGCGAGGCGCGCCTATGAGACGGGCAGCTTCTTCACTTCCACCCTGATGCCGGGGGCGCTCGGCCGCTTCGGTGCCGGTTTCAAGGCGGCCGCCAAGGTTCGCCTGATGCATTCGATGGTGCGCGCCAACATTGCGCGCAGCGGCAAGTGGGACGCATCGGTCTATGGCGTGCCGATCCCGCAGGTGGACCAGATGCCGGCGGGCTTGATCGGCACCTATCTGATGGCGCGCGAGGTTCTGGACAGCGGGCGCGAGGAGTTCACTCCGCAGGAACGCGCGCGGGTCGAGCTGGCGCGCTATCGCTGTTTCCTGCTTGGCCTTCCCGAAGACCTGCTGGGCGAGACGCCGCGCGAGATCGAACGGCTATGGCTGCTGCGCCAGGCCACTTTGCGCGCCGAGTTCGAGCCGGAAACCTGCGGCGCCCTGCTGCGCGCGACGATGGCTGCCGACATGTCTCAGGGCGACGGGCTGAGCGGCAAGATCAGGGACTGGATGGAAAGCGGCTTTTCCAAGCTGTTCTTCATCAATCACTTCATGGCCGGAAACCGCCAGCTCGCGGCCAGCGTTGGCGTGACGATGAACGCTTCCGACAAGCTTGCAGGTATTTGCGCGCTGCTGTTCGTGCAGGGCCAGATCAAATTCTACAAGATTCTCGATGCAATTCCCGGGGTGCGGGGCTGGGCCGGGCGAAGGCTCGTCAAAAAGCTCGCCCGTATGCTCGAGGCCTATGGCCACGCGGATTTCATCACCGACGCCAGCCAGTATCGTCCAGCCGTCTGACTGCAGGGGCCTCGATGATGCCGGGCCTATGGAGCTTGGCGGGTCATTCGACTATGGGGCGCGCATGACTGCTTCTCCAGCCTCTCGGGCGATGCCGCATGCGAAGTATGCCAAGAGCGCGGAAACCCAGCGCGCCATACTCGATGCCGCCATCCTCGCTTTCGGCAAGGACGGTTTCGAAGCGACAAGTACGCGCGCCATCGCGGCATTTGCCGGGGTGAACCAGCCGGCGATCAACTACCATTTCGGCTCCAAGGACGCGCTCTATCTCGCATGCGCCCACGCAATCGTGGAAGATTTTGCGCGCGGGACAGGCAAAAGCTCGCTGGCCGCCGCGCAATATCTCGCCAACACACGCGATCGCGCGGCATCGGTTTCGCATTTGAAGGCGGTGATGCGCGAACTGGTCGAACTCCTCGCCGGATCGCGCGAGGCCTCCGTCCGCAGCGCTTTCGTCTTGCGCGAGATGCACAGCCCGGGCGAGGCTTATACGATCCTCTACGAAAGCATCTGGGCTCCAGGAATCAAGCTGGTCGCCGATTTGCTCGATGCGGCGCGCGGCAACGCGCAACCAAGCGGCGAGGCGAAATTGCAGGCGATCATGCTTATCTCGAGCTTGGTTGCCTTCACCAGCGGGCGGCAGGTATCGAAAGCCGTGATGCAATGGGACGAGATCGGCGATGCCGAGCGGGCGCAGGTGCACAAGCTGACCGAACAACAGATCGATGCCCTGGTCGCATCGGGACAACAGGGCTGAATCAATGGAAACCAAAGCAGGCGATCCGGGCGCCTTCGCTCATTTCGATCTTTCCCGCGTCGAAAGCCCCGCATTCGTGGTCGACGCGGCGAGGCTGCGCGCCAATTGCCAAGTGCTGGCCGATATCCGCGATGCTGCCGACATCAAGGCGCTGGCCGCGCTCAAGGCGTTCAGCATGTGGTCGACCGCGCCGATCATCGGCGAATATCTCGACGGCGTGTGCACGTCCGGCCTGTGGGAAGCGCGACTGGCGAGCGAGTTTTACGATGGCGAGATCGCGACCTATTCGGCCGCCTACAAGCCTGAGGAACTCGAGGAAATCTGTCGCCTCTCCGACCATGTGATCTTCAATTCGCCCGGCCAGTTGCAGCGCGCCGCGCTGATCCTGGAGAATGCGCGTGCATCGGGGCAGGATTTCGACATAGGCCTGCGCATCAATCCGCAAGTGCCGACCGGCGAAGTGGCGAAATACGATCCCTCCTCGCCCGGATCGCGGCTCGGCTTCCCGCTCGACCAGCTGACCGAGGAGCATCTGGAAGGCGTTGACGGCATCCACTTCCACAATCTCTGCGAACAGGACCTCGAACCGCTCAAGCGCACATGGGATGCAGTGTTCGACGTGATCGAACCCTTCTTTGGGCAGCTCAAGTGGATCAACATGGGCGGCGGGCACCACATCACTCGCGCCGACTACCAGCGCGAGGAGCTGGTCGAATTCCTCAAGGATGTGAAGGAAGATACCGGGGCCGAGCTTTACCTCGAGCCCGGCGAAGCGGTCGCGCTCGATGCCGGGATTCTCGTCGGGACTTTGCTCGACACCGGCTGGAACGGAATGCCGATCGGTATCACCGATATCTCGGCCACATGCCACATGCCCGATGTGATCGAAGCGCCCTATCGCCCGGCGATGCTCGGCGAACTGACCGATGAGGACATGATCCCGATCCGGCTTGGCGGCCCGTCCTGCCTCGCAGGCGATGTGATCGGCGATTATCGCCTGCCGGTACCCGCCGAGCCCGGCGCGCGCTTCGCTTTCCTCGACCAGGCGCATTATTCGATGGTCAAGACCAACACCTTCAACGGTGTGCAATTGCCATCGATCTACCTGTGGGACAGCGAAAGCGACGCACTCGAGCTCGTGAAATCCTTCGATTACGAGGATTTCCGGGACCGGTTGAGCTAGCCCTCGTGGGTTACCAGCGCGAGGGGTTGAGCCGGAACTTCGGCTGGCTGCGGTTCCTCGGTCATGACGACTGCATCGATCATCACAGGTTCGTCCCGCCTTGGCTCGGCAACCGCAACCTGTCGCGAGGCAAAGGCTGCTGCGTCATCGCGCTTCTTGAGCTTTTCCCAATCGGCCACTTCATAGCCGTATTCGCTGAGGCAGGCTGACATGTTGCGCTTAAACTTGCGCTCCTTCCCGCCGCGGATGGCACGGGTGATGCCGAAGCCGGCCAGTCCGGTAACCACGGTCGCGGCTGCCAATACCGTTCCGGCAGCTGCGCCAGCTGCACCGAAACTGCTGTAGGTGCCTCCGGCTCCCAATGCCGCCACGCTTGCACCTGCTCCCACGGCGCCGGCACCGATGGCGGTCGACGTCGCTGCGGTCTTGAAGCCACTGCTGTGCCCCGATTTCACCAGCGCGGCGCAGGTTCGATAATCCTGCTCGAACGCAACTCGATCAGGCACCGGAGTGCTTACCGAAGCTGCAAAATTGCGCGGTTTGGTCGAGCAACCTGCCAGCGCCGTCGCCATCGCAGCCACAGCCAATGCGGCCTTTCCTGATTTCGAGATTCCCACCATTTTCCTTCTCCCACACAGTGATCGGTGCGACCCTGTGGCAAGCAATGCGATGACAGAGGGGATGCGGTGAGATGCATGGCGCTGCGCATCGCGATGAACCACGTCGCCGATTTGCCGCTCAAGCTCGATATGTTGATGAAGGCGACGTCGCTCAGCCGTGTGGCGCTGGCGCAGCAGCTGGCGGTCGACAAATCTCTCGTCGGTCGCTGGCTTTCGGGCGCGGTCCATCCCACCGATCACAACCTTGCGCGGCTGAGTTCGCTGATCGGCGATTATCTGCCCGGTTTCCGCTTGGCCGACTGGTTCGAGGATTCGGCCACGTTGGCCCAGCGTTACGGGATCGAGCAGGAATCTGCTCCGGGCGAGGTTACCTTTCCGGGTGTCATCGGCGAGTTCCTTTCGGCCGTGAGCGAGGAAAGCGCCATGCGCGGTTCCGCCTATGAAGGCTTCTGGCGGACATCCAGGCCATCGCTCCTCATGCCGGGCGAGCTGTTCCATGACTATGGACTGATAAGGCGTGGGCCGAGCGGACTGATGGAAGTGCGCATGGGCGGCTCGGGCCTCGAGTTCGAAGGCTATCTGATCCCCTTTTCAGGCAATCTTGCGGTCTATCTTTTCGACCGGATCGGGCGCTCGCCGGTCACCGTTATGTTCAAGGGCGTCACGCTGCCGCGCGCCATGGTGTTCGACGGGATATTGTTGCTCGCCGCGCTCGATTCGGCCCGGACGCCGGTCGCATTCCCGATCCTGGTGGAGCGGGTTGGGGACCTTTCGGGCGACGCTGAAGCAGACGACCAGCGCTACGCCGAAATCATCGAAACCATGCCGCAGCCGCTCGAGCCATTGCCCGATGATGTGCTCAAGGCACGAATTTACCGGGACAGCGGGCCAAGCAGCGCCGCGCAGGGGGGCGATGCCTTCCTAAGGGTCTCAATATCCAGCGCACTTTCGCGCGGGACAACGGGTCGCGGGCTCCACGGTTGAAGCCTGTCACGCAGGCATGAATCGGCCAGCTGAGCCAGCGGTGCGGTGCATGGCGGAACATGCAGCAGGTTCAATCGCTTGAATCGACGTGGCCGGCGCGAAAACACCCCTTTTTTCATTTGCGATTCATCGCGGAGGGCCTATATGCGCCGTTCCGCTGCCCCAAGGGGACTTCCTAACCGCAAGGCAGCTTGTCGTTTCATGGTTCAACAGAGCCGTTTTGGGGGTCCCTTGAGTTGCACATCTATCCCGATGCCAAGGCTGTAGTCCGCGACCTCGCTCCGGACGAACCCGTCATCCTCAATCGCCCGCACGCCGCGCTGCGCGCTGCCCGTTTCTTCATCGAGAAGTTTCCGGGCAAGCCGCTCTATGCCGTAAAGGCGAACCCAACGCCGGACCTGATCCAGACGCTGTGGAGCGCGGGCATCACGCATTACGACGTCGCTTCGATCGCCGAAGTGCGGCTGGTGCGCGGCCTGCTGCCCGAAGCGGTGCTGTGCTTTATGCATCCGGTGAAGACCCCCAGTGCGATTCGCGAAGCCTATTTCCAGCACGGCGTGAAAACCTTCAGCCTCGATTCGGTCGAGGAATTGGCCAAGATCGTCGACGCCTGCCGCAATCCCGAAACCGGCGAGCCTGCCACCGATTTGCGGCTGGCGGTGCGCCTGCGCGTGTCGAGCGAGTTCTCCGAACTGTCGCTGGCGAGCAAGTTCGGCTGCGACCTGATCGAAGCGCCGCAGCTGCTGCAGCAAGCCCGCCAGCATTGCGACTGGCTGGGCGTGTGCTTCCACGTCGGCAGCCAGGCAATGACGCCGTTCGCTTTCGTGCAGGCGCTCGATCGCACCCGCGCGGCGATTGCCGAGGCTTCGGTGGTGATCGACATGATCGACGTTGGTGGAGGGTTCCCGAGCTCGTATCCCGGGCTCGAGCCGCCGCCGCTTGAAGATTATTTCGCGATGATTGCGCGGCACTTCGAAGCGCTGCCGATCGCTTATAACGCCGAGCTGTGGTGCGAGCCCGGCCGCGCGCTGTGCGCGGAATATTCGAGCATGATCGTGAAGGTCGAAAAGCGCCGCGGCGAAGAACTCTACATCAATGATGGCGCCTATGGCGCGCTCTACGATGCAGCGCATGTCGACTGGCGTTTCCCGGTCGTGGCGCTGGAAGACGATTTGCGCGACGCAGCGCAGGATTTCGCCTTCTACGGGCCGACCTGCGACGATGCCGACTATATGCAGGGACCCTTCGCGCTTCCGGGCGACATCCAGGCCGGCGACTATGTCGAAATCGGCATGCTGGGCGCCTATGGCACCGCGATGAAGACCGGCTTCAACGGCTTCGGCAACGCCGCGCAGGTGCTGGTGGCCGACGAGCCCATGATGAGCCTCTATCGCGGCGACCGCGTGCGCCCCGATGCGGACAATGTGGTGAGCCTGCGCTGAGGCTTTCCACCGCTCCCGCCCGGCGCATTTGATAGACAGACCGGGCGGGTTGATCCTACCGTCGCATTCTGGCCCATGCTTGGGAGGAATCGCGCGTGACGGTAGCCATCGAATTCTTCTTCGATCTTTCCAGCCCGTGGACGCGGCTGGCGTTCCGCAACATCCGTCCGCGGCTCGATGGGCTCGATTATGCCATCCAGTGGCGACCCTTCCTGGTCGGGGGCGTGTTCAACGCGGTCAATCCGGCGGTCTATCAATCGCGCAAGCCCGAGAATGCGGCGCGGCTGGCACGCAGTTTCAGCTGGCTGATGGAATGGGCCGAACTGGCGGGTGTCGAGATGAACTTCCCCTCGGTGCACCACCCGCTCAAATCGGTCAACGCAATGCGGATGTGCTGCGCTCTGGAAGACCGGCAGGATGAACTCGAACGCTTCGCCGAAGCGGCGTTCGACGCCTATTTCGCAGGCCAGCGCAATCTCGACGACATGGCAGAGCTCGTCGCTGTGGCGGACGGAATCGGGCTCGACGGGGCGGCGCTGGCCGAACTGGCGGTCACGCCCGGAAACAAGGATCGCCTGCGCGCGAACACCGAAGAAGCGATCGCGCGCGGCGCTTTCGGCTCGCCCACGATCTTCGTCGCGGGAGAACACATGTATTTCGGGAACGACCAGCTGCCGCTGGTGCGCCAACGCGTCGAAAAGGCGCGCGACTAGTCGTCGAACCCCACGAAGCGCGCAGCCTCTTCCAGCGGCTTGCGAGTGATATAGACCTCGTTCGCGGGGAAGTCCGGGTCGGGCCAGCCCAGCGCCACGGCCTTCAATATCACCTGATCGTCGGGGATGCTTGCATGTTCGCGCACGACGGGCGATTGCATGATCCCTTGCGAATTGATCACACAACCGAGGCCCCGGCTCCACGCGGCGTTGACCAGCGCAGTAGTGGCCGCCCCGCAATCGAAGGCGGTATCGTCACTATCGGCCAATTCGCGGTCATAGGTGATAATGACGCAGACCGGCGCATCGAACTGGCGGAAGCCGCGAAGCACCCAATCCTGCCGCCGCTCCTTGTCGTCGCGCGCGATGCCCATCGCTTCGAACAGCTGGATCGCGCAGCCGACCTGCCGTTCGCGGTGGACGCCCTCGAAGGGATGGCCGCGGCGGAATTCGCGGCTATCGGGCACGCCGGCGAGAATATTTTCCGTGTTGCCCCTGCGGATGCGGTCGAGCGGCTCGCCCGTTATGACGTGGAAATGCCACGGCTGGGTGTTCATCGAACTGGGCGAACGCATGGCCAGCGTGAGGATTTCCTCGATCAATTCGCGCGGAACCGGCTTGTCCAGATAGCCGCGGATGCTGCGCCGTCCGAGGACGACCTCGTCATAATTCATGCTGGATGATTCCTTCAGGCTTTGAAGTAGGGCTTGTCGCCGGCCACGGTGACGCGTTCCATCACGCGGCGGGCGGGGAAATAGTCGGACACTGCAAGATGCTGGCACACGCGGTTGTCCCAGAAGGCAACCGAGCCCGCGCACCAGCGAAAACGGCACTGGATTTCGACATCGGCGGCGGTCGCGTAAAGGTGATCGAGCAGCCAGCGGCTTTCCTTGTCCGACAGGCCCTCGATATGGCTGGTGAAGCCGGTGTTGACGTAGATCGCGCGCTCGCCGGTTTCGGGGTGGGTGCGGATCACCGGATGCCGCATCGGCGGATATTTGTCGTGCAAGTCCTGCGGCGCCTTGTTGAGCCGCTTGGCGAAGACGCGCGCGATGTCATGCACTGCGGTCAAGCCTTCGCAGAACCGCTTCATCTGTTCGGAAAGCCGCTCGTAGGCGAGGTGCATGTTGGCGAACAGCGTGTCGCCGCCGCATTCGGGCACTTCGCGCGCCAGCAGGATCGAGCCGAGCGAGGGGCATTCGCGCCAGGTCACGTCCGAATGCCAGTTGTTCTCGATTCCGCGGCTGTCGGGCCCGTGGGCGATGCGCAGCACTTCGGGATTGGGCTGGTCCTTCGGCGTGGCGGGATGGATCTCCAACTCGCCGAACTGGCGTGCGAAGGCGATGTGCTGTTCCTGCGTCAGCTTCTGGTCTCGGAAGAAGATCACGCCATATTTGAGCAGCGCGGCGCGGATTTCGGGCACCCGCGCGCCAATGTCGGGTGCGCCAAGGTCGATATTCAGGATTTCCGCACCGATCGCAGGCGTCATCGGGAGCACGTCAAGCGTGCCCGTGTCCAGCGTCGTCTTGTCTGCAATAGTCGCCATGGCCTCTCCCCTCTGCTGGGAGAATGCGCGATCAGGCGGCGGTGTTCAAGCGGCCTTGCGCAGTTCCAGCTCGAGCCGGTCCCAGATTTCGACCAACGCGCTGGTCAGCTCGTCCATCATTTCCTCGGTATGCGCCGGGCCGGGCGTGAAGCGCAGGCGCTCGGTCCCGCGCGGCACAGTGGGGAAATTGATCGGCTGAACATAGGCGCCATATTCGGCGAGCAGGATATCGCTGATCTTCTTGGCGCGGACCGGATCGCCCACCATCAGCGGCACGATATGGGTAACGCTGTCCATGACCGGCAGGCCGACTTCGCGGAACTTGGCTTTGAGCAGCGCGGCATTGGCCTGCTGCGCGTCGCGTTCTTCCGAGCTTTCCTTGAGGTGGCGCACTGCGGCAAGAACGCCTGCGACCAGCACCGGCGAAAGCGACGTGGTGAAAATGAAGCCCGGGGCATAGCTGCGGATGCAATCGATGATGCGCTGGTCCGCAGCGATATAGCCGCCCATCACCCCGAACGCCTTGCCCAGCGTCCCTTCGATGATGTCGATCCGGTGTGCGGCCTCGTCACGTTCCGAAATGCCGCCTCCGTGATCGCCATACATGCCCACGGCGTGAACCTCGTCGATATAGGTCAGCGCGTTGTATTTCTCGGCGAGGTCGCAGATCTCGTGGATCGGGGCTACGTCGCCGTCCATCGAGTAGACGCTTTCGAACGCGATCACCTTGGGTGTGGCGGGATCTTCGGCAGCGAGCAGTTCTTCAAGATGCGCGAGATCGTTGTGGCGGAACACGCGCTTGTCGCAGCCCGAATTGCGGATGCCCGCGATCATGCTGGCGTGGTTCAGCTCGTCCGAAAAGATCACGCAGCCGGGGAGAAGCTTGCCCAGCGTCGATAGGGTGGCGTCGTTCGAAACATAGCCGCTGGTGAACAGCAGTGCCGATTCCTTGCCGTGCAGCCCGGCCAGTTCCTGCTCGAGCTCGATATGGAGGTGCGTGTTGCCGCCGATATTGCGCGTGCCGCCGCTGCCCGCGCCGACATCGTGCAGCGCATCTTCCATCGCGCTGATCACCTTGGGGTGCTGGCCCATCGCGAGATAGTCGTTCGAGCACCACACCGTGATCGGCTTGGGCCCGTTATGGCCATGAAAACAGCGCGCGTTGGGGAACGCGCCCTTGTTGCGCATGATATCGATGAAGACGCGATAGCGCCCTTCCTCGTGCAAGCGATCAATCGCCTTGTCGAAGATCTGGTCGTAGTTCACGCACAAGTTCCGCTGCTTCGCACCGCTTTTGCGGCTGCCATCAGGGCGCAGGATTTAGGGGCAAAAGTATCTTTTTGCCACCCACGATCTTTGAGAACGACTCGCAGTTCGACGAACGCCCGATCAGGCCGATTTCGACTGCGGCGGGTCGAATGCCGGGAGCGGACCGTCGTCGTCCTTCCGGAAGAATTCGCTGCGCATCTGCTCTACGAATTGGGCGATCTCGCTTCGCGCCGCTATCCACATTCCGCGCTCGTCCGCATTTTCGGCAGGGATGGTTTCCAGGAGGACTGCCAGCACCGTGTCGATCAGGCCCATGTACCATTGCGGCCCGACCTGCAGCGTATCGTGGTGGCGCGGGATTGTGGTGCCTTGCTCGATCAGCGTGGAAGTACGATTTTCGATCCACTGCAGCAGGAAAAATGCGGTGGTGTTGACCATCCTGCCTTCGAGCTCTTCGCGATAGCCGCAGCCGTGTTGCTCGAACGAGGCGCGCGCTTCGGGAAAGCGGGCGTAGTAGCGCGCGATCACTTCACCGGTGATGTCGCCCTTCAACTCGACCAGCCGTTCCATGCTTGCCATGGCGAGGTTGGCCGCGGGCTCCATTCAGAAGGCCTCGAGCCGCGTGATGCCGTATCTGGCGAAGGCCGGCGCCAGCGCCTGGAATTCGGCGAGATCGCCGGTGGTGATCGCCCGGCTTTCGAACCGGTCGTCGAATTGCTGACCCCTGGTCAGGTCCTCGATCCGGCGCGCGATCCCTTCCGCGCCATCGACGAAGCTTACGCCTGGGCCGAAGGCTAGCGCCAGTTGGTCCTTTAGCAGCGGGAAATGAGTGCAGGCGAGTACCACGGTGTCGATCGCTTCGCCGCCTTCCATGGTGCGCAAGGCATTCGCTGCGGTTTCGATCACCGCCATGTCGACCGCTTCGCCGCGCAGCTTGGCTTCGGCCGCCTCGACCAGCCCGGGCGCGGCATGGCGCAACAGGCGTTTGCCCTCTGCGAATTCAGCCTCAAGCTTGTCGACATAGGCCTGCCGCACGGTAGCGGCGGTGCCGAGCAGGCCGATCACGCCGGTCTTGGTCATGGCGGCGGCAGGCTTGATTGCTGGTACAGTGCCGACGACGGGAATTTCGAGGACTTCGCGCACCATACCCAGCGCGATGGTGCTGGCGGTGTTGCAGGCGATGCAGGCGAGGCGCGGGTGGTATCGTTCGCACATCCGGCCCAGCAGCCCCGCGACGCGCGCCGCGATCTGCGCTTCGGATTTCTCGCCATAGGGCAGGCCTGCCAGATCGGCGGCATAGATCACCGGAGCTTGCGGCAGCACGCGGCGCAGCTCTTCCAACACGGTGAGCCCGCCAACACCGGAATCGAACAGCAGGATTGGGGAAGTTGCTTCCAAAATGAATGTTTCCGTTCGCCCTGAGCTTGTCGAAGGGCCGTACTTACTTTTACAACAAGATCAAACAAGAAGGACGGGGCTTCGAAAGGCTCAGCCCGAACGGAGTTGCTTATGGAAGCGATTTACGCGGCATTGCTGGGGTACTTGCTCGGTTCGGTCCCGTTCGGCCTCTTGCTGACCAAGGCTGCAGGCATGGGCGACGTTCGCCAGATCGGCAGCGGCAATATCGGCGCCACCAACGTCCTGCGCACCGGCAAGAAGGGGCTGGCGGCGGCAACGCTGCTGCTCGATCTGGTCAAGGGTTTCGCAGCCGTCTGGATCGCGGGGCAGCTGTGGGGAGGGCCGGCCATGGCCTTTGGCGCAGGCGCCGCAGTGATCGGCCATTGCTTCCCCGTGTGGCTCGGCTTCAAAGGCGGCAAGGGCGTGGCGACCAATGCCGGCGTATGCTTCGGGCTGGCTCTGCCGATCGGGCTTTCCTATGCGCTGGTGTGGCTGAGCATTCTCGCCATCTTCCGTATCTCCTCGCTCGCGGGGATGAGCGCGGTGGTGGCCGCTGCGGCTGCCGCGCCGCTGTTCGGCTATCCCGAATATTTCCCTGTTCTAGCCGCGATTGCGGGCCTGATCATCTATCTCCACCGCGCCAACATCGCGCGGCTGATGAAGGGCGAAGAGCCCAGGATAGGCGGCAAAAAGACGTGATGGCGGCCACCGGATATTGGAGAGCAAGGGGTCGCAACCGGTGCTCTCGCAGATCGAAGCATTCTCGCGCATCCGCTTGTTGCGCTCGCCCAATATCGGGCCGGTAAGCTATCGCCAGTTGCTGGCGAGTTTCGGCAGTGCGCAGGCGGCGCTCGAGGCGCTGCCCGATCTCGGCAAGCGGGGAGGGCGCACCTATCGCGCGGCACCGGCAGAAGCGATCGAACGCGAAGTGGAGGCGGTGCGGCGTGCCAGGGCGAGATACCTCTTCCATGACCAGCCCGACTATCCCTCGCTGCTCGGCCAGATCGACAGCGCTCCGCCGATCCTGACCTGGCGCGGCGATTTGTCGCTGGCGGAGCGGCCCTGTGTGGCGATGGTCGGCGCGCGCAATGCCAGCGCGGCGGCGGTCAAGCTGGGGCGCGAGTTCGCAGGCGCGCTCGCAAGCGAGGGCTTCACAATCGTCTCCGGCCTGGCGCACGGGATCGACGGCGCGGCGTATCTGAGCGCGCTCCCCGCTACCGTGGGCGTGATCGCCAGCGGGATCGACATTGCCTATCCGCCGCAGCATGCCGACCTGCAGGAACGGATTGCGCGGGAAGGGCTGCTGGTCGCGGAGCAGCCGCCCGGCACCGAGCCCAAGGGCAGCCATTTTCCCAGCCGCAACCGCATCATCGCGGGGATGGCGGCGGGCACTTTGGTGGTCGAAGCCGCGCCGAAGAGCGGCTCGCTCATCACGGCGCGGCTCGCGGGCGAGGCGGGCAGGGAAGTGATGGCGATCCCCGGCAGCCCGCTCGATGCACGCTCGCAAGGCTGCAACCAGCTGATCCGCGAAGGCGCGGTGCTGGTGCAGTCGCCGGAGGAAGTGATCGAACTACTGAGCGGCTTCGATGGCGCGCCGCGCTCGAGTTTCCGGGTGAAGTCGCCAAGCTTCCATTTCGAGCCGGAGGAATGGGCCGAGGCCGAACCGGCCGATATCGGCAGCCTGCTCACGACCGCGCCGGTCGCGGTGGATGAACTGATCCGGCAATCTGGCGAAAGCGCGGCATCTGTGCAGATGGCGCTGCTGGAACTAGATATAGGGGGTCGCCTCGGGCGGCATGCAGGGGGAAGAGTCAGCCTTGTCGAGTGAAACCGTTTTCGCATCGCGTGTTTTTCGCTGGTCGGCGATCTATGGCGTGATCGCTCTCGTGCCGGCCTATTTCATGCCCGTGCCCGATCCGTGGCACCTGCCTTATCTCGGCTTCGTCGGGCTGGCGCTGGTGTTCCAGGGTGTGTTCTGGGTTATCGCCAGCGATCCGCAGCGGTTCACGCCACTGATGCCGCTCTGCATCTGGGAGAAGCTGTGTTTCGGTATACCCGCGCTGGCGTTCTTTGCGCGGGGGCAGGCTAACGCAGTCAGCGCAGCGTTCGGTGCGATCGACCTTTTCCTGGGCGTTTTGTTCTTCCTCGCTTGGCGAAGGATGCGCGCGGCCACTTGACTTGGCCAGAAACTAGCCGCCACCCTCGCGCGTACGTACACGTATACACGTAGGGGCATCAAAACACCGCAATGCAGCTTGTTATCGTTGAATCGCCGGCCAAGGCGAAAACCATCGAGAAATACCTCGGCAAGGACTTCAAGGTTCTCGCCAGCTACGGCCACGTCCGCGACCTGCCGCCGAAGGATGGCAGCGTGCGCCCGGATGAAGACTTCGCGATGGATTGGGAACTCTATCGCGACAAGCAGAGCCGCTTCAAGGAAATCGCCGACGCTGCGAAGAAGGCCGACCGGCTGGTGCTCGCGACCGACCCTGACCGCGAAGGCGAAGCGATCAGCTGGCATGTCCAGGAGCTTCTGGCGAAGCGCAAGGCGCTGCCCAAGAGCGTCGACCGCGTAACCTTCAACGCGATCACCAAGAGCGCCGTGACCGAAGCGATGGCGCATCCGCGTGCGCTCGATACCGATCTGATCGACGCCTATCTGGCGCGACGCGCGCTCGACTATCTGTTCGGCTTCACGCTCAGCCCGGTGCTGTGGCGCAAGCTGCCTGGCGCCAAGAGCGCGGGCCGCGTTCAATCCGTCGCGCTGCGGCTGATCGTCGACCGCGAGCGCGAGATCGAGGCCTTCCGTGCCGACGAATACTGGTCGGTCATCGCCAAGCTTGAGCATGACGGCACGCAGTTTGATGCGCGGCTGGTGCGCTTCAAGGGCGAGAAGCTAGACAAGCTCACCCTCGGCAACGAAGGCAGCGCCATGGAGGCGAAGGCCGCAGTCGAAGGCGCGCGCTTCACGGTCGAGGATATCGAGACCAAGCCATTGAAGCGCAGCCCTGCGCCGCCGTTCACCACTTCGACGCTGCAGCAGGAGGCTGCGCGCAAGCTCGGCTTCTCCGCCAGCCATACTATGCGGTGCGCGCAGTCGCTCTATGAAGCAGGTGCGATCACCTACATGCGTACTGACGGCGTGCAGATGGATCCGGGCGCGATCATGGCTCTGCGCGATGCCATCGCCGAGCGTTACGATTCCTCATACCTGCCCGAAAACCCGCGCTTCTATTCTACCAAGGCCAAGAACGCGCAGGAAGCGCACGAGGCGATCCGGCCGACCGATTTCCGCCGCGAACATGCCGGTTCGGGCGACGAAGCCAAGCTCTATGCGCTTATCTTCAAGCGCGCGATGGCGAGCCAGATGTCCGCCGCGCAGCTCGAGCGCACCACAGTGACTTTGCGCGACCCGACCGGCGCCCATGAATTGCGCGCCACCGGGCAGATCGTGAAGTTCCCCGGCTTCTTCGCTGTCTATCAGGAAGGGATCGACGATTCCGAAGATGATGAGGACGGCCTGCTTCCGATAATCCGCAAGGGCGATTGCCCGCTCAAGAAAGCGGTAGAGGCAAACCAGCACTTCACTCAGCCGCCGCCGCGCTTCTCCGAGGCCTCACTGGTCAAGCGCCTCGAGGAACTCGGCATCGGGCGACCTTCGACCTATGCCTCGACGATCCAGACTTTGCGCGATCGCGCCTATGTGCGGATGGAGAAGAACCGCTTCTTCGCCGAGGAATCGGGGCGTCTGCTGACGGCTTTCCTCGAGCGCTTCTTCCCGAATTATGTCGCATATGATTTCACCGCCGGGATGGAGGGCGAGCTCGACGAAGTGTCGGGCGGCCGCGAAGCGTGGAAAGCGCTGCTCGCCAAGTTCTGGCAGGACTTCAAGCCGAAGGCCGATGAGGTGATGGACAAGCTGCCTTCGGAAGTGACCGAGGCGCTCGACGATTACCTTTCGAACTATCTTTTCCCTCCGCGCGAGGATGGCGGGGACCCGCGCGCTTGCCCGATGTGCCAGGCCGAAGGCCGCAGCGGCGGTCGGCTGTCGCTGCGCGGCGGGCGCTTCGGGGCGTTCGTCGCCTGTGCCAACTATCCCGAATGCAAATATACGCGCCGTTTCGCGCAGCCGGGCGGCAATGGCGAGGAAGCGGGCGAAGACGGGGTGATGGGGACCCATCCCGAAACCGGCCTGCCGATCCACCGCAAGACCGGCCGTTTCGGGCCCTATATCGAGATGGGAGAAGGCAAGGAGGCGAAGCGCGCTTCGATCCCCAAGGACCTCGACGATTTCGATCTCGACTGGGCGGTGCAGCTGCTCGGCCTGCCGCGCATCGTCGGCGAGCATCCTGATACGGGGCTGGAAATCGAAGCGAATATAGGGCGTTACGGCCCCTATCTCAGGCATGACGGCAAATACGGCAAGCTGTCCAACACGCGCGAAGTGTTCGAAGTGGGTATGAACCGCGCGGTCGATATACTTGCACAGGCCGCCAATCGCGGCACCGGGGGAGGTCGCGGCAAGGCCGAGCCGATCAAGACATTGGGCGCTCACCCGACCAGCGGAGGCGAAATCAAGGTCATGCCGGGCCGCTACGGCCCCTATGTCACTGACGGCTCCACCAATGCGACCATTCCCAAGGATGTGAAGCCCAAGGATATCACCGATGCGCAGGCGATCGAACTGATCGATGCGCGCGCGGCGAAGGGGCCGGCCAAGAAGAAGGGTCGAAAGAAGGCTGCACCGAAGAAAAAGGCCGCGCCGAAGAAAAAAGCGGCAAGCTGACGGTAACCCTCTTTGGCGCAGGCATTTTCACTCCGCTCCGTTCGTAAATCATCAAGACTTACACGCTAGTAAGCAGCCTTTATGAGGGTGTCGCCAGCGTGATCGAGATAGAAGTCCAGAACGAAACCCACCAGACCCAGGTGCGGCTGCGTTTTGCTGCCGTCCCGCGCATCGGGGAGGGGCTGCGCCTGCGCGAGGCGGATGGCTTGTGGGTGAGCTATGACGTGCTCGACGTGTGGTACCAGAAGGCCGAGTATGGCGATGTCTGGATTCCCTACCTGCATGTGCGGATCACGCCGGGCGAAGTGTCCGATCCTCACGCCAAGGAAGGTTTCGAGGTCGAAAGGGAGTTCGCGCCATTCAGAATCTGATCAAGCGCACCACTGGCCAGAAGGCCGGGATGGAACGCAGCGCGCTGGAAGGCAAGACGCTGGCGGAAAGGCTCGCAGCTTCGCGCGCCGAAACGCCCGCGACGCCGACTACCGAGCCGACATGCGACACTGCGCCGCAGGAAATCGATACCGATGCCATTGTCCGCGCGGCAAAGGCCATGCGCGACGTCAACGAAACGCGCGCGGCACGCCCGCGCACTTGCCTTGTCGTCGATGACAGCCGCGTGATCCGCAAGGTCGCTAGCAAGGTCGTGGCCGGGCTCGGCTATCGCGTGGTCGAGGCGGAGAATGGCGAGGAAGCGCTGGCGCGCTGCAAACAGTCCATGCCCGACCTGGTGCTGACCGACTGGCAGATGCCGGTGATGAGCGGCCCTGAATTCGTCGCAGCGCTGCGCGCAATCCCTACGCCGCACCGGCCGACCGTGGTGTTCTGCACCTCGAAGGGCGCCGCGGCCGATATCCATGAAGGGATCGCGGCGGGCGCGGACGACTATGTACTCAAGCCCTTCGAAGAAGGTGCGCTGGCGGCAAAGCTCGAGAAGCTCGGCGTGCGGTGAGCGCGCCGACGCTATAGCCGCAAATATCCGACGATCAGGCTGACAACCAGTGCAGCCATGCTGGCTGAAAGCGCCCAACTGGCAGGCCGCGCGTTCGCCCTGCCATAGGCGATGCTCACCCCCAGCTTCACGGCCATGTTGGCCAGGATCGTCCCAGCGATCGCCAGCGCCGCGAGGTGCGGGGTGATTGTCCCTGGCTCCAGACCGCCAGCGGTCACGATCGATGCATCGACATCGAGGCTACCCATCAGGAACAGCAACACTGCGATGCCCTGTTCGCCGAAGGTCCCTTCGGCCCAGCGCGCAGCCACCGCTGCTACTGCGACGAAGGCAACGAAGCTGAACGCGGGAAGCAGCGCGATCGGGTTGCCCGGCGGTGCAGGTCCGGTGCTGTGTTCTGCCTTACGATAGAGGATGTAGCTGACCAGGAATCCCACTGCGAGTGGAGGGGCGATCAGGATCAGGAAGGGCTTGAGGAGGGAGGTCGCAAGAACGGTGACCAGCACGACCACGCGCAGGTACATTACCGCCGTGGCAAGCGCGATCCCGGCGTTCTCCGCTTCTCCGCCTTGCCCCGATCCAAGCTGCTGCGAGAAGGATTGCGTGACCGCGGTCGAGCTATAGGCGCCGCCGATCACCGCTGTAGCGATGGTTCCTCGCTTCGCGCCGAACAGGCGGTTGGCGACATAGCCGAGGAACGAGAAGCCGGTGACGATCACCACCACGAACCACAGCGTTTGCGGCTCCCATGCGTCGTATGGGCCGAACCTGCCTTCAGGCAGGAACGGGAACACGGCGAGCGCGATCACCGCATAGCGGGCGAAAGCCTTCACATCGGCCTCGTCGAGCGCGCCGACCATGCGGTGCAGCTCTTCGCGCAGCGCCAGCAGCATGGTGACGACCGCACCTCCCGCGACTGCCAAGCCGGGTTCGCCGCTGCCGCCAAGGAAGCCCAATGCCAGCGTCACGATGGCCACCACCGCCGACGTCGCGTCGGGTTTGCCGTCGATTCTGATCGCCCGGGCATAGCCGATCGCGATAATGGCCGCCGCGCCGACGGTGATGGCGCCTGCTGTTATCTGATATCCCGAAGCGCCCAGCAGGCCGGCGATGCCCGCAACGCAGCCAAGCAGGCTGAACGTCCGCAGGCCCGCCACCCGCATGCCTTCCTTCTCGCCACGCAGCTTCCAGCCGCGCTCGATCCCGATCAGCAGGCCCACGGAAAGGGCTGAAATCAACGCGAGGAGCTGGTCGGCGGAAGGCATCGGCGGATTATCTCATAACTGTCCGGTCAGCGCACCCAGTCGAGCCCGATTTCCTCGAAGATCTCACGGTCTTCGGCCCAGTTCTCACTGACCTTCACGTGCAGGAACAGGTGTACCTTGGCGCCCAGCATTTCGCTCAGTTCCTTGCGTGCCGCTTCGCCAATTGCCTTGATCTTCGCGCCACCCTTGCCGAGCACGATCGGACGCTGGCTTTCGCGACCGACCACAATCTGCTGGTGGATTTCGATGCTGCCATCGGGGCGGTGCTGGTAGCTTTCAGGCCGCACCGCGCTGTCATAGGGCAGTTCCTCGTGCAGCTGGCGATAGAGTTGCTCGCGCGTGACCTCTGCTGCGAGCAGGCGCTCGCTGGCGTCCGACACCTGGTCTTCGGGATAGTGCCACGGCCCCTCGGGCATCATTGCAGCGAGCGCTTCCTTCATTTCGGGCACGCCATCCCCGGTCAGCGCGGAGATGAAGAACACTTCGGTGAAGTCGACCTTGCCGGTCAGCTCCTGCGCGAGCGTGAGCAACGCTTCTTTCTTCGCAGCATCGACCTTGTTGATCACCAGTATCTTGCGTTCTGGCCGGTTTGCCAGAGCTTCGAGCAGCGGTTCGAGCTCGTGCCGGCGCTGCTTGATCGGATCGACCAGCAGCAGCACCGCATCGGCCGCTTCGGCGCCTTCCCAGGCGGCGCTCACCATCGCGCGGTCGAGCTTGCGCTTGGGCGCGAAAATGCCGGGCGTATCGACCAGGATCATCTGGACGGGCCCGTGCAAAGCGATGCCCAGCATGCGCGCGCGGGTGGTCTGGGCCTTGGGGCTGGTAATGGCGACTTTCTGCCCCACCAGCTGGTTGACCAGCGTGCTCTTGCCCGCATTGGGCGCACCGATCACGGCGACGACGCCGCAGCGGGTTGCCTCGTTCTCACTCATCCGAATTGCTCCATGAAGGCTGCGGCAGCGAGCCGCTCCGCCTCTTGCTTGTTTTGCGCGGTGGCTTGCGCGTCGCCGACATTCTTGACGCTGACCCGAACGGTGAAGCGCGCGGCATGGTCGGGCCCTTCGCGCGCGACCAGTTCGTATTCGGGCGGCTTGCGGCGATTGCCTGCGGCCCATTCCTGCAGCGCACTCTTGGGGTGCTTGCTCTTGCCCGCGCCGCCCATGAATTCGCTTTCCCAGAAATTGCGGATCAGGTCACGCGTGGGCACGAAACCGAAATCGAGGAAATGCGCGCCGAGCAGAGCCTCCATCACATCACCCAGGATATTGGTGCTTTCGCGTGCGCCGTCGTCATGCGCCTGCTTACCCAGCCTGATGTGCTGCGGCAGGCCCACCTGCATCGCCACGCGCGCGCAGGTCTGCCGGCTGACGAGCGCATTGAGCCGCTGCGACAGCTTGCCTTCGGCGGCCTCGCTTGCTTCGAACAGCCATTCGGCCATTGCGAGGCCCAGCACGCGATCGCCGAGGAATTCGAGCCGCTCGTAATTCGTTTCGGAACCGAGGCTGCCATGCGTGAGCGCGGCGAGCCAACGGGTCTCGTCCGCCGGCACGATGCCCAGCTCGGCCAGCCATTCGCTCGTTTCGGGGGCAAGCACGCTCACAGCGTGTCCCCGATGCGGCCCCAGCGCGCAGCGCTGAACCAGGTCCACGGCTTGATCCATTCGGCGCTACCGTCGGTCGACCACATGATCACCGTGGCGCGGCCGACCAACAGTCCTTGCGGCACCAGCCCTACGCCGCCGCCGGGCGTCGCCATAAAGCGGCTGTCTTGCGAATTGTCGCGATTGTCACCCATCACGAACAGTCGCCCTTCGGGCACGATCACCGGGCGCGTCGTGTCGATCGGGCGGTCGCCGAAATCGAGCACTTCGTAGCTCTTCCCCGAAGGCAGCGTCTCGCGATAGCGCGCGTATCGGCAGACCACGGTGCCGTCGGCCTCGGTTTCCTTCGCGGCAGGCAGGGCGCAGCGCGTGTTGGCCGAAACGGGGATGATGAAATCGTCGAGCCGTTCCTTTGGAACCGGCGAGCCGTTGAGCACCAGCTGGCCGTCTTCCATCGCCACGGTGTCGCCCGGCAGGCCGATCACGCGCTTGATATAGTCTGTGCTGTCGATCGGATGCTTGAAGATCACGATGTCGCCGCGTTCAGGCTGGCTTGCGAGAATTCTTCCCGGAACGACCGGCAGCTCGAACGGCAGCGAATATTTCGAGATGCCGTAGGGCCATTTGGCCGCCAGCAGGTAGTCGCCGTTCCACAGTCGTGGCAGCATGCTTTCGGACGGAATCGAGAAGGGCGAGAACACGAAGCTGCGGAACACCAGCACCACCAGCACCAGCTTGAGCAGGAAAGCGAGGAAACTTCCCCAGCTTTCACCCTCGCGGTCCGCTCCTGCGGCCGGCGCATTCGTATCTACGGGGTTCCCATCCATCGTTCCCGTCCCTAATCGCGTGAGCCGAGGTTGTGAAAGGCTTTTCGCATGTCAGACCAGATCGCCACCGCATGGAATCGCCTGAAGGCGCTGCCGCAGCGCAGCCTGCAGGAATTGTTTGCCGCCGATGGTGCGCGCGTGGCCGCGCTTTCGGGCCGGATCGAATGGCCGGGCGAGGGCGGTGAGACGGGAATCCTGTTCGACTGGTCGAAGACACATCTCGACAACGAATTGCTCGCAGCGTTCGAAGATCTGGCTCAGGCCTGCGATTTCGCGGGGCATCGTGCGAAGCTGCTCGGAGGCGAGATCGTCAATGTCACCGAAGGGCGCGCCGCCACGCACCCCGCCATGCGCGGCGTGGGCGACGCGGCCGATGTCGAGGAAGGCGAGGCTCTGCTCGCGCGCATGGGGATGCTGGTCGAGGCGATCCATGGCGGCGAGTTCGGCGAGATCAACCACCTGATCCATATCGGCATCGGGGGCAGTGCGCTGGGCCCCGCGCTGGCGGTCGATGCGCTCACCCGCGACCTCGCGCTGGTCGACGTCCATGTCGTCTCGAATATCGACGGGGTGGCGCTGGAGGAGGCTTTTGCGGCGTGCAACCCGGCGACCACAATGATCGCGGTGGCAAGCAAGACCTTCACTACGATCGAAACCATGACCAATGCGGCATCGGCGCTCAAATGGCTGGCGGAGAACGGCGTGTCTGACCCGTCGGGGCGGGTCGTGGCGCTCACTGCCTCGCCCGAAAAGGCGGTCGAATGGGGCGTCGATGAAACACGCGTTCTGCCTTTCCCCGAAAGCGTGGGCGGGCGCTATTCGCTGTGGTCCTCGATCGGTTTCCCCGTCGCGCTCGCGGTGGGGATGGAGGATTTCGTCGCCATGCTCGCTGGTGCGCGCGCGGTGGACGAGCATTTCCGCGACAATGACGGCGCGGCGAACCTGTGCCTGCGCGCTGCCCTTGCCGACCAGTATTACGCGCGGTTGCGCGGTTGCCAGACGCGCGCCTGCTTCGCCTATGACGAGCGGCTGGGCCTGTTGCCCGACTATCTCCAGCAGCTCGAAATGGAGAGCAATGGCAAGCGGGTGAAGGCGGACGGCTCGCCGGTCGCCGGGCCGACCGCGCCGATCACCTGGGGCGGAGTGGGCACTGACGCGCAGCATGCCGTTTTCCAGCTGCTCCATCAGGGTACGCATCTGGTGCCGGTCGACTTCATCGCGAGCATCGCGCCCGGCGACGGGCTGGACCCGGCGCATCACGCGATCCTGCTCACCAATTGCTTCGCGCAGGGTGCGGCGCTGATGGCGGGCGGTAACATGGCCAAGGACGGCAAGGACCCGGCGCGGGCATTCCCAGGCGATCGTCCGAGCGCGACGATGCTGTGCGACGATCTCGACGCGGCGACGCTGGGCGCGCTGATCGCTTTCCACGAGCACCGCACTTTCGCCAATGCCGTGCTGATGCAGATCAATCCGTTCGACCAGTTCGGCGTGGAGCTGGGCAAGAAGATGGCGAAGGATATCGAGGCCGGCGGCGGCGATTTCGACCCGAGCACTCAGGGACTGCTGGCAAGGGCGGGTCTGGCGTAGGGCCAACCGAAATGCGCAGGCCAGAACCGGATGGAATGGCGGCTGGGGTCTGGGCAGACAATTCGCCCCTCACACGCTCATTGCCAGGCGACCTGACTGGGCGCTGGCTGAAGTGCCTTTCCTTTGGCTCTCCGTCTTGGCACTGGCGGTGTTTCTGCGCGAATGGTTTGTGCTGGCGAGTTGGCTGATCGTCCCGTACCTTGCCTGGGTAAGCTTCGCCTCGATCCTGAACCTCACGATCGTGCGACTTAACCGGCCCTTCGGCATGGTCCCCCGCCGCTGAAGCAAGGGATTGCAGCTAGGCGAGGGTGAGGGTTTGGTGTAACCCAGCTGTCATATCCCCTCGATCCAAGGTACACCCCGCGCATGGCCGCAAACCTGAAGCTGCAGCCGATCGACCGGATCCAGCAAAATCTTCTGGCACGATCCGAGCGGCGCCTGCTTAACTGGATCTGCGCGCGCTTGCCGCGCTGGGTCACGCCGGACATGCTGACCTTTACCGGAATGGTCGGGGCGCTGATGATCTTCGCCAGCTATGTGCTGAGCAATCTTGAAGCCGAGTGGCTGTGGCTGGCAATCGTCGGCTATGCGATCCAGTGGTTCGGCGACAGCACCGACGGCAGCCTGGCCCGGTTCCGAAAGATAGAGCGACCGCGCTATGGCTATTTTCTCGACCACAGCTGCGATGGCCTGGCCACTACCCTGTTGGTCGCCGGGATCGGGTTGAGCCCCTATGTCACGCTGGAGGTCGCGCTCGTGGCATTGGCGGGATACTTGCTGCTTTCGATCCACGCCTTCCTTTCGGTGCGAGTGCTGGGCGAACTGAAGCTGTCGTATCTCAATGCGGGACCGACCGAGTTGCGCTTCATGCTGATCGCGCTGACGCTGGCGATGATGTACTTCGGACATGCAGGCGAGGGCTGGTTCGGGGCGATTTCGGGCTTCGATATCTTCGTGGGCGCAGTGGGAGCGATCCTGATCCTGCTGTTCTTGCTGCAGACCGCCTCTACCTCGCGCCGGCTCGCGCTCGAAGAGCCGGCCCGCAACGACGAGTGGCGTTGACGGCGCGTCGCGCCTGGCAAGGGATTTTGCAGGCGCCCATGCGATCAGGACGAAGGCTTGCGGCAAACTCGACCCGAACACGGCTTTGGCCCTCATGCCAAGATATATCTCGAACCGGTGGTTGTAGTCGTGGCGCATCGTCGCCATATCATATGGAGTTACTAGTCGCGATCGACGGTCTTTGGCGCTCTCATTTAATGCGCCGCTTCCTTCTTTTACGTCTTTTAGCCACCCCGGCGTGGCCAGCTGCAAACGGACCGCAGCAAGAAAGAGGGAACATAGATGACCAATCACGGCAAGGTGCAAACCTTCAATCGAATGACCGGAACCGGCTTCATCAGCCCTGAAGATGGCGGTGAATTGCTGCCGTTCCGCCAGATCGATGTTTACCGCAATGTCGGCGACGAAGTGCAGGAGCGGCAACGCTTTCGCTATGAAGTCGACTTTGACGCCGATGGCGAGAGGCAGGCGGTAAATCTCCACTCAGCCTGATGGCAACGCAGAGTACGCCCTGGACGCACAAACAGAACTTAGCGAGGAGAAACTCGATGGACCTCAATCAGCTGCTCTATCAACACCAGATAGCGGCGATGAACCAGCAACATTCGCGATCCACTGATGATCGTGAAACCTATTTCAATCTCGTTGAATATTACTCCAAGCGGATTCGTGAGTTTCGGGCAGGCGCAGGATTGCCTCGCTATGTCTGGCCAGATCAGTCATTGATCTGAATTATCGGGCAGCCGCAACTGATCGGCGATTTATTTCGCTATTTCGGTGGCTGTGTGCTAACAACCCTTTGCTGACGTCGAAATATGCGACGGACTTCGGCTTTTGATTTACCGCCGCTTGCTGCGTTGCAGCCCCGGCGTTAACCGGACGACGACTTCCTTTCATCGGACGATTTGACGCACGACCCGTTCGCATGTCGCGAGCGGGCACCCTTCGTTTCTTGAAAGGAAACACCCATGAGCAAGACTGGCACAGTCAAATTCTTCAACACCGACAAGGGCTATGGCTTCATCCAGCCCGATGACGGTTCTTCAGACAGCTTCGTCCATATTTCTGCTGTCCAGGCAGCGGGCATGAACACGCTCGATAAGGAACAGCGCCTAAATTACGAGGTCGAGATGGGCCGTAATGGCAAGGAAAGCGCGGTCAACCTTTCGGCTGCCGACTGACATTCCGGGGGAGGCGGCAGTTCGCTGTCGCCTTCTCTATCATTCAGGAGGTCTCAGTGGCCGACAGCTACAAATTCTACATCGAACGCGCTGAAGCTGCCGCAAATGCAGCCAGCGAGGCCAAGCTCGAGAACGTGCGCGAGCGCGAGCTGCGCGCGGAAAAGACCTGGCTGGGCCTGGCGAACCAGGCGCGAGCCGTTGCCGTGCAGCGTGAAAAGTCTGAGCGCGAAAAGGCCGAGCGAAGGATCTCTGAATCCCCAGACCATTTGTGAAGTCGGCGCGGGCGCTTTTGGCCCCCGGCCGGTTCAATGCGGTTTCCTGCTTGAGAAATCCGTCACATCATGACGCTTGGCCAGACAGGGTCATTGCGCAACGCAGAACGGCGCCGTCGACGCAACTGCGTCGCGACGCGGCCGACCTCAACGTTTGCGGGAAACCCCGGAAGCGATTTAATCGGCTGCGGCTATGAAAAGCGTGAAACCTACTGCTCGCGCCGAAGTGCCCCTGATCTGCCGAAGATGCCTCCTCAGCGCAGTGACCTGACGAAAATAGCGAGCTGGACTCAATAGATAATCCATAACTGCGACCTCTCCCCCGCGTCCAATTTTCTGGATCGCTGCCGCGTAAAAGCAATTGTCCGGGCATTTGTCGAGCCGGAATGCGTTTTCACGGGGTTAGGCGGTTTGTCGCAGCATCGGTGCGAACGGTTGCCAATTCTCGATTTCGATTGACTTTTTGCACTGCAGCATCCACATGGACGCACATCGAAGCGCGCTAGCCAGCGTGAAGCGGCGGAACCAAAAAATATCCGCCCCGGCCGCGCCTCGGTTTTTCCAAGAGACTTCCCTTTTCACGCGGGTCGTTTTGACACCCGCGCCGCGCGACGATTCCGCCCGGAATCCGTCAGCGCGCCGCATGAAATGCGAGTTTGAAACACATGAAATTCGAAAACCTCGGGCTGTCGCAGCCCGTGCTTCAGGCCCTCGACATGAAGGGCTATGACACTCCCACCCCGATCCAGGAACAGGCCATCCCGGCCGTCTTGAGCGGGCGCGACCTGCTGGGTATCGCCCAGACCGGCACCGGCAAGACCGCCGCCTTCATGCTTCCGAGCATCGACCGGCTGCGCGAAGCTGGCAACCGTATCCCGTTCAAGAGCTGCCGCATGCTGGTGCTTGCGCCGACGCGCGAACTGGCGGGGCAGATCGCCCAGAGCGCCAAGGATTACGGCGCATTGGCCGGCCTCAAGGTCGACTCGATCGTGGGCGGCACCTCGGTCGGCAAGGATCGCAACAAGCTGCACCGCGGCACCGACATCCTCGTCGCGACGCCCGGCCGCCTGCTCGACCTGATCGACCAGAAGGCGTTCAACCTTTCGGGCGTCGAAATCCTGGTGCTCGACGAAGCCGACCAGATGCTCGACCTCGGCTTCATCCATGCGTTGCGCCGCATCCACCAGCTCGCCCCCGCCGAGCGGCAGACGCTGTTCTTCAGCGCCACCATGCCCAAGGCGATCAAGGAGCTGGTCGGCCAGTATTGCAACAGCCCCGTGCAGGTCAGCGTCACTCCGGCGGCGACCACCGCCGAGCGGATCGACCAGTATCTGTTCATGGTGCAGCAGGACGAGAAGCAGTCGCTGCTCGAAATGATCCTGTCCGAACGGCACCGCGTGCCCGGCAAGTTCGAGCGCGTGCTGATCTTCACCCGCACCAAGCACGGCGCCGATCGCGTCGTGAAGAAGCTGGCGCAGGTTGGGATCCCGTCGAACGCGATCCACGGCAATAAGAGCCAGCCGCAGCGCCAGCGTGCGCTCGACGAGTTCAAGCGCGCCAAGACGCCGATCCTGATCGCGACCGATGTGGCCGCGCGCGGGATCGACATCCCTGGCGTAAGCCACGTGATCAATTACGAGCTGCCCAACGTGCCCGAGCAATACGTCCACCGCATCGGCCGCACCGCGCGCGCCGGGGCAGACGGGATCGCGATCGCTTTCTGTGCGGAAGACGAGCGCGCCTATCTCAAGGACATCCAGCGCAATACCGACGCGACATTCGAGCGTCTGCCGCTGCCGGACAATTTCCGTGCAGTGGTAGAAGGCGTCGGGCCGACCAAGCCTGCGGCGCGCACGCCGTTGAAGCGGGTGCAGCCGAAGCCGAAGCACGGCACTCGTCCTGTGGGCGAAAGCCAGCAGCGCAAGGATCGCCCGAAGCGCAAGCATCCGGGCCGCGCAGGCAAGCCCCACGGCGGCAGGCGCAGCGGCGGCAGCGGTGGTGGCCAGAGGCGCCACTCGAACGGCTAAGCGGTCCGGCAGCGCCATAAGCCGCAATCTTCTGTTCATACAAGAACCCATAAAGCTGAACAATTCACAGCCTCCCCATCGGGGTTCGATCAGAAAGATTACGTCAAATGCGTCGTTTCATCCCACTCGCCGGTGCATGGGCTTTGGCCGCATGCGCCGGTTTGCCGCCTGCCCAAATGCGCCTTCCCGCTGATTTGGCCGACAATACCCGCACTGAATTCCAGGGGGTGTCGGGCTGGACCCATGGTCGCTTTACCGTTGGCGAATATTCGGGCGGATACGAACGCTCCGAAGAGCGGCTGGCCTTTTTCGATACCTGGATCAAGAATTCGGGGCACACCGAATTCGTAATCGAAGGGCCCGCGATCTCGACCACTATCGAGGCTCGTTGCCGTGTGCGGGAGAGGATTGTCGATCTGGGCAGCTTGGAGTTCAAGACCAAGCCGATGTCATATTCCTGCGAATTTACTGCCGTCGGGCGGCCGTTCCCGGCCCGCTTCGAGTTGCAGGAAGTTCGCGAGGGCCTGAGTGGCGCGCTTTCAAAAGAGGCACGGCGCGGCGAGATATTGCTGGGAGGCGAGGCTGTTCAGATCCGTTCGGTACATCGCATCGAAGGGTCGCCTTTCGCCATGGCCAGCCCCATTGGCTATGTTTTTGAACAGGACGGGCGCCCGGTTGGCGCGGTCGAACTCAATGGTCGACCTGCACTGATCATGCCGCGCGGAACCGATCAAGGCCTTGCGCGCACGCTGACAATCGCAGCGCTTGCGTTGGGCCTGTTCTGGGATCCGGCAGACAGCCAGCTTGGCGAATAGCTCCTGAACCGGCATCGGCGGTTGGCAATCCGGTTGCCAGCCGCCATATCGCCGACAACAGGAGCTGCTGCGCATGGCCGAATACGACTACGACCTCTTCACCATTGGCGCCGGTTCGGGCGGGGTCCGCGCGAGCCGCGTTGCTGCCGCGCATGGCGCAAAGGTGGCGGTTGCCGAGGAATATCGCGTCGGCGGCACCTGCGTGATCCGCGGCTGCGTGCCCAAGAAGATGCTCGTTTACGGATCGATGTTCGCCGAGGAGCTGGCCCATGCGGGCAATTTCGGCTGGACTATCGAAGGCACGAGCTTCGACTGGGCGAGCCTGCGCGACTTCGTCAATCGCGACGTCGACCGGCTGGAGGGCCTCTACGGCCAGACGCTGTCGAACCACCATGTCGAAATCGTTGCCGAGCGGGCGACCATCACCGGCCCGCATTCGGTGCGGCTGGCGAGCGGACGCGAAGTCACCGCGAAGCATATCCTCATCGCGACCGGCGCATGGCCCGCCACGCCCGAATTCCCCGGCGTCGAGCATTGCATCAGCTCGAACGAAATCTTCCATCTGGAGGAGCAGCCGCACTGCCTGATGGTGGTCGGCGGGGGCTATATCGCGATGGAATTCGCAGGGATATTCAACGCGCTCGGCAGCGAAGTCACCGTGGTCAACCGCACTGACCGGATCTTGCGGTCCTATGACGAGCAGATCGTCGACCGCATGCTCCATATCGCGATGGGGCGCGGGATCGATTTTCGCATGCACAGCCAGATCAAGCGGGTCGACAAGGCGGATGACGGCTGCCTGCAGGTCGATCTCGGCGGCACCTATCCGGTCAAGGTCGACCAGGTGCTGATCGCCACCGGCCGCTCTCCCAATACCGAGGGACTGGGGCTGGAAGCAGCCGGTGTCGAACTGGGCGAGGGCGGTGCGATCAAAGTCGACGAATACAACCGCACCAGCTGCGACAGCATCTATGCCGTGGGTGACGTGACCGACCGCGTGCAACTGACCCCGGTCGCTATCCGCGAAGGCCATGCCTTTGCCGACACGGTGTTCGGCGGTAAGCCGCGCACGATCGACTATTCCTCCATTCCCAGCGCGGTGTTCAGCCAGCCGCCGCTCGCGGGTGTGGGCCTGACCGAGCGCGAGGCGCGCAAGACCTATGGCGATGTGAAGGTCTACACATCGGACTTCCGCCCGATGAAGAACATCTTCTCGTCCCACCCGGAGCGCGGGCTCTACAAGATGATCGTCGAAGCGACGTCGGAAAAGATCCTCGGCATCCACATGATCGGGCCCGAAGCGCCCGAAATCCTGCAGATGGCGGCAGTTGCGGTGAAGGCTGGCCTCACCAAGCAGGCCTTCGACGACACGGTCGCGCTGCATCCCTCGATGGCCGAGGAACTCGTCCTGCTCAAATAGCGCGCTGCGTCAGGCGAAGCGGGCGGGCGAAACCGCCGCTTGCTCGACGCCTGCCGCGCGCAGTCCTTCGGGCCAGTCGAGCCCGCAGGCCAGCGCTTCGGCAGCCATCGCCATGGCGGGCGAGGTCTGCAGGCCAAAGCCGCCTTGCCCGGCCAGCCAGAAGAAGCCTGGGGCGGTGCGATCGAAACCCGCCACTGGGCGCCGGTCGGGCGCAAAACTGCGCAGTCCCGCCCATTTGCTTGCGATACGGCGGATTTCGAGCGTGGTGGCTTCTTCCACTCGCCACGCAGCCAGCGCCACATCCTCTTCCTCGGGCTGCGCATCGCAGGGTTCGGAGGGATGCTCGTCCATTGCGCAGGCGAGCAGCCGCCCGCGGCCTTCCGGCTCGATATAGAAACCGGGGCCGACCGTTTTGGTGAAAGGCCAGCCCGAAACGTCCAGTTCCGGCGACATGTCGAATGTGATCACCGTGCGGCGAAGGGGCCGGATGCCGAGCGGCGCGATCCCGCCAAGCGACGCGATCTGATCGGCCCAGGCGCCTGCCGCATTGACCACCACGCGCGCGGAATAGCTTTGCCCCGGCGTGTCGGCGATCCAGCGCTCGCCATCGTGGCGCAAAGCCGTGATCGGGGCGTCAAGCGCCACTTCGCCGCCAGCCTCGCGCAGCGTGCGGCGATGCCCCTCGAGCATGGCGTGCGCGTCGAGCTTGCGGCCGTTTTCATCGAGCAATGCGCCGATCACGCCGCCGCTGCCTTCCTTGAGGATCGGCACCAGTTCGCGCGCCTGCTGCGGATCGAGCCGTGTGATCCCGGGCTCCCAGACGCGATAATTCGCCTCGACCCGGTCGAGTGCGGCTTCCTGCCCTTCGAGCGCGAGGAACAGCGCTGGGTGCCGCCGTGCCGCAGGCTCTTCGAGCAGCGGCATGCTGACCGCCGTGAGCGCGCGCACGATCGGATCGTCCATGTCGAAATGGGCGAATGCGGCACTGCGGCCCGAAGCATGGACGCCGGGCGCGCTTTCGGCTTCGCAGACCGCCACTTTACCATGGCGCGCCAGCCGCGCCGCAGCCGAAAGGCCCGCGATCCCGGCGCCAATCACGAGGAAATCAACTTGCCGCACTCACAAATCCTTCAACGCGTTGCCAAACAACAATTGCTCGCATAGCCTGCGCCGATTGGGGAGGCTCGCGCGATGGCGAACACCGTACTCGTAACTGGCGGCACCGGCTATATCGGCGGCGAGGTAATCGACCAGCTTTTATTGAATGGATACAGTGTTCATACGACGGTTAGGGACCGCGCCAAGAGCGAGCCCCGGCTGCGCTCGCGATGGCCCGATGCGGGTGATCGGCTAAAGGTGTTCCAGGCCGATCTGATGAGCGATGCAGGCTGGGCCGAAGCCAATGCGGGATGCGACGCGGTGGCGCATGTCGCTTCGCCGTTTCCGCTCGATGTACCCCGGCACAAGGACGAACTCGTTATCCCCGCGCGCGAAGGGACGCTGCGCGCGCTGCGCTTTGCCACTGCGGCAGGCGTGACGCGCTTCGTGCAGACCAGTTCGGCGGCGGCGATCGCATACGGGCATCCCGAAAAGGACCATTTCGATCATACCGACTGGACCAATCTCGTGGTCGGAGTTCCGCCCTATATCGAATCCAAGACTGTGGCCGAGCGCGCAGCGCGCGCCTGGGTGGAGGCGAACGCGCCCGAACTGGTGTTCTGTTCGGTCAACCCTGTCGCGGTGTTCGGCCCGGTCTATGACAACGATCTTTCGACCAGCGTCGAACTGGTCAAGAAAGTGGTCGACGGATCGATCCCGCTCGCGCCCAACATGGGCATTTGCGTGACAGACGTGCGCGATGTGGCCAGGGCGCATGTGCTCGCGATCGAAGCCCCGGCGGAGGACGTCCGCGGAGAGCGCTTCCCCACGTCGCAGAAATTCATGTGGATCCGCGAGATGGCCGATGCGGTGCGTGAGCGTGTGCCCGAATTCGCCGCAAAGGTGCCTACGCGCCCGATGCCAGACTGGATGGTCAAATTCCTTGCGCTGTTCATGCCCGAGATGCGCCAGATCAAGGGCGAACTCGGCAATGTGCGCGACGTTTCGGGCAGGCATACCGAAGAAGTGCTGGGCTTCACCTTCATCCCCGCCGAGCAGACGCTTGAGGACACGGTGCGCAGCCTTGTCGAACACGGGATTGTGAAAGTCTGATGCGGATCGCGGGCAAGAAGGTCCTCCTTACAGGAGGCAGCGCGGGCATCGGGCGCGAAATCGCGCGGCAGCTGCGGGCCAAGGGTGCGCAGGTGGCCATTACGGGGCGCGACAAGGCGCGGCTCGACGCCATGCGCGACGAGGGCTTCGAAGCGATCGAGGCCGATTTGTCGAACGCGCACGGGGTCGATGCGCTGATCGCCGACCTCGGCACACGCGAAATCGACATCCTGATTAACAATGCCGGGCAAGGGGTCGACCACGACTTCCGCGTGTCATTGCCCGATCCCGATGCAGTTGACGCCTGCATCTACGCCAATCTCGATGCGCCGATCCGCCTGATCACCGCGCTGGTACCGATGCTGGGGCGGCGGCCCGAAGCGGCGATCGTCAACGTCACCAGCGGCCTCGCCATCGCGCCGCGCGCGGGCAGCCCGGTTTATTGCGCGACCAAGGCGGGGCTACGCAGTTACACCATGGCGCTTCGCGCGCAGCTGGCTGATACCAATATCCTCGTGGTCGAGGCGCTACCGCCAGTGGTCGACACGCAGATGACCGCGCGGCTCAACGGCAACAAGATGCCGCCGCAGGAATGCGCCGCGCAGATCGTCGATGCGATCGAAAGCGACAGCCCGGAAGCGAATGTGGGGCAGGTCAAGCTGCTGCGATGGGTCTATTCGCTCTCGCCAGCGCTCGCGCGCCGGATGATGCTGCGTTTTTGATACGTTGACGCTGGGGCTTTTCCGTCGCTAGGCGGAATGCGCATTGGCCATCAGGGAGAGCGCATGTCCGCCAATATTGCCGAAATGGAACGTCGCCGCGCCGCCGCCAAGTTGGGCGGGGGGCAGAAGCGGATCGATGCGCAGCATGCCAAGGGCAAGCTGACCGCACGCGAACGGCTCGAAGTGCTGCTCGACGAAGGCAGTTTCGAAGAGCTCGACGCCTATGTCGAGCATGACTGCGTCGATTTCGGCATGCAGGACCAGAAGATTCCGGGTGACGGCGTCGTCACCGGATCGGGCACGATCAACGGGCGGCTGGTCTATGTCTTCAGCCAGGATTTCACCGTGTTCGGCGGCTCGCTGTCGAAGCGGCATGCGGAAAAGATCTGCAAGGTGATGGAAAGCGCCATGAAATACGGCGCGCCTGTCATCGGCCTCAACGATTCGGGCGGCGCGCGCATCCAGGAAGGCGTGGCGTCGCTGGGCGGCTATGCCGATGTGTTCCAGCGCAATGTGCTGGCATCGGGCGTGGTGCCGCAGATCAGCCTGATCATGGGGCCATGCGCGGGCGGGGCGGTCTATTCCCCGGCGATGACCGACTTCATCTTCATGGTGAAGGACAGCTCCTACATGTTCGTGACGGGGCCTGACGTGGTCAAGACAGTCACCAATGAGGTCGTGACGCAGGAAGAGCTGGGCGGGGCGATCACCCACACCACCAAGACTTCGGTCGCCGACGTCGCGTTCGAGAACGACATTGAAGCCTTGCTCGCGACCCGCGCCTTCTTTGATTTCCTGCCGCTGTCGAACCGCGAGCCGGTGCCCGAGCGGCCCACCGCGGACCCCTTTGACCGCGAGGAGGCGAGCCTCGACACGCTGATCCCCGACAATGCCAACCAGCCCTATGACATGCATGAAGTCATCCGCAAGGTGCTGGACGAAGGCGATTTCTTCGAGGTCCAGCCGGCCCATGCGGCCAACATCATCTGCGGCTTCGGCCGCGTCGAAGGCCGCACCGTGGGCGTGGTGGCGAACCAGCCGATGGTGCTGGCAGGCGTGCTCGACATCAATTCCTCGAAGAAGGCCGCGCGCTTCGTGCGCTTCTGCGATGCCTTCGAAATTCCGATCCTGACTTTCGTCGACGTGCCCGGCTTCCTTCCCGGCACCGCGCAAGAACACAATGGCATCATCAAGCACGGCGCCAAGCTGCTGTTCGCCTATGCCGAGGCGACCGTGCCCAAGATCACCGTGATCACCCGCAAGGCCTATGGCGGCGCCTATGACGTGATGGCGTCAAAGCATTTGCGTGGCGACCTCAACTATGCCTGGCCCACTGCAGAAATCGCGGTGATGGGTGCCAAGGGTGCGGTGGAGATCATCTTCCGCCAGGACATTGGCGATCCGGCCAAGATCGCAGAGCGGACCAAGGAATATGAAGACCGCTTCGCCAACCCCTTCGTGGCGGCGCAGCGCGGCTATATCGACGAAGTGATCTACCCGCATTCCACGCGCCGCCGGATTGCGCTGGGCCTCAGGAAGCTGCGCAACAAGCAGCTCGAGAACCCGTGGAAGAAGCACGACAATATTCCGCTCTAGAGGTGAGCACTATGAAACTCGGACGCATGAATCACCTGGGCTATGCCGTGCCCAGCATCGAAGCGGCCATTTCGCATTATCGCGATGTCATGGGCGCGACCGATATCGAGGAGCCTTTCGACCTGCCCGAACAGGGCGTGAAGGTCTGCTTCGTCAACACGCCCACGGATTCGGGGATGAACGGCACGCAGATCGAGCTGATCGAGCCGTTCGACGCCACTTCGCCGATCAACAATTTCCTCGAAAAGAACCCGCAGGGCGGGCAGCACCACGTGTGCTTCGAAGTGCCCGATATCGCTACAGCACGCGAGGAATTCGAGGCCATGGGCAAGCGCATTCTGGGCCCCACGCGCATCGGCGCGCACGGCACTCCTATCTTTTTCGTCCATCCCAAGGACATGCAGGGCATGCTTACCGAGATCATGGAAACGCCCAAGGGAGATCACTGATGTCCGATTACGAAACCATTCTCGTCGAACGTGACGGCCCGCTGCTCACCATCACGCTCAACCGGCCCGACCGGCTCAACGCCATGCCGCCGCAGATGGCGGACGAGCTTGGCGCGGCCCTCTATGATCTTGGCGACGCGCGCGCGGTGCTGATCACCGGCGCGGGTAAGGGCTTCTGCTCGGGCGCGGACCTCGCAGCGCGGGGTGAACGCAGCGCGCTCGAAACGAAGGGCGGCAGCCACCGCGCCCTGCAGAACCACTACAATCCGGCGGTGAGCCAGGTGCTGCGCGCGCCGGTGCCGGTCATCACCGCAGTCAACGGCCCGGCGGCGGGCGTGGGCTGCTCGCTGGCGCTGGCGGGCGATTTCGTGCTCGCAGGCAAAAGCGCCTATTTCCTCCAAGCCTTCGTGAATATCGGCCTTGTGCCCGATGGCGGCTCGACCTGGCTGCTCGCCCGTGCGATCGGCCGCGCCAATGCCACCCGCATGATGATGCTGGGCGAGAAGATCGGCGCCGAACAGGCCGAGCAATGGGGCCTGATCTACAAGGCGGTCGATGACGATGCGCTGTTGAGCGAAGCGCGCGCGCTGGCGGAAAAGCTCGCGAACGGGCCGACGCTTGCCTATGCCACGATGAAGCGCAATATCGCGACCGCGCTCGACGGTACGCTGCCCGAGGTGTTCCTTGCCGAAGCCGAAGGCCAGCGGATCGCCGGGGCAAGCGCGGATGCGATGGAAGGCGGCATGGCTTTCCTCCAGAAGCGCAAGGCTGAATTCAAGGGCAAGTAATATGGCGGATATCGAAGACTGGAAGGCTCTGGTCGACAAGGAGGTCAAGGGTCGCGACCTCACCTGGCACACGCCCGAGGGCTTCGATATCAAGCCGCTCTATACGTCCGACGATGCGACGCAGGAGCGCGGCCTGCCGGGCTTCGCGCCTTTCACGCGCGGGGTGAAGGCATCGATGTATGCCGGGCGCCCGTGGACGATCCGGCAGTATGCGGGTTTCTCGACCGCCGAAGAATCGAACGCCTTCTATCGCCGCAACCTTGCCGCAGGTCAGAAGGGCCTTTCGGTTGCGTTCGACCTTGCGACCCATCGCGGTTACGATTCCGACCACCCGCGCGTGGTGGGCGATGTCGGCAAGGCCGGCGTCGCGATCGACACCGTCCGCGACATGGAAATCCTGTTCGACCAGATCCCGCTCGACCAGATGTCGGTTTCCATGACCATGAACGGCGCGGTGATCCCGGTGCTGGCCTTCTTCATCGTCGCGGCAGAGCGGCAGGGCGTGTCTCAGGACAAGCTCGACGGGACCATCCAGAACGACATCCTGAAGGAGTTCATGGTCCGCAACACCTATATCTATCCGCCTGAGCCGAGCATGCGGATCGTTTCGGACATTATCGCATATACCTCGCGCAACATGCCGAAATTCAACAGCATTTCGATCTCGGGCTATCACATGCACGAGGCCGGGGCGACCGCGGTGCAGGAACTCGCCTTCACCATTGCCGATGGCAAGGAATATGCCCAGCGCGCCATGGCCGCGGGGCTCGATATCGATGCCTTCGCCGGGCGGCTTTCGTTCTTTTTCGGCATCGGCATGAACTTCTTCATGGAGATCGCCAAGCTGCGCGCGGCGCGCACGCTGTGGTATCGCGTGATGGACGGCCTTGGCGCGAAGCAGGAACGCAGCAAGATGCTGCGCACCCACTGCCAGACGTCCGGTGTCTCGCTGCAAGAGCAGGACCCCTACAACAATGTGATCCGTACCACGGTGGAAGCCATGGCCGCGACGCTGGGCGGCACGCAGTCGCTCCACACCAACGCGCTTGATGAAGCCATCGCGCTCCCAACCGACTTTTCCGCGCGCATCGCCCGCAACACCCAGCTGGTGCTGCAGGAGGAAAGCGGAATCTGCAACGTCGTCGATCCGCTGGGCGGCAGCTATTACATCGAGGCGCTCACCGCCAAGCTGGTGGAAGAGGCCGAAAAGCTGATGGCCGAGGTCGACGCGGTGGGCGGGATGACCGCCTATGTCGGCACCGGCAAGCCGAAGGCCGCGATCGAAGAGGCCGCCGCGCACAAGCAGGCCAGCGTCGACAAGGGCGAGACGGTGATCGTGGGGGTGAACAAATATCGCCTCGCCAAGGAAGAGCATCTCGAAACGCTCGAGGTCGACAACCACGCCGTGCGCGAGGCGCAGATCGCGCGGATCAGGGCAGTCAAGGACGCGCGCGACGAGGCCGCCTGCCAGGCTGCGCTCAAGGCGCTGACCGAGGCTGCTGCGGCCAGCCCGAATGCGCAGAGCGAGGCACTGCGCACCGGGCGCGACGAGCGCGGCATTCCACTGCCGCCTTCGGTGCTGGCCGAGATGGAGCGCCAGGCTGACGTGAACCTGCTTGCCCGCGCAGTCGAGGCGGCGCGCCATGACGCGACGCTGGGCGAAATTTCGGCGGCGATGGAAGCGGCGTTCGGCCGCTATGACACCGTGCCGCGCCCGGTGAAGGGGGTCTATTCCTCCGCCTATGCCGAGGATGCGCGCTACCAGCAGGTGACGCGCGGCGTGGAGGCGGTCGAGAACCGCCTTGGCCGCAAGCCGCGCATCCTGATCGCCAAGATGGGGCAGGACGGGCACGATCGCGGCGCGAATGTGATCGCCTCCGCCTTTGCCGACATGGGTTTCGACGTGATCGCCGGGCCGCTGTTCCAGACGCCCAAGGAAACCGCCGCGCTCGCGCTGCAGAAGCAGGTGGACGTGGTTGGCGCATCAAGCCTTGCCGCCGGTCACAAGACGCTGATCCCCGAACTGATCAATTTGCTGCGCGATGCCGGGCGGCCCGACATCAAGGTGACGGCAGGCGGCGTGATCCCCCCGCAGGACTATGATTTCCTGCGCGAAAAGGGCGTTCAGGGCATCTATGGCCCCGGTTCCAACGTTGTCGAATGCGCGGCGGATATCCTGCGCCTGCTGGGTCACAATATGCCGCCTGCGGGCGAGGAAGTGAGCGAGGCGGCGGAGTGAGTTTCTCCGACGCGGGTGTCGTTTTGATACAATAGCTTCCTACCAAGGCCGCTAGGGTCCACCCCATCGGGTCGCATTTCCCAACAGGGGGGAACGACCTATGCGTAAATCGATACTGACTGCTGCTGCATTCGCGCTTGCGACCACAATGGGCGTCGGGGCAACGCCTGCTCTCGCCGATCACCACGAAGCGGGCGAGATCGAACGGCAGAATGTTGATTGGTACCAACTCACGATGACCAAGTTCAAGCCGGGCAAGATCGGCCGTGCGCGCGAGATCATCAACGACTATTTCGACAAGGCACTGAAGACGGCCGGGATCGAGGCCAAGGCGATCCACGTCAATATCGGCGATTACGACCAGATCACGCTGTGGCCGATGAAGGCTGGGCCAGACCAGATGAGCTGGCGGCGCAATCCGGAATTCGCCAAGGCATGGGATGCGCTCAAGGAGCTCACCGGCAGCGAAGAGAAGCGGCAGGAGCTGGTCGACGAGTTCGACTCGCTGATCGCTTATGAGAAGGAATCGCTGGTCCATATCGACCGCCCCGAAGCGGAGTAGCGCCTAGCCGAAATTGACTAGCTTGATACGGGCCTTCGAGGTGGGCATAGGCGTTTGACGTCGTTGCGACCTTCGGAGGCCCGTTTGTTTTCCAAGATACTGATTGCCAATCGCGGCGAAATCGCGTGCCGGGTCATCAAGACCGCGCGCCGCATGGGTATCCAGACCGTGGCGGTCTATTCCGATGCCGATGCCCGCGCGCCTTTCGTCAAGATGGCTGACGAGGCAGTGCATATCGGCCCGTCGCCCGCCGCCGAAAGCTATCTGATCGCAGACAAGATCATCGCCGCCTGCAAGCAGACCGGCGCCGAAGCGGTCCATCCGGGCTATGGCTTCCTGTCCGAACGCACCAGCTTTGCCGAGGCGCTCGCGGCGGAGGGTATCGAATTCATCGGGCCTCCCGTGGGCGCGATCGCCGCGATGGGCGACAAGATCGAGTCCAAGAAGCTGGCCAAGGAAGCGGGCGTCAACGTCGTCCCCGGCTTCGTCGGCGAGATCGAGGACACCGAACACGCGGTGCGCATCTCGAACGAGATCGGCTATCCGGTGATGATGAAGGCCAGCGCCGGCGGTGGCGGCAAGGGCATGCGGCTCGCCTATAATGAAAAAGACGTGCGCGAAGGCTTCGAAAGCGTGAAGCGCGAAGGGCTGAACAGCTTTGGCGACGATCGCGTCTTCATCGAGAAGTTCATCCTCAACCCGCGCCACATCGAGATCCAGATCCTGGGCGACAAGCACGGGAACATCCTCTACCTTAACGAGCGCGAATGCAGCATCCAGCGCCGCCACCAGAAGGTGGTGGAGGAAGCCCCGTCGCCCTTCGTCACCCCCAAGATGCGCAAGGCGATGGGCGAGCAATGCGTCGCGCTGGCCCGCGCGGTCGGATATTTCAGCGCCGGTACGGTCGAACTGATCGTGAGCGGCGCGGACCCGACGGGCGAAAGCTTCTACTTCCTTGAGATGAACACCCGCCTGCAGGTCGAGCACCCGGTCACCGAAGCGATCACCGGGATCGACCTGGTCGAGCAGATGATCCGCGTTGCTGCGGGCGAGAAGCTCTCCATGACGCAGGAAGATATCGGGATCGACGGCTGGGCCATCGAAAACCGCGTCTATGCCGAAGACCCCTATCGCGGCTTCCTGCCCTCGACCGGGCGACTGGTCGAATACAAGCCGCCGCTCGAAGGCTGGACCGATGACGGCAGCGCCAATGGCCGCCGCGGGGTTGACGGCGTTCGCGTGGACGACGGCGTTTATGAAGGCGGCGAAGTCAGCATGTTCTATGACCCGATGATCGCCAAGCTGGTCACCTGGGGCAAGACCCGCGACGAAGCGGCAGATTTGCAGATCCAGGCGCTCGATGCCTTCCGCATCAAGGGGCTGGGGCACAATGTCGACTTCCTCAGCGCCATCATGCAGCATCCGCGCTTCCGCTCGGGCGAGCTGACCACCGGTTTCATCGCCGAGGAATATCCGGACGGGTTCGAAGGCGCGGCGGCTTCCGAGGAACTGCTGCGCGCTCTGGCAGCGATCGGCGGCGTACTCGCCACGGCGGATGCCGACCGTGCGCGCCACGTCGACCAGCAGCTGGCGGATGATGACCTTGCCGCACCGGGCGACTGGGCGGTGAAGATCGGTGACAATGAATATACCGTCGTGCTCGAGGAAGAGGCGATTACCGTCGACGGCGAGCCGGTCGAACTGAGCTTCGACTATACGCCGGGCGAGACGATGGTCGATATCGAGCTCGATGGCGAGGCACTGACGATCCAGCTCGCACCGACCCGCACCGGCTATGCCGTGACCACGCGTGGCGCGACGCATCAGATGCGCGTGCTGCCCGCGCGCATCGCACATCTGGCACGGCACATGCTCGAAAAGGTCCCGCCGGACCTTTCGAAGCTGCTGATTTGCCCGATGCCGGGGCTGCTGGTGAAGCTGCATGTGGCCGAGGGCGAGGAGGTCCAGCCGGGCCAGCCGCTCGCCACGGTCGAAGCGATGAAGATGGAAAACATCCTTCGCGCCGAGAAGCAGGCGGTAGTGGCAAAGATCAACGCAGCCGAGGGCGACAGCCTGGCGGTCGACGCGATCATTTTGGAACTCGAATAGTGCACCTTGCGCACGATCCCGATGCCCCGGCGGCGGAGGAGATCGCATTCGGCGATTTCCTCAAGGTCGACATCCGCATCGGCATGATCGTGGCAGCAGAGGAATTCCCAGAGGCGCGCAAGCCGTCCTACCGGCTGCGGATCGATTTCGGCCCGGCGATCGGCGAGAAGAAGAGCTGCGCGCAGATCGCCGCCAATTACCACATCGACGAGCTGGTCGGGCGGCAGGTGGCGGCGGTGGTGAATTTCCCGCCGCGCCAGATCGGCCCGGCCATGTCCGAAGTGCTGACTCTGGGCTTTGCCGACAAGGCGGGCGAAGTGGTGCTGTTCGCGCCCGACGTGAAGGTGCCGAACGGCTCGCGCCTGTTCTAATCCTCGACCAGCGCCACCGCGCGAATCCACCCCGCGCTGGCGCGTTCGATCTTCACCGGGAAGCAGCTGAACATGAAGCCGTGGCTGGGCAGCGCGGCGAGGTTGGTCAGCTTCTCGATCTGGTAATAGGGGCGGATGCGGCCCGCCTTGTGGCCTTCCCAGATGATTGACGGATCATGCGTTTCTGCCCAGCGCCGCGCGGTGTGGCTGAAAGGCGCATCCCAGCTCCAGGCATCGGTGCCGACGACTTCCACGCCGCGCTCGGTCAGCCACAGTGTCGCCTCCGCGCCCAGGCCCACGCCCTGATCGGTGAAGTTTTCGGTGCCATAGGCAGCGCCTGACTGGACAAGCACGATGTCGAGCGGCTGCACATCGTAGTTGATCTTTGCGAATGCCTCCTCGACTTCGGCCCCGCTCACCACATGGCCATGCGGCAGATCGCTGAAATCGAGCTTCACGCCGGGGCGGAAGAAGCGGTCGAGCGGCGCTTCGTCGATGCTGGGGGCGGGGCTGGCACCGCTGTCGGTCGTTGAATGGTAGTGCCACGGCGCGTCCATATGCGTGCCGTTGTGGGTGGAGAGTTCGAGCATCTCCACCGCCCAGCCTTCGCCATCGGGCAGGTCAGCTTTTTCGAGCCCCGGAAAGAACATGGCGATCTGCTGCCACGTGCTTTCATGGGTCATGTAAGTGACCTTGGGCCGCATCACCTCCGGATCGGAGATCACGTTATTGGTGATCGGGATCGAAAGGTCGATGAAACGGGTCATGCGAGCGCCACGTCTTCGGAGTGCGCCCGGTGCATCAATCGCGGTGCGAGCAGCAGCTTGAACAGCACGAAGATCACGCCTGCAGTCGCGGCGAAGCCCATGTGGATCAGCCAGAACTGCGTCACCGGCATCGTCTCGAACCAGCCGCCGACATAGCCTACCAGCGCATTGCCAGCGAAAAAGGCGAGGTAATAGAGCCCGATCACCGTGGCGTTGATCTGTTTGGGCGCCAGCCGCGCGAAGAGCGCCAGGCTGACGGGCAGCATATGTGCAAAGCCGATCGAGTTCACGATGTGGAACATCACCGGCCAGAACAGGCCGATCTTTTCGCCGGGCGGGGTGGTGGCTGCCGCCATGTAGAGACAGGCCATGCCGCCAATCGAGAAGAGCGATCCGATGATGATCTTGGTGAGTTCGTCGGGTTCCTGCCACCTGGTCTTCCACCAGCGGTAGAAAGCGGCAACGCCAGCGAGGAAGCTGACCGAAACAACCGCGTCGAGCGAGATAAGCCAGCTGGTCGGCAGCTTTTCACCGGCCCAATAGAGCGCAAACTGCTGGTCGCCCCAGACGAGGTAGGCGTTGAATATCTGGTTATTGGGCACGATTGCGATCGCCATGACCGGGATCAGCAAAACCAGTGCCAGCGTAGCCAGCCAATCCTGCCGGGTCATCGGATCGCGCGGGGCCTTGGCCGCGGCTGCCGCTTCTTTTCCCGGAACGTCGAAATGTTCCTTGGGCAGGTACTTCTGGCCTGCGACATAGATCCCGAGGCCGATCAGCATGCCCACGCCTGCGGCGCCGAAACCCCAGTGCCAGCCGACTGTCTCCCCGAGCGTGCCGACGATAAAGGGTGAGGCGATTACACCGGCATTGATGCCGAGATAGAAGATCTGGAAGGCGTCCGCGCGTCGCAGGTCCTCGGGCTTGTAGAGGCTGCCGACCTGGCTCGCGATATTGCCCTTGAACATGCCGGAACCGATGATCAGGCACAGCAGCGCGAACAGGAAAGTGACGTTGAAGGCCATCAGGAAATGGCCCAGCGCCATGGTGATTGCGCCCAGCAGCACGGTGCGGCGCTTTCCCAGCAACCGGTCGGCGATCCAGCCGCCCAGGATCGGTGTCAGGTAAACGCTGGCGGCATAGGTGCCGAAGATCGCGCTGGCGAATGCCTGCCCCTCAAGCCCGCCGTAAAGCGCGCGCAGCTGCTCGATCCCGGCCACGCTCCCGACCTCTTCCGGCTTGAGCAGGAAGTTGACCATGTAGAGCACCAGCAGAGTCTGCATGCCGTAATAGCTGAAACGCTCCCACGCTTCAGTGAAGGCGAGGTAGCCAAGGCCCTTCGGATGACCGAGGAAGCTCTTGTCATCCCAGTCGAAATCGAGATCGGGTGTTGCTTCGGCAACGGTCATGCAGAACTCCCCTCATGCCTGCGTTTGTGACGATCTAGCTGTGTCCTAGCTGCTCGTCGAGAAAGGCCGCCACGTCGCTCAATTCGACATCGCGCGCCATGAATGCTGCACCGATGCTGCGCAGCAGGATGAAGGGCAGGGTGCCCGCATCCATCTTCTTGTCGTGCAGCATATGATCGGCAAGGCGGCGCCCGTCGCAGTCCATGCCGAGCGCGGAAATCTCCGCTGGCAGGCCCACGGCGGCGATGGCGCTGGCCACCTTCTGCGCGTCCGCATCGCCGATCAGGCCGCGCCGCGCCGAATAGCGTGCGGCGAGCACCATGCCGAGCGCCACCCCTTCGCCATGCAGCAGCCTGTCCGAAAAGCCGGTTTCAGCCTCCAGCGCATGGCCGAATGTATGGCCAAGGTTGAGCAATGCGCGTGCGCCGCTCGTCTCGCGCTCGTCTTCGGCCACGATCCGCGCCTTGGCCGCGACGCTGGTGGCGACTGCGTGGGCCAGTGCGTCGGGATCGCGCGCCAGCACCCTGGTGCCGTTTTCCGCCAGCCAGTCGAAGAAGTCGCGGTCGCCGAGGATGCCGTATTTGATCACTTCGGCATAACCGGCGCGCATTTCGCGATCGGGCAGTGTGTCGAGTGCGGTCAGGTCCGCCAGCACCAGCGAGGGCTGGTGGAATGCACCGATCAAATTCTTTCCCGCAGCGGTGTTGATCGCGGTCTTGCCGCCGACCGAGCTGTCGACCTGCGCCAGCAGCGTTGTCGGGATTTGCACGAAGCCGCAGCCGCGCTTCAGGATCGCGCAGGCGAAGCCGGTCAGGTCGCCCACCACGCCGCCGCCCAGCGCAAACACATGGTCGCCGCGCTCGACGCCCTGTTCGAGCAGCCATTCGGTCAGCGCCTGCAAGCCCTGCCAGCTCTTCGAACCTTCGCCCGGCTCGACATCGTACCACGCCACGCTGCGTCCGTCGGCGGCGAGGGCAGCTTCGAGCCGCGCCCCGTGATGCGCGCGGGCATTGCGATCCGCCACGACTGCCACGCGCGGCTTGCGCATGAAGGCGGCCGCATGGCGCGCCGCATCGTCCAGCAGGTCGCGCCCGACCAGCACGTCATAGCTTCGGCCAGCCAGTTCGACCGGGATCACAGCCATTCTTCGAGCGCCTCCAGAATCTTCGTCGCGGTCGCATCGTGCGGACCGGCGTCGCTCATGACATGGATCGGCGCCTGCGAATAGAAGCCGCGCCGATCTTCGTAGAGACGGGTGAGGATTTCGCGCGGATCGCCCGATTTGAGCAAGGGGCGTGTGTTGCGGCGGCTAGTGCGCTCGACCAGCGTATCGATCGCGCAATCGATCCACACGGCAATCGCCTTGTCCAGGATCAGCGCGCGCGTCTCGTTATTGACGAATGCGCCGCCGCCGGTAGCGATCACCCCGTCATGCTCTTCGATCAGCCGCGCGATCACGCGCCGCTCGCCGTCGCGGAAATAGGCTTCGCCGAACTGTTCGAAGATTTCCGAGATGCTGCGCTGCGCGGCATTCTCGATCGCTTCGTCGGCATCGACGAATTTGCGATCGAGCTGCGCAGCGAGGCGGCGGCCGACGGTGGATTTTCCCACGCCCATCAGCCCCACCAGCACCAGCGGCCGGTCGAGCCGTGCGGCGATGCTGGCGAGCCGTTCGCGGCTGATGGAAGGGTGATCTTCGGTCATTGCCGATGGGCCTATAGATGGGCTAGTGCCCATGCAACATGGTACGCAAGCGCAGCTCAATTCTTCCGATGGATCAATCAATGGCGCGCAGGCCCGGCGCTGTGCCGCTTCCGGGCGGCAAGGCGCTGATGTGGCTCGCGCTGGGCGCCGGCATTCTCGCGCTCGCCTGGTTCGACGGCGGCGAGGAACCGATCCACCAGATCACGCAGGAAATCCCTGTGCCGGAGGCGCGCTGATGGCTCGCTGGAAATGGCTTGGCGGCGCAGCGATTGCGCTGAGCGCCACGCTTGCTTTCGCACAGGACGCGCCCGAATCGCTGCTGCCGCCGGGATTTGACGATCCTGCGCCGGCGCCCACGCCCGCGCCGCGTCCTTCGGCCCAGCCAGTGCCCGGCGCGCCGCCGGTGGCAGGAGGCGCGGTGGTGCAACCTTTGCCCGGCAGCATGGCACCGATCCCGGGCCTGTCCGATTTCGACTTCTCCACGGTCCCGTCTGCCGAGGAGCTGGAGAAGATGTCGCCCGACGAGCTTGATGAGCTCTTGGGGCTTCGGCCGAGCAACGATCTCCCGCCCGCCGCGCGCCGCGCGATGAGCCGGGTTGGCGTGATCGATTCGACCGAAGGCGGGCTCTATTCCAATTCGCTCGCGCGCCAGCCGTCTGCGCTGGTGCGCGCGATCCTGAAGGGTTTGCAGGGGCCGGTGGTGTCGCGCTGGGGGCATATCTTGCTGCGCCGCGCACTTTCGAGCCGCCTGGCAACGCCGGAAGGCATGGATCCGGTCGAATTCGCTGCACTGCGCGCGCAGGCGCTCAACCGCATGGGCGAATATGCCGCAGCACGTGCGCTGCTGCAGGACGTCGATTCGGGCAATTGGAACGATGCGATGATCGGCGCGGGGCTGGAGGCTTATCTCGCCACAACCGACATCATCGGGACATGCCCCGTCGTCCGGCTAAAGGGGCCGGAACGGGACGATCCGCAATGGACCATGCTGCGCGCGATCTGCAACGCCTATGCGGGCGAGGGCGTGCTGGCGGGTTCGCAGCTTGACCGGGCGCTTCGCACCGAACTCGCGCCGCGTATCGACGTGCTGCTGGCGCAGCGGCTGGCGGGGGCTGCAGGCAGCGGGCGGCGCGCGGTGGATCTCGAGTGGGATGACGTCGAGGAACTCAACCCCTGGCGCTTTGCGCTTGCCAATGCGGTGGGCGCGGAAATCCCCGAGAACCTGCGCGTGGGCGCATCGCCCTATTACGAGCGGGTTTGGGCGATCACGCCGATGGCGCCGCTGACCCAGCGTGCCGCGGTTGCCGACCGCGCCGCGCGCGAAGGCATTTTCTCTTCCCGTGCGGTAATCGATCTCTACAGCCAGATTTACGCCGACGAGACAATCACCGGCGAAGCGGCGGATATCGCGACGCAGCTGCGCGAAGCCTATGTCGGTGCCGATCCGCAAGCGCGGCTTTCGGCGATGGAAGAGCTGTGGGGCGGCGACGTTGCGAGCGATTACGGGCGCTACGTGCTAACGGCCTATGCGGCAGCGCGCATGCCTGCGTCGGCGGATTATGCGGATGCCGCGCCCGCCTTGCTCGCTTCGATGCTGGCGGCGGGGCTGGATCGCGATGCCGCGGCGTGGAGCCGCGTGGTCGAACCGGGCAGCATGGGCTGGGCGCTGGTGACGCTGGCGAGTGTGCGCAGCAATGGCATGGCATCGGGCGATGCCATCGACAGTTTCATCGACGATGACGACAGTTCGGACGAGCGGCGTTCGCGGCTGCTGCTCGCCGGGCTGGCCGGGCTGGGCCGGATCTCCTCGGGCGATCTGGGCACCTATTCGCAGCGCGTGTCGCTCAATCTCGGGCGCGAGACCCGCTGGACGCGCACGATCGAGCGCGCGGCGGATGTCGACAATCGCGCGCTCGTGGCGCTGCTCGCCGGGCTGGGGATGCAAGGCGAAGGCTGGCAGCGGATGACTCCGCTGCACCTCTATCACACCGTCTCGGCCTTGCGCCGGGTCGGGCTGGAAGCCGAAGCGCGGATGATCGCGGCGGAGGCGATCGCGCGCGGCTGATGGGCGCGGCGACCGAGGCCTTTCTCGACATGCTGGCAGCCGAGCGCGGGGCAGCGGCGAACACGCTGGCGGCCTATCGCCGCGACCTTGACGGCGCGGAAGAGGTAATCGGCGACCTTGCCGGGGCCGATCGCGAGGCGGTTGGGCAGCTCGCGGCGGCATGGTCGGGCCTCGCGCCTTCGACCGTGGCGCGGAAAAGCTCGGCGCTGCGGCAATTCTTCGGCTTCGCGATGGACGAAGGCTGGCGCGGGGACGACCCTTCCAGCGCCCTGCCGCGTCCGCGCGCCCGACGCCCGCTGCCAAAGATCCTCTCGCATGCCGAAGTCGACCGGCTGTTCGAGCGCGCCGAGCTTGAGGCAGATAGCGGCAAGCCCGCCGCCATCCGGCAACTGGCGCTGCTCGAATTGCTTTACGGCTCCGGATTGCGCGCCAGCGAGCTTGTTTCGCTGCCGCTCGCGTCGGTTCCGCGCGATGCACCCTTGCTGACAGTGATGGGCAAGGGCGGGCAGGCGCGCATGGTGCCGGTGAGCGAGCGTGCGCGCGAGGCATTGTCGCGCTGGCTGGCAGTGCGGCAAGAGGATGGCGCGGGCAGCGCGCGCTTCCTGTTCCCTTCGCGAGCCAAGCATCTCACCCGGATGCGGCTGTTTCAGCTGCTGCGCGAACTTGCGGCGCGCGCCGATATCGACCCCAAATCGATCAGCCCGCACGTGCTGCGCCATGCCTTCGCTACGCATCTGCTGGAGGGCGGGGCGGACCTGCGCGTGCTCCAGACCCTGCTCGGTCATGCCGATATTTCGACCACGCAGATCTACACCCATGTGGATGCCGCACGACTGGTCGCGCTGGTGAATGCACGGCATCCTCTTGCCCGAAGCGGAACATCAGACTAGCGGGGCACAATGATTTCCTATCTCGATTTCGAGAAGCCGGTCGCAAAGCTCGAAGAGCGGATCGCCGAGCTGCGCACCGCCGCCGAGGGCGATACGGTCGATATTGCCGTTGAACTCAAGCGACTTGAGAAGAAGAGCCGGGATTTGCTGGCCAGCACCTATGCCTCGCTGACGCCCTGGCAGAAGACGCAGGTGGCGCGCCATCCGCAGCGCCCGCACTTCCGCGATTATGTTGAGCATGCCTTCGACGAGTTCGTTCCACTGGGCGGCGATCGCTATTTCGGCGAAGACGAAGCGATCATGGGTGGCTTCGCGCGGCTGAAGGGGCGGCGCGTCGTGCTGATCGGCCACGAAAAGGGCCACGACACCGAAACCCGCCTTCGGCACAATTTCGGCATGGGCAAGCCAGAGGGCTATCGCAAGGCGATCCGCCTGATGGAACTCGCCGGGCGGTTCAGCCTGCCGGTGGTAACGCTGGTCGACACCTCGGGCGCATTCCCGGGGGTCGAAGCCGAAGAGCGCGGCCAGGCCGAAGCGATCGCGCGTTCGACCGAAGCATGCCTTGCGCTGCCGGTGCCGATGGTGGCGACGATCGTAGGCGAGGGTGGCTCGGGCGGCGCAGTGGCGCTTGCGAGCGCCGAGCGTGTGCTGATGCTCGAACATGCGGTCTATTCGGTGATTTCGCCTGAAGGCTGTGCTTCGATCCTGTGGCGCACCGCAGAAAAGGCTCCCGATGCGGCCGAAGCGATGAAAGTGACCGCACAGCACCTCAAGAAGCTCAAGGTGATCGACCGGATCGTCAAGGAACCGGTTGGCGGTGCGCACCGTGCCCCCGAAGCCATGGCGCGCAGCCTCGGCAACGCCATCGCCGAAGAGCTCGACAAGCTGGTGAAACTGCCGGCGGACGAGATCAGGCGCATGCGCGAAGAACGGTTCCTGCAAATCGGCGCAAGCTGACCCGGTCTTCCCGCGCGGTCCTTCGCCCTTGCGGGGCGGCGAGCGATGCGCGATGCTGCATCACTGCGCCAATGGCGCGCGGATGCAGGAAAACCGGAGAGACTTCATGGCCTTCTCGCGCAAAACGCTTGCCCTTGCCACTGCAGCGCCGCTCGCGCTGGCGCTGACCGGATGCATGGGCGGCGGCCCCATTCCCAGCGTCTCCACTCCGATTACCCAGGCGGAAGCCCAGCAGGGCGCAGACCTCCACCCGCAATTGCTCGCTGAATTCGGCGGCTCGATGAGCGGCACGCAGGCCGCCTATGTCGAGCAGGTGGGCAAGAATATCGCGGTGCAATCCGGCCTCGGCAATGCGCGCGACAGCTTCAACGTGTCGCTGCTCAACAGCTCGGTGAACAACGCCTTCGCGATCCCGGGCGGATATGTCTACACCACGCGCCAGCTCGTAGGGCTGATGAACAATGAGGCCGAACTCGCCGCAGTGATGGGGCACGAAGTGGCGCATGTCGCCGCGCGCCATTCGCAGCGCCGCCAGCAGGCCGCGCAGCAGAATTCGCTGTTGGGCGCGGCAGGGGCGATCCTGTCGGGGATCCTGCTCGGCAATAGCGCCATCGGCGACACGCTCAGCCGCACTTTCCTGCAAGGCTCGCAACTGCTCACGCTCAAGTTCTCGCGCAGCCAGGAACTGCAGGCCGACGACCTTGGGATTCAATACCTTACCAAGGCCGGATACGATCCGCGCGCGATGGGAACGGTGCTGTTGAGCCTCGCCTCGCAGAATGCGCTCGAAGCGCGGCTGATGGGCGCTGGCGACACGCGGCCGCCGGTCTGGGCCTCGACTCACCCCGATCCGGCCAGCCGCGTGCAGACCGCGCTGGCCAAGGCGCAAGGACTGCCGGGCAGCGTCACCAATCGCGACAGTTTCCTCACGCGGATCGACGGGCTGGTCTATGGCGACGATCCGGCGCAGGGAATGGTCGAAGGGCGCCAGTTCATCCATCCCGAAATGCGGCTGGCTTTCACCGCGCCGCAGGGTTTCTATATGCTCAACGGCACAAGCGCGGTGTCGATCAACGGCCAGTCGGGCAAGGCGCAGCTCACGCTCGCACCCTATGGCGGCGATCTTTCCACCTATGTGCGACAGCAGTTCGCCAAGCTGGGCGGAAACCAGCAGCAGCTTGCACCCTCGACGCTCGAGCGGACCACAGTGAACGGGATACCCGCGGCTTACGGCATAGCGCGGGTTAACAATGGATCGAGCCAGGTCGATGTGGTGGTGTTCGCCTATGAATTCGCGAAGGATCGCGCCTATCACTTCGCGGCGATGACGCCTGCGGGAAGCTCGAACGTGTTCAACGCCATGTTCCAGTCGATGCGGCGGATCAGTGCGTCCGAGGCATCGGCGGTGATCCCGCGGCGGATCGACGTAGTGACGGTGCAGCGCGGCGAGACGGTTGCATCGCTCGCGCGACGGATGGCGTTCGATGACGCACAGGTAGAGCGGTTCCGTGTGCTCAACGGGCTCGCTTCCAACGAGGAGGTCCAGGCCGGCCAGCAGGTCAAGCTTGTGATACGCGCGCGCTAGGGTTCATCACGGCCCGTCGCGTCTGCCGCACACAAAAGAAAGGCGGCGGGGAAAACCCCCGCCGCTCTCTTTTCGCAAACTGCGCTCTAACTTAGGCGTTAGCAGCCGACAGCTCGTCCGAAACGGTGTTGAACGTGGTGTTCAGGTTGTCACCGAGCGACGACATCGCGGTGATCGCAGCAACGGCGATCAGAGCAGCAATAAGGCCGTATTCGATGGCGGTCGCGCCCTGTTCGTCGCGAAGCAGCTTGTTGATGAACTTCATGTCTAGTCTCCTGGTTTCAGTCTTCGGTACCCGTGCCCGCCAGTCGAAAGACCGTAGGGACTTTTGCGGTAGTAGAGGGCAGCTCTTAAAAAGGTCCTAATTCCGGACCCTCCGACTTTACGGCTGCCGATCCACCACCTCGCTCACCCTGTTCGTGACGTTAGTCCACATGCCGTCACTGGAATTGGCAAAAGTATTCATGCCACCAATGCAGGCAATCACGATCAAGCTCACGATCAGGCCGTATTCGACTGCGGTTGCCCCGGAATTGTCGATTCCGATACGCTTAAGGAAGTTCGACAATTTCATGGACAACCTCTGTGACTGCGTCCTGACAATTTCGTTTTTCGGCTCAACCCGTTAAGAAAAGGTTGATGGGGGCGCTTCGAGTGGAAAATATTCCGACATGGATGCTGGTAGTGGCCGCAGCTTTGCAGGACGCGCAAGGACGCTGGCTGATGCACCGCAGGCCGCTGCACAAGCATCACGGCGGGCTGTGGGAGTTCCCCGGCGGCAAGGTCGAATCCACGGAATCCCCGGTAGAAGCGCTCGCGCGTGAGCTTCATGAGGAACTCGGCATCGCGGTCGACTCAAAAGGTTGCCAGCCCGCCGGGTTTGCGCAGGGGGCGGACGAATCGGGCGCTCCGCCGATTGTCATCCTGCTTTACATATTGCGTGAGTGGCGCGGCGATCCGCATGCGTTGGAAGGCGAGGAGATCGGCTGGTTCACGCCGCCCGAAGTACTCGCCCTGCATAAGCCGCCGCTCGATGTTGCGCTGGCACGCAATCTCTTTGCGCAAGATGCCCGATAAGGGATTGCCAAGCGCGCCAAGCCCCCTTATGTGGCGCCCCCTAGCGCGCACCCGTAGCTCAGCTGGATAGAGCACCAGACTACGAATCTGGGGGTCGGACGTTCGAATCGTTCCGGGTGCGCCATCAAAAGGCCGTCCCTCGTCAGAGGGGTGGCCTTTTGTGTTGTACCTTTGGAAAATTCGGACTTCGGAGTCGAGGCGAAGCCGAGACGAACGAGCCCGTCAGGGCGAGGACAATCGTTCCGGGTGCCTCGATTTGCTGCGCTAACGCTTCGCTGCTTGAGCGCGCTTCAAAAGGCCATCCCTCGTCAGAGGGGTGGCCTTTTGTGTTGGGACGGCCAATCGCCGCACTTCAATCGTCCTCGAAATCCTCGATCGCATGCATGTCATCGTCGGAAAATCCGAAGTGATGGCCGGCCTCGTGCACCACGACATGATGCACCAGTTCGGCCAGGCCCACGCCGGTTTCGTACATCTCGGCGAGCAGCGGCTGGCGGAACAGGCTGATCACTGGCGGCATTCCGCCCGATTCCCAGATGGTCCTCTCGGTCAGCGGGCGGCCTTGGTAGAGCCCACTCAGCTCCCAGCGGCTTCGGATCCCGACCGATTCGAGCTGTTCGCGACTGGCGAACTCCTCGATCTTCAGCACCACGCTGGTGAGTTCGGCGCGAAAATGATCGGGCATGGTGTCGAGCGCGCGGCGTGCCAGCCGTTCGAACTCTTCCGCAGGAGGGCCAAAATGTTCGCGCATGCGTCCTTCAATATGGGAGTGGCCACGCGCAGGGCAAGCGGGCAGGGGGAACCGATCGCGCATCCGGCCATTTGCCAAGCGCAACATTTTCCGCAAAGGAAAGGCGTGCCCTCGGCAGGCGCGCCGTCCACAGCAAGCAGGAAGCCAGCATGAGCTGTCAGCACGATCACGACGAGGACAATCCACTCGGCAAGCCCGACGTGCCCGCACATGTGCAGGATGCGATCCGCACCCTGATCGAGTGGGCAGGGGACGATCCTGCGCGCGAAGGGCTGCTCGACACGCCCAAGCGCGTTGGACGGGCGTGGCTGGAATATTGCCAGGGCTATGCTGAAGATCCGGCGATCCACCTCTCGCGCCAATTCGAGGAGGTGGGCGGCTATGACGAGCTGGTGATGCTCAAGGACATTCCGTTCCAGAGCCATTGCGAACACCACCTCGCGCCGATCACCGGCAAGGCCGCGATCGCCTATATGCCGCGCGACCGGGTGGTCGGCATTTCCAAGCTCGCGCGCGTGTTGCACGGCTATGCCCGTCGGTTGCAGATCCAGGAACGTCTCACCGCCGAAGTCGCGAAGTGCATCTGGGACAATCTCGAGCCGCACGGGGTAGCTGTCGTGATCGAAGCCGAACATGGCTGCATGACCGGGCGCGGTGTACGCACTCCGGGCGTGAGCATGATAACCAGCAGGCTGCTGGGCTGTTTCCTCGACGACCCGCGCAGCCGCAAGGAAGTGCTCGGCCTGATGGGCTACGGCTGAGGCCCGCTGGCCTAACCCACGAAATTCGCCAGCCGCACGCCATTGTCGCTGGCGATCATCTCGGCGGCTTTCTCGCCGATCATGATGCAGGCGGCATTGGTGTTGGCGCTGACATGATCGGGCATCACGCTGGCGTCCGCCACCCGCAGGCCATCCACACCAAGCACGCGAAGCCTTGGATCGACCACGTCGCCGATCCGGCAGGTGCAGCACTGGTGATAGATCGTATTGGTATAATGGAGTGCGACGTTCTCAAGGAAGGCGTCGCTCGGCTCCTCGCCGGGGCGATAGCCGTGCTTCTTCGCCAGGTCAGGCGGCGCGAACCACTCCCCGATGCCCGGCTCAGGCCAGTTCTGCGCCAGCTTCAGGCATAGGCGCATCGCCGCCACCATCTGCTTCAGATCGTGCGGATCGCCGTAATAATTGAGGTCGATCTGCGGATGTTCGTGCGGATCGGCGCTCCTGATCGTGATTTCTCCCTCGCTGCGCTGAAGCACGGGATTTGCCACGAAGGTGACGCGCGGAGCCATCGGGTCGAGCGCCACATTATGGTCTTCATACTGGTTTGCCACGTCGAGGTTGCACAGGCCGCCGAAGAAGTCCTCGCCAAAGGCGGTCGGGACGAAGCCGATCTGGATATCGTGGCTGTGCTCGTCACCCAGGCCCGACTGGCACCACAACCCTGCATCGTAGAGCGAGGACGAGGCATAGCCGCTGCCGCTTTCGAGATATTCGGCCAATTGCCGCTCCGATTCGGCCTTCAGCGCCTTGAGCTCATCCGGCAGGTTTGCGTCCTCGGCGGGGTCCGTCGGCAACGGTCCGCCGGGGCCGCGCAGCGCATCGGGGCCGAGCTAGAGCCCGGCCTGGCCCAGCGGGATGCCGACGCCGGGCGCATCGAAGATCATTCCCAGCAGCAGGTGGTCCTTGAGATGCTTGCCGACATGCGGCGAATCGAGCCGGCATTCGATCTCGGCAAATTCGAGTTCGCGGCGGGGGCCGATGCCCGACAGAAGCAATATGTGCGGCGATCCGATCGCACCGGCGCTCAGGATCACTTCCTTCGCAGCTTGGATCCGGTGCCGCTTGCCGGTGCTATCCTCATATTCGATGCCGGACGCGCGCAGAGTGTCGCCTTCTCCGTCGAGCAGCACGCGCGTCACATGGGCCTTGGTCACGATGGTCAAATTGTCGCGCGTTTCGGCCGTACCTTCTAGGAAAGCGTGATAAGTGCTCGAACGCTGTCCCTTTTCCGTGGTGGTGTGGAACAGTGAAACCACGCCTGCAGGGTTGCGGCGATCGGCGCCGTTGTAATCGCCTTCGGGAATGCCACTTGCCATGGCGGCGCTGATGAACTGCAGCGACGGCGGCAGCACAGGGGAACGCACCGACACGCCCAGCGGCCCGTCGCCGCTGTGCGATTCGGGGTCGATGCTGACGGCATTGGTGGCGTTGAAGCGCTCGCTCTTCTTGAAATAGGGCAGCACGCGATCATACGACCAGCCGTCTGCGCCAAGGCTTTCCCACTTGTCGAAATCGCCGGGGTGGCCGCGCACATAGGCCATGTAGTTCATGCCCGATGAGCCGCCGAGCATCTTGCCGCGGGGAAGGAACATCCGCCCGTCCTTCATGCCGCGCCCGGCCTTGCCCGGATTGGCGCGATACATCCAGTCGACTTCGGGATCGCATTGCAGCGTGGCTGTCGCCATCGGGATCCGCTCGCGCTCGGGCGGGTGGCCGCCTGCCTCGACCAGCGCGACCTTGCATGACGGGTCCTCGCTCAGGCGCGAGGCAATCACGGCGCCAGCCGAACCGCCGCCGATAATTATGAAGTTGAATTGCCCTTCCGGCATTTTGCCACTCCCCTCCCAGGATGCGACACCGGCGGCATGCTAGGCGCAAAAAAGGGCAATGTCATCAAGGGTAAAGGCAAGCGATGGGGGCAATGGAAGCGCGGCCCATTGAGTTTGGTGCGGGCCGGGTCCACACAGCTTCCCGGGTCGATTCTCGAGGGGGAGAATTGCCATGCCGCTCGCCAATGCGCACCGTTACCTGATTGTGATGCTGGGGCTCACGCTCTGGGCTTTCTGGCCAGGCTATCTGTCCAATTTGCCGGCGGGGAAGTCCGCTTGGCATGTCCATGCCGCGGGCGCGCTTCTGTGGGCGGTTCTGGTCATCGTGCAGAGCTGGTCGATCCACAATGGCAAGCGCGCGTTCCACAAGACCGTGGGGCTGGCGAGCTTCGTGGCGTTCCCGCTGTTCCTCGTCGGCGGTGTGATGGCGATCTATGCCGAAACGTTAACGCTGGCGGCTGGCCTCGACGATCCGGCCAATTTCTCGCTCGGGCAGTTCGGCACTTTCGATCCGCTGGCGAATATCGGCTTCGCAGTGCTGTTCTATGGCGGGTTGAAGGCGCGCCGGAACGTGCAGCTCCATTCGCGCTACATGATCTCGACCACGCTGTTCCTGGTCGCACCGATCGTTTTCCGCCTGCTCGAACAGCATGTGCCGGGCTTCTCGTCGGACACGCCCGAAACCGCCTATCGCTTTTCCTATGCGATGGGGGTCGGCAATATCGCCGCCTTCGTGATCGCGCTCTACCTCTATCGCCTCGCGCCGAAACATGGCCGCCCGTTCCTGGTGGCCGCAGGGTTCATCGCGGCGCAGGGGATCGGCTTCGAAACGCTGGGGCGGGTTGAGAGCTTCCACTGGCTGTTCAGCCGCTTCTCGCTGCTTTCCGAGCCATGGCTGATCGTGGCGACCTTCGTCGCAAGCGTCGCGATCATCTGGCACGGGTGGAATGCGGGCGGAGCAGCTGGTTCGGGCGCCAAGGGCGGATCGGGCGCCCCCGAAGCGGCGTAGGCGTGAAGCGCTGGGCGGTCGTTTGCGATTTTCCTACATCGATTTCGCCTGATAGCTTCGCGGCGCCCTCTTTCATGCCGGAGGCAGGCTCATTGAACCGTCGATCGCCCAAATTGAAACGGGGCGCCTTCATTGAAGGCACCCCGCGCATGTGTTTCATCAACTAAAGCCGCATCGTCACGTTGCGACTCGGGAAAAGCCCAGTCAGAGCTGGCCGAGCATGTGCTCCGCGCTCGAGACCGAGAAATCGCCCGGCGCTTCGACGTTGAGTTCCTTCACCACGCCGTCTTCGACAATCATCGAGTAACGCTGGCCGCGCTTGCCCATGCCAAAGCCCGACCCGTCCATGGTCAGGCCAACCGCTTCTGCGAAAGCGCCATTGCCATCGGCGAGCATGGTGATGTCGTCGCTGCCCGCGGCCTTGTTCCAGGCGCCCATCACAAAGGCGTCATTGACTGCGGTGGCGACGATTTCGTCGACCCCCTTGGCTTTCAGTTCCGCCGCCTTCTCGACATAGCCGGGCAGGTGCCGGGCGGAGCAGGTGGGGGTGAAGGCACCCGGCACCGAGAACAGCGCCACCTTCTTGCCGGCGAAATATTCCGCCGAGCTGACCTGTTCGGGGCCGTTTTCGGTCGCCTTGACCAGTTTGACATCAGGAAGCTTGTCACCAACCGAAATCGTCATCGCGTAATATCCTTTCGTGATCCCGTCTGTGAGCGCCCGATATAGAGGCTTGGCAGCGCTCCGCAATGATTGAGCATATAAAGATTCTTTTATATTTGCTTCGCGCTGGGGCAATCGCTAGAGGCTCCAACACGCAATTCCCCGTGCGCCGCAGACTGGCGCGCATTGCCTTTTCAGGAGCTTGTTCGTGGCCAACGCAGCCCAGGATTACATCATCAAGGATATCTCGCTCGCCGAATACGGCCGCGATGAAATTTCGATCGCCGAAACCGAAATGCCGGGCCTGATGGCACTGCGCGAGGAGTATGGCGCGTCGCAACCGCTCAAGGGCGCGCGCATCACCGGTTCGCTGCACATGACGATCCAGACCGCGGTTCTGATCAAAACGCTGGTGGCGCTTGGCGCAGAAGTGCGCTGGGCCACTTGCAACATCTTCTCGACGCAGGACCATGCCGCCGCCGCGATCGCCGCACGCGGCATCCCGGTGTTCGCCGTTAAGGGCGAAACGCTGGCCGAATATTGGGACTATGTCGGCAAGATCTTCGACTGGGCGAGCGAAAGCGACCCGGACCTGACCGCCAACATGATCCTCGACGATGGCGGCGACGCGACCATGTTCGCCCTGTGGGGCGCACGGATCGAAGCGGGCGAAACCATGCCCGATCCTGCCAATGCCGAGGAAATCGAATTCCAGCGCGCGCTCAAAGCCTTCGTGAAGGCCAAGCCGGGCTACCTCACCAAGTCGGTCAAGAACATCAAGGGCGTTTCGGAAGAGACCACCACCGGTGTGATGCGGCTCTACCAGATCGCCAAGCAGGGCAAGCTGCCTTTCCCCGCGATCAACGTGAACGACAGCGTGACCAAGTCGAAGTTCGACAACCTCTATGGCTGCAAGGAATCGCTGGTCGACGCGATCCGTCGCGCCACCGACGTGATGCTGGCGGGCAAGGTCGCTTGCGTTGCGGGCTATGGCGACGTGGGCAAGGGCTCGGCAGCTTCGCTGCGCGACGGCGGTGCCCGCGTGATGGTGACGGAGATCGACCCGATCTGTGCGCTTCAGGCGGCGATGGACGGCTATGAAGTCGTCTCGATGGACGATGCGGCGAAGCGCGCCGACATCTTCGTGACCGCCACCGGCAATGAAGACGTGATCACCGGCGAGCACATGAAGTCGATGAAGAACATGGCGATCGTGTGCAACATCGGCCACTTCGACAGCGAGATCCAGATTTCGGCTCTCGACAATTACCAGTGGAAGGAAATCAAGCCGGGCACCGACCTGGTCACTTTCCCCGATGGCAAGTCGATCCTGGTGCTCGCCAAAGGCCGCCTGGTGAATTTGGGCTGCGCCACCGGCCACCCCAGCTTCGTGATGAGCAGCAGCTTCACCAACCAGACGCTGGCGCAGATCGAGCTGTTCACCAAGTCCGACGAATACGACAACCAGGTCTATGTGCTGCCCAAGCACCTCGACGAGAAGGTCGCGGCGCTGCACCTCGAAAAGCTGGGCGTTACGCTCACCAAGCTGAGCCAGAAGCAGGCTTCCTATATCGGTGTGCCGATGGAAGGGCCGTTCAAGCCCGACCATTATCGCTACTGAGCAGCCAGCGGTTCGTCGCTGATAAATGGAAAGCCCTCGCTTTGCGGGGGCTTTTCCTTTGCAGGGGCGTTGCATCCGGGCGTCCGCGCGCATAGCTGGATATCATGGAGTTTTCACCCATTGCCTTGACGTTGATCGGCCTGGTGCTGGCGGCCTGGACGGTCGCTGCCGCCATCATGATGATCCGCGCCACGCAGCGCTCGCGGCGTCACGACGCGCTTCGGCGTTCGCTGGCGCGCGTCAACGGGATGCTGGAGGAAGCTCCGGCCATTCCAATGCTTGTGCGCAGCGACGGACGGATCGAGGCGCATGAGCGGCTGGCTGGCTGGCTTGGGCTCGACAAGGTGCCAGAGTTCCTCACCGAACTGGCAAGCGGCGAGGATGGTTTCGGCATCACAGCCAACCAACTTTCGCAGCTATCCGACGCGGTCCGCCGCACCCAGAAGACCGCAGCTCCGTTTCGACTGTCTTTCAGCCTGCCCGGTTCGGGCCGCAGCTTTGCCTTTCGCGGCACTCTGGCCGACCCGCGGGTTGCGCCAGGCGGCGCGGCACTGGTGTGGATCTTCGACTTCACCGAAAGCGAAGGCGAACTCGCGCGGTTGCGAGGGGAGGCGGCTCAGGCGCAGGGCGATTTCACTGCGCTGGTCGGATTGATCGAGGCTGCGCCGATTCCGATGTGGTTTCGCGGGCGCGACGCTCGCCTGCGGCTGGTCAATCGTGCCTATGTTGAAGCGGTCGGTGCCGATGACGCGGAGCAGGTCGTCACTCGCCAGATCGAGTTGCTCGAGCCCGAAAAGGGCCGTGCGGCAGGCGATATTGCGCGCGAGGTTGCGGAGCATGGCGGAGCTTCCGAACGGACAGTCCCGGCCACGATCCATGGTGAGCGCCGCCTTTTGCGGGTCAGCGACCTGCCGATCGGCGAGGAAGGTATCGCCGGCTATGCGATCGACATCGAGGAGATCGAGCAGCAGGCGCGCGAATTGCGGGCGTTCAGGCAGGCGCAGCGCGCAATGCTCGATCAGCTTTCGGTGGGCGTGGCGCAATTCGATGCGGCGCAGAAGCTGGTTTTCGCCAACCAGCCATTCCTGCGGCTGTTCGACCTGCCATTTGGAATCGTCGGCGATGGAGTTCAATTCGACCGTTTCCTGAGCGATGCGCGAGAGAAGCGGCGGACGCCTGAAGTCCGCGACTTCCCGGCCTGGCGTCGCGAACATCTGGAATGGTTCGGCGCGAGCGAAGCGCGCGAGGAAGCCTGGCCGCTGCCCGGCGGGATGCATTTGCGAGTCGTGGCGCAGCCGATGCCTGACGGCGGACTGGTGGTCTTTGCGGAGGATCGCACCGAGCAACTCGCGCTTTCCGCAACGCGCGACACGCTGCTTCGCACGCGCACCGCCATGCTCGACAGCCTGTTCGAAGCGCTTGCGGTATTTGCGCCCGACGGATCGCTACAGGTGTGGAATCGCAGCTTCGCCGGCACCTGGGGCCTCGAACCCGAATTGCTCGACAACCACCCGTCTGCAGACGAATTGCTTGCAGCGATCGCGCCAAACCTCGCTCAGCCCGGGCAAGCCAAGGCGATTGGCGACATCGTGCGCGCAGCCACGCTCGATCGGCGCGAAAAGGGCGGGCGGGTAGAACTGGCGGACGGGCGCACGCTCGAATTCGCCGGGGTTCCGCTCCCCGACGGCAACGGCCTTTTGACCGTGCTCGACATCACGGATTCTCAGATGGCCGAAACGGCGCTTCGCGAACGCAACCAGGCACTGGAAGAGGCGGATGCGGTCAAGGCGCGTTTCCTCGCCAACATGTCGTACGAGTTCCGTACCCCGCTCACTTCTATTGGCGGCTTCGCCGAGCTGATCCAGAGCGGGGCCGCAGGGCCGGTAAGCGACCAGATGAAGGAATATGTCGAAGCAATCCTTGAATCGGTCGCGCGACTAACCGAGCAGGTGGAGAATGTGCTCGACCTGTCGCAGAGCGAAGCAGGCCTGTTGCCGATTTCGAAGCAGCGACTTGAGCTGCTTTCTTTCGTTACCGAGATCGTGCGTGAGCGCGAGAAAGCGATCAAGGATGCCGGGCTTACGGTCGATCTCCGGGGCAATCCGGGAGGGGCGATAGAAGCCGACAAAAGGCAATTGGCGCGCGCGATCGGCCATCTGGTCGACAATTCGATCGCTGCAACCGGCAAGGGCGGCAAGATCCTGATCGACATTGCCCGCACCAGCGAAGGCGCGCGGATCGTGGTGTCGGACAATGGCCCCGGCATGACCAAGCAGGAACTGGGGCGCTTGAGCGAAGGATTGAGGGTGACGCCCGATGGCAAGGTCGAGCGGCGACAGGGCCTCGGCATTCCGCTCGCTCGCCAGCTGGTCGAGGCGCATGGCGGAACGCTGACGCTGGAAAGCCGCAAGGGCGTGGGCACAACCGCGATGATCCGGCTGCCGTGATCGAGGAATTGCCAGACCTCGCAGCGATGGAAGCGCTCGGAGCACGGATCGCTGCACGGCTGATGCCGGGCGATGTTGTGGCGCTGGAGGGCGATCTTGGCGCCGGAAAGACCACGCTCGCGCGCGCAATATTGCATGCGCTGGGCCATGCGGGCGAAGTGCCGTCGCCCACTTTCACTATCATCGAAACCTATGATGCGCCGCCGCTGCGCCTGCCGATGGTTCATGCGGACTTCTACCGGCTCGACGACCCTGCGGAATTGCGCGAACTCGGGCTCGACGATTATCGCGAGGATGCCGCGCTGATCGCCGAATGGCCGGCAAGGGCTGGCGGGTTCGCGCATGAGCCGGGATGCCTTTCGCTGGAGCTCGAAATTGTGGGTCAGGGCCGCCGCGCGATTGTGCAGCCGGGGGGCGATTGGGTAGGGCGCATGCCATGAGCGAATGGCCTGAAGGACTGGAAGAATTTCTCGCTGAGGCTGGGTGGGGCGGGGCGCAGATCGACGCGATTCCCGGCGATGCCTCGTTCCGGCGCTATTTCCGCATTCGCGACGGTGCGCGCGGTGCGATGTTGATGCATGCCCCGCCGCCGCAAGAAGATTCGCAGCCATTCCTCGACGTTGCCGATTACCTCACCGCGCATGGCGCGCGTGCACCGCAGATCTATGCGGCCAATGCCGCCGCAGGCTGGGTGCTGCTGGAGGATTTCGGAACCGACCGGATGCGCGATTGGCTCGACGACAATCCTGCGGGCGAATTGGCTGCCTATGAAGGCGCGGTCGATGCGCTGGTGGCCCTGCATTTGCAACCGGCCGGGCCGTTTGCACCCTATGATATGGCGGCATACCAGCGCGAGACCGGCCTGTTCACCGAATGGTACTGCCCTGCAATGGGCCTCGCCGTCGATCAGGACGGATACCGCTCGGCATGGGAGGAAGTTCTCGCCCCGTTGCTGACGCGCCAGCAGCCCGGAGTGACCGTGCTGCGCGATTACCATGCCGAGAACATCATGCTTCTGGGTGATCCGCGTGAAGGCGCCCCGCAAGGCCTGATCGACTTCCAGGACGCGCTGGTGGGCCATGCTGCCTACGATCTGGTTTCGCTGCTGCAGGATGCGAGGCGAGATGTGGCGCCAGAGCTCGAGCGTGCGATGCTCGATCGCTATATCGCGGCAGCCAGTCCCGGCGTCCACTTCGAGGCCGACTACGCGCGGCTCGGCGCGCAGCGCAATGCCAAGATCGTGGGGATTTTCACTCGCCTCTACAAGCGTGACGGCAAGCCACGCTACCTGGAGCTCATCCCGCGCGTCTGGGCCCTGCTGGAGCGGGACTTGGCACATCCCGCGCTCGCTCCGGTCGCACGCTGGTTCGACGCCAATATCCCGGACGCGCTGCGCCGCAGCGGTGGGGGGACGATCGCATGAACGAACTGGCGAGCGACACCGCGATGGTGCTTGCTGCCGGGCTGGGCAAGCGGATGCGCCCGCTCACCGCCAGCCAGCCGAAGCCTTTGGTGCGCGTCGCGGGCAAGCCGTTGATCGATCACGCACTGAATCGCCTTGTCGAAGCCGGGGTCGCAAAGGCGGTGGTCAATGTCCACTATCTTGCCGACGCGCTCGAAGCCCATTTGCGCGCGCGCAAAATGCCTGCGATCACTATCTCGGACGAGCGCAAGCAGTTGCTGGAAACCGGTGGCGGCATGCTTAAGGCGCTGCCGCAGCTGCCCGATCCGTTCTTTTCGCTCAATGCCGACAATATCTGGCTTGAGGGGCCGCGCAGCGCGTTTCACGATCTTTCCGCGCGGTGGGATCCCGCGCAGATGGACGCCCTGCTGCTGCTTGTCCCGCATGCCCGCGCGATGAATTTCGCCGGGCAGGGAGATTTCCATATGGATGCGCTGGGTCGCCTGCGTCGACGACAGCAAGGCCGCATCGCTCCGTTCATTTTTACCGGCATCCAGCTGGTTTCGCATCGCCTGTTGCGCGATGCGCCGGAAGGCCCATTCTCCACCAATCTCCTGTGGAACCGGGCGATCGAGGAAGGTCGCCTCTACGGCATCTCTTTCACCGGCCAATGGTTTGAAGTCGGCACGCCGGACGCGATTGCGCCGACGGAAGCTGCGTTGCGGCGTGGCTGAGGCGACGCTTCCAGAGATATACTCGATCGCGGCACACCGCGGCTTTGCCGATGCGCTGGTTGCCGGGCTCGTCCCGCGATATTCCGAGCCCGGCTTAGGATTGGCGCGGCTGACGCTGCTGCTGCCCTCAAGCCGTGCGGCGCGCAGCCTGAGCGAAGCATTCATCCGCCATGCCGGGGAAACCGGGGCGGCAGGGCTGTTGATGCCGCGCATGGTCATGGTGGGCGATGTCGAGCTCGACGAGGCGCTGGGGAGCCTGCTCGACCCGCTGGGCGCAGAAGACATTCCACCGGCGGCAGACCCCACGCGTCGCTGGTTCGAACTCGCCGCACTTTTGCGGCTTGCAATGGAGCGCGAAGGCAAGCCGGTGCCCGGCAACGCGGCACTCTTGCGCCTGGCACGCGAACTGGGCGGCACGATGGACCGGCTTTTGGCCGAAGGAGTCGAGCCGGAAGATTTTCTGAGCGAAGCTGTGCTTGGCGAAAGCCAGAACCTTGCCGAACATTGGCTAAGCAGCACCAAGCTGTTCGCGCTCGTCCAGCAATTGTGGCGGGCACGGCTGGCCGAACGTGGCGAGGTCGATCTTGCGACACGCCGCAACATGTTGTTCGAACGCGCTGCACAGCATTGGCGCGAAATTCCACCCGCAACGCCGATCGTTGCCGCAGGCATAACCAGCGCGGCGCCCGCGCTTGCGCGATTGCTGCGAGTGATTGCCGAATTGCCGCAGGGCGCCGTCATCCTGCCCGATCTCGATCTGGCGATGGACGATGCCGCCTGGCAGGAACTTGGGCGGGCAGGGCAAGCGCCCGAGCCCGGCGCCTTGCCCTTCACGACAGGTGAAGCGGCGACGCATCCACAATATCATCTCAAGCTGCTGCTCAACCGCATGGGCGTGGCTCGCGGCGAAGTTCACCCTTGGCACCGCAAGGGATTGGGCGCGGCACCGCCTGAGCGCAGCCATGCGATTTCCTCGCTGTTCCTTCCGCCCGAAGCGAGCAAGGCCTGGGTGGACCTCAGCGCAGACAAACGGCGACTTTCGGGTGTGCGCCTGCTGACATGCGCGACCAGCGAAGAAGAGGCGCAGGCGATCGCGCTAGCGATGCGCGAGGCGATCGAAGTGCCCGAACGGCGCGTAGCTTTGGTAACGCCCGATCGCGCATTGGCGCGGCGCGTGGTGCAGCACTTGGCGCGCTGGAATATCGTCGCCGATGACACAGCCGGTCGCCCGCTTTCGCTCACGCCTGCGGGGCGGCTCCTGCTGCAGCTAGCAGAGCTAGTGTCGGAAGGGCTTGCCCCTGTGACGCTGGTGGCGGCGCTCGGCCATCCGCTGGTGCGGCGAGGGGATGCGCGGCGTGCGTGGCTTGAGGCCCTTCGGGCGTTAGAGCGGCGGTTGCGCGGGCCGCGTCCGTCACCGGGCATGGAGCCCTTGCGCAATGTCGCGCGGAGGGCCGGAGTCGAGGTTTGGTGGGAGGAAGTCGAGCAACTGCTCGATCCACTGGTATCGCTGGCTGGTAGCGAAGGCGAAATCTCGCTGGCTGACTCGCTCGACGCGCTGGCGCAGCTGGGTGAGGCGCTGGCTGGCGAGGATCTCTGGGCGCAGGAAGAAGGGCGCGCGCTGGCACGCCTGGTTGAGGAATTCCGCCTGCATGCGCGCGAAGCTGGGGCCGGTATCGCACCAGGCGAACTGCACGCCGCGCTGCGCGATGCAATGGATCAGGTGGCGGTCCGTCCGCCCTATGGCGGCCATCCGCGTGTCGCGATCTACGGCCTGCTCGAATCGCGCATGACACGCGCCGATCTGGTGATCTGCGGCGGGCTCAACGAAGGCACATGGCCGCAGGCGCCATCGCCTGACCCGTTGCTGGCCCCGGCGATCCTGCGTGCCCTCGGCATGCCAGGGCCTGAATTCCGCATTGGCCTTGCCGCGCATGACCTCGCCAGCGCGCTAGGCGCGCCCGAAGTGCTCCTGACTCGCGCGATCCGCGATATGGACGGGCCGACGATCCCGTCGCGCTTCCTGCTGCGGATTGAAGCGCTGCTGGGCGAACGGGCAGAAGATCACCGGGAAACCCGCATCCCCGCATTGGCGGTGCGACTTGATCGGCTCGTTCCTTCAACTGCGCCCTATCCGCGCCCGCAGCCGCGACCTTCAGCGGCGTTGCGCGACGTCCCGATCAAGGTGACAGGCCTCGACCGGCTGCTGGGCGATCCGTACCAATTCTACGCGCAGGAGATCCTGCGCCTGTCGAAGCTGGACCCGCTCGATGCCGATCCCGCGCGCGATTTCGCGTGGCAGGGCACGCTGGCGCATGAAGTGCTGTGCCGCTGGCACAAGCTGCGGCTTGACGGGACGAAGGTTCCGATACTGGCGGTCGCCAGCGAAGTGCTGGGCGAAGCGAACATCCATCCCTTGCTGCGTGGGCTTTGGCGTCCGCGACTCTACGAAGGGCTGGAATGGGTCGCACGCACGATCGACGAACAACCCGATCGCGAGATCGTTGCGATTGAGTGCAAGGGCGAGATGAAGTTCGATGGCGTGCGGGTCTATGGCCGGGCTGACCGGATCGACCGGCTGCCCGACCGGACACTGGCGATTGTCGACTACAAGACGGGGCATCCGCCATCGGCCGCGCAGGTGGAGGCGGGATACGCCCTGCAACTGGGCACTTTGGGCCTGATCGCGAGCGAGGGAGACTTCGAGGGGCTGTCAGGTCAAGCGAACGGGTTCGAATACTGGTCGCTGGCCAAGCGCAAGGATGGCGAGTTCGGATATGTCGATGAGCCGATGAAGGTCGGGAACAAGAAGAGCGGCCTCTTGCCGGAGGAATTCCTTCCAGCACACGAACGCTTCCTGCACAAGGCGATCGCGCAATACATCAAGGGAGATCATCCCTTCACCGCCAAGCTCAATCCGGATTACCCGGGCTACAATGACTATGACCAGCTGATGCGCCTTGCCGAATGGCAGATCAGGCTCGCGGATGAAGGCGAGGGCGAGGCATGAGCGGCAAGGTTCATCCGCTCAGGGACAACCAGCGCAAAGCCGCCGATCCCGGCCTGAGCGTGTGGCTCTCGGCTTCGGCTGGCACCGGCAAGACGCAGGTGCTTTCCGCCCGGGTGTTGCGGTTGTTGCTCGAACCGCAGGTCGACCCGTCGCAGATCCTGTGCCTCACCTTTACTAAGGCGGGCGCGGCCGAAATGGCCGTGCGGATCAATTCGGTGCTGGCTCGCTGGGTGCGGATCGACGAAGCGACGCTGGGGAAAGAGCTGGGATACCTTGGCGCGGCCAACGATCCTGCCACAAGAGCGCGGGCGCGCACGCTGTTTGCAAGCGTGCTCGATTGCCCCGGCGGCGGGCTGCGGATCGATACGATCCATGCCTTCTCGCAATGGCTGCTGGCGAACTTCCCCAGCGAGGCCGGATTGGTGCCGGGCATGCGGCCGATGGAGGATCGCGAGCGGCAATTGCTGACCCGCGATGTGCTGGGCGACATGCTGGTAGATGCCGAACGAATGAACGACGCCGGCATCTTCGATACGGTCGCTCAATTCAGCCGCACCAAGGGCGTCGATGCCCTGCAAGGCTGGTTAATGCGCTGCGCCAAATCGCGCGAACTGTGGTTCGGGCGCGCGGCATGGCAGCCGCCGATGGCGCCGCGGGTACGCCGCCTGCTCGGCATTCCGAGCGATGCAAGCGAAACCCATGTCGCGGAGATGTGCGACAACGACACGTTCGATACAATGAGCCTGCTACGCTGCAAGCAGACTCTGGCTGCATGGGACACCGGCACGGGTCGCGAAGGGAGTGCCGCAATCGATGCCTGGCTTGCGCTAGCCCCTCTGGAACGCGCACGCACCATCGACGCACTCTACGCTGGCCTGTTCACGAAGACGACCGACGCGCCGAGACAGCTAAGCAACATTCTCAAGCGTGATCCGGCATACGGCACTTATGTCGGCAAGGTTCAGGAGAACATTCGGCTCGTACGCGAATTCCGGACCCTGCTCGAACTCGCTGACTTCCTAGCTCCGGCGCTCGAACTCGGGCGTGCCTTTGCGCTGCGCTGGGATGAGGCCAAGGCGCGCGAAGGGCTGCTTGATTTCGACGATCTGATCGAACGGGCGGCGGCGCTCCTGAAAGAGCAGGCCGCCGCCGACTGGATCCGCTTCAAGCTTGATCGGCATTTCGACCACATCCTTGTCGACGAGGCGCAGGACACCAATGAAGCGCAATGGCGCATCATCGACGCGTTGATCGACGATTTTTTCTCGGGCGAAGGCGCGGCGGGAGACAAGATCCGCACGATCTTCACCGTCGGGGACTACAAGCAGGCGATCTTTGGATTCCAGGGCACAAGCCCCAATAATTTCCGCTCGGCACGCGACAGGGTGAAGGCCGCGATCGGGGCCGCCGCGCAGAATGCGGCGGAGGCACGCGTTCGATTGCAGCAAAGCGAACTGGAAGAGCTCGACCTTGGCCAATCCTTCCGCACCGGTGCGCCGGTGCTCGCATTCGTCGACAGGGCGGTCGAAGCTATCGGTCCTTCTGCGCTGGGCCTGCAGGAAGAATATCGCAGGCATGAAGGGCAAGAGCGCCCGGGTCTCGTCACATTATGGAACCCGGTGCGAGACGAGCGCGGGGCCGCGGCTGGTAGCGATGGCGAAGATGCCGAAGGCAAGGAGAACTGGCTCGCCAAGCATGACCGGTTGATGGCGGACCAGATCGCCAAACAGGTCGCGCGATGGACGCAGGGAGACGAGCCCTTCGCCCTGGTCAAGGACAGCCACCGGCTCGCGCGCCCAGGCGACATCATGGTGCTGGTGCGCAGCCGCAAGGATCTGGCGGGGCTTATCGTCGCGCGGCTCCATGCGCGCGGCGTTCCGGTTGCCGGGGTCGACCGCTTGCGGCTGGGTGAGCCGCTGGCGGTGAAAGACCTGATGTCTGCGTTGCGCTTTGCCGCGCAGCCGCTCGACGATCTTGAGCTGGCGAACTTGCTGTCGTCGCCGCTGGTCGGCTGGACGCAGGACGATCTGCTTGCGCATGTCCCGCGCGAGGAAGGCAAGCGGCTATGGCACCATCTGCGCGATCACGGCGATCCGTTTGTGTTGGCCACGGTCGCGCGGTTGCGCGAATTGCTGGCGCTGGCCGATTTCGAGACGCCGCAGGCTTTGCTACAGTGGCTGCTGGTCGGCCCGTGGCAGGCGCGCGCGAAGCTGGTTTCGCGGCTGGGCCGCGAGGCGAATGACCCGATCGACGAGCTGCTCAACGCCGCCTTCGCCTATGAGGGCGTGCACACGCCCAGCCTGACAGGCTTTATCCAGTGGTTCGATGCGGGGGAGGGGATGCTCAAGCGCGATCCGGACGATGCGCCCGATCTTGTGCGCGTGATGACGGTCCACGGTTCGAAGGGGTTGCAGGCGCCGATCGTGATCCTCGCCGATGCCACCAGCCAGCCGGGCCGTGCGCGAGACCTTGAACTGGCTGAAGACCTGCCGGGAGAAGATGACGCGGGAACGCCGCGCGTGCCGTTGCCGGGCCTGACGAAGGACCAGCGCGCAGGCCGGATCGCTGAAGCCCAATCGGCCGCGGAAATTGCCGAACTGCAGGAGCACTGGAGGCTGCTCTATGTCGCGATGACCCGTGCGGAGGAGGCGCTGTTCATCGGCGGATCGCTGAGCCCGAGAGACAAGACCCCGCATGCCGATAGCTGGTATGCGCGCTTGGCCCCGCTGTTTGGCGGTGAGGCGCTGGCGGACGATTTGTGGGGCGGACGTTTCGAGTGGGGCGAACGGGCCGAATTGCCGGTCCGAGCGAGCGATGTCGAAGTGGCTTCGGGCGGGTTCGATGAGCCAAGCTGGCTGCGCCGCCCAATTGGGCCGGAACCACGCCCGCCGCGCCCGCTCGCGCCTTCCTCTGCCGGTGAGGAGCAGGGCAGCGACCCGCCGCTCCTTCCCGAAGTGGCACGCGAGGCCGCGCGCAGGGGCGTGCTGATCCACAGCCTGCTCGAACGCCTGCCCGATGTGCCCGAGGGCGAGCGCGAAGCGCGCGCAGCACGCTGGCTTGAGCGACAAGCAGCCGATCTGGATGCTGCCGCACGGGCCGACATACTCGAGCGCGCGTTCGCTGTGCTCGCACATCCCGATTTTGCGGAGGCATTCACATCAGGCTCAATGGCCGAAGTGCCGCTGGCGGCGATAGTGGGTGGGCAGGTCGTGGCCGGAACCGCCGACAGGCTGCTGGTGCGGGATGACAGCGTGACGGTGGTCGATTTCAAGACCGCCCGCCGCCCGCCTGCGCGCATGGAGGACATTCCGGAAACGACGCTTCGCCAGATGGCGGCATATGTCGCGGCGCTGGAGGCGATCTATCCCGGCCGGGCGGTACGCGCGGGCGTTCTTTACACCCAGACACCGCAAATTTTCGAACTGCCGCAAGAGCTTGTGCAGCGGTATAAAATCGCCTTCCAAACCACGCAGGAAAGCTTTTGAGCCGCAACCATTGAGTGACGCGGAAAAAATCCTAGTTATGGACCAACGCAATTCAGGAGATTCCCCATGGCCACCGTCAATGTGACCGATGCAAGCTTCAAGAGCGATGTGCTCGACGCCGACAAGCCCGTTCTCGTCGATTTCTGGGCTGATTGGTGCGGCCCCTGCAAGATGATCGCGCCTGCGCTGGAAGAAATCAGCGACGAGCTGGCTGGCCAGGTTACGATCGCCAAGATGGACATCATGGAAAACCCCGACGTGCCCGGGAAACTGGGCGTGCAGGGAATTCCGTTCCTCGTCCTGTTCAAGGATGGCCAGCCCGCAGCCAGCCTGACCGGTGCTCGACCCAAGAGCGCGCTCAAGGCCTGGCTCGAAGGCGTGCTCTGAAAATCAGAGGCCGAGCGCTCGCTCGGCGAATTGATCCCACAACGCCGGGCTTGATGCACCTATCAGGCCCGGCTTGTGCTGTTCGTCGACGCGATAGGCGCTGCCGTCAAACCGCGCCGCCTTGCCGCCCGCTTCGTTCAGCCAGAGCACGCCTGCGGCATGGTCCCATGCCAGCGTGCGCTCGAAGCTCGAAACGTCATTCTGGCCCAGCGCTAGCCGCGGATATTGTTCGGCAGCGCAGCGCGGGATGTCGACCAGCCGGTAGAATGGCGCAAGCCTGGCATCGACCATCGCGCGTTGCTCATCATTGAGGAAAAGCCGCGAGATCGCCGCCACCAGCGGGTCTTCACCGGTGGTTCGCGCAGTGACGGGTTCTCTATCGACAAATGCGCCATTGCCGCGATGTGCATGGCAGAAGCGGCCTGAAAGGCAGTCGTAGATCCAGCCAGCGTGGCACACGCCGCCGCTTGCCTGCGCGATAATTATGCCGAAGGGCGGCTTGCCATGCGCGAAATTGTGCGTCCCATCGATCGGGTCGACGATCCAGCAATCGGCGGACAAATGGCGCAGGATCGCCGGATCGTCATGCGCGGCTTCTTCACCGACGATAGCGATCGAACCGTCGATCCGCGCAAGGCCTTCGGCCAGCATGGCCTCCGCCTCGTGGTCGACGACAGTGACCAGATCGTCTGCCGCCTTCTCGGTGATCTCGCCGGTCTTGAGGTTCTGGAACCGAGGCAGGATGGCTCTTTCGCTGACATCGCGCACGAGGCGCCGGATCGCCTCGTCGAGAGCCCTCAAGAACGATAATCCGCGTTGATCGAAATGTAGCCGTGGGTAAGGTCGCAGGTCCATACGGTGGCATGGCCTTCGCCCAAGCCAAGCTCGATCGAAATGTCGATCTCCTTGCCCTTCAGATGGGCTGCCACCGGTGCCTCGTCATAACCTTCGACCGGCAGGCCGTTCTTAGCCGTCCAGATGCCGCCGAAGGCGATCGAAAGCTTGTCCCGATCTGCAGGTTCGCCAGCCTTGCCGACCGCCATCACGACGCGGCCCCAATTGGCATCTTCGCCCGCGATGGCGGTTTTGACCAAGGGCGAGTTTGCGACACTGAGGGCGATGCGGTGCGCGCTATCGTCGGAAACGGCGCCGCTTACCCGGATGGCGATGAACTTGCTCGCGCCTTCGCCATCACGCACGACAAGCTGCGCAAGCTGGCGGCACAGGTCGGTCAGTGCTGCGGCAAAGGCATCGGCGCCGGGATCGTCGAATGAGGCGAGGGGGGCATTGCCCGCCGCACCGGTTGCAAAGGCCAGGACTGTATCACTCGTCGAAGTGTCGCCGTCGACCGTGATGCATGAAAATGTCTGCCGGTTCGCCTGAGTGAGGAGTTCCTGAAGGAACCCCGGCTCGATTGCTGCGTCGGTGAAAATGTAACCGAGCATGGTCGCCATGTCGGGCGCGATCATGCCCGAACCCTTGATGAAGCCGACCAGTTCCACGCGGGTTCCGCCCAGCATCGCGCTTGTATGGGCCCCTTTGGCGAAAGTGTCGGTGGTGCCGATCGCCCGCGCGGCATCTTCCCAATTGCAAGGCTCGGCAATAAGCGCCGCCGCCACTCCGGCGCGTGCCTTGTCCTTGGGCAGCGAAACGCCGATGACGCCGGTCGACGAGACGAACACCTGATCCGTTCCGCATCCGAGATGCTCGGCGACCTGTGCCCTGATCTGGTCGACCGCCTCGCGCCCGCGATAGCCGGTGAAGGCGTTGGAATTGCCCGCATTGACGATCAGCGCACGCGCACGCCCCTGCTTAACCTGCTCACGGCCCAGTTCGACTTCGCTCGAAGCGCAGGCGCTCTGGGTGAATACCCCTGCAACCGCCGTGCACTCTGCTAGTTCGGCATAGGTGAGATCGGCCCGGTCCCAGTTCTTGTAGCGCGCCAATGCGACACGCAACGTGACTCCCGAAATCGGGGGCATGTCGGGGAAGGGAAGGGCCAGTGGCGAAGCGTCGAGTTCCATGCGCCCTCGCTAGCCCGACTGTGCCGCACAGTAAATCCGCCTTGAGAGGTGGACGAGCGAAACAAGAATGCGTATTTAGCGGGTCATGCTTCGTCGCTTTCTCGCCTGCCTTGCGCTTCTGACCGGCCTTGTCGCCGTCAGTACGCCGGCCAATGCCTCGATTGTTGAGGCGCTTAATTGCGAGATCGGCGTTAGTGCGGAATCGGCTGACGACAGTGCCGAAGAGCGCCGCAATTGCAGCCACGAAGAAGCGGGTAGCCGTGCGGAAGATCCGGGCAAGGACGAAAAGCCGGCGAAGCGCACCAAGCGTGTGATGCGCCCGCCTGTGCTCTACGGGATCGACCGCGCGCACGAATAGCGCTCCAATTTCCATCCACCGTTGCAGCTTAGGCAGCCGGCGCAAGATGCGCGCGGCTGCATCTATTACAATTCAAGTCCCGTCAGGACCGCTCTCATGTTTCAGACCATCGCCAAATCGCTGTTCGGCTCTTCCAACGATCGTTACGTCAAGTCGCTCGGCAAAATCGTCAACCAGATCAATGCGCTCGAGCCGCAGATGCAGGCGCTTTCGGATGACGAGCTTAAAGCCCAGACCGACAAGTTCCGCCGCCAACTCGAAGCAGGCGCCACGCTCGACGATATCCTGCCCGAAGCTTTCGCTACGGTGCGAGAGGCCTCGGTTCGCGTGCTCGGCATGCGCCATTTCGACGTGCAGCTGATCGGCGGCATCGTGCTCCACCGCGGCGAAATCTCCGAAATGAAGACGGGCGAGGGCAAGACGCTGGTGGCGACGCTCGCGACCTACCTCAACGCAGTTGAAGGCAAGGGCGTGCACGTCGTGACGGTGAATGACTATCTCGCTCGGCGCGACGCTGAATGGATGGGGCAGCTGCACAATTGGCTGGGCCTGAGCGTGGGCGTGATCGTGCCCAACCTCGGCGAATTCCAGCGGCGCGAGGCCTATAATTCCGACATTACCTATGCCACCAATAACGAGCTCGGCTTCGATTACCTGCGCGACAATATGAAGCATTCGCGCGACCAGATGGTGCAGCGCCCCTTCAATTTCGCGATCGTCGACGAAGTCGACTCGATCCTGATCGACGAAGCGCGCACGCCGCTGATCATTTCCGGCCCGACCCAGGACAAGAGCGACCTCTATGTCGCGCTCGACGAAGTGGTGAAGGGCATTCCCGAAGACTGGTACGAGAAGGACGAGAAGACCCGTAACATCCAGTTGACCGAGGAAGGCACGGACGAGATCGAGAAGCTGCTCCTCGCCAAGGGGCTGCTTGCGACCGGGAACCTCTATGACATCGAGAATACGCAGGTGGTCCACCACCTCGACCAAGCGCTCAAGGCGAACATCATGTTCAAGCGCGACACGGACTACATCGTGAAGGACGAGAAGGTCGTCATCATCGACGAGTTCACCGGGCGCATGATGGACGGCCGCCGCTGGTCGAATGGCTTGCACCAGGCGGTGGAAGCCAAGGAAGGGGTGAAGATCGAGCCCGAGAACCAGACGATGGCCTCGATCACCTTCCAGAACTATTTCCGCATGTATCCCAAGCTTTCGGGCATGACAGGCACCGCAGCCACCGAAGCGGCCGAGTTCTGGGACATCTACAAGATGAACGTGGTGGAAATCCCCACCAATGTGCCGGTCCAGCGCATCGACGAGGAAGACGAGTTCTACAAGAACACGCTCGACAAGTTCGGCGCGATCGCAAAGGCGATCAAGGAGAAGAACGTAATCGGCCAGCCGGTGCTGGTGGGCACCGTCTCGATCGAAAAGTCCGAGCTGCTCAGCCAGTTCCTCGACAAGGAAGGTGTGAAGCACGCCGTGCTCAACGCCCGCTTCCACGAACAGGAAGCGCATATCGTGGCGCAGGCAGGTCGTCTCGGCGCGGTGACAATCGCCACCAACATGGCTGGCCGCGGCACGGACATCCAGTTGGGCGGCAATGTTGAGTTCCGCATCGACGACGAACTGGGCGATATGCCCGCAGGGCCTGAGCGCGACGCTGCCGAGCAGCGCATCCGTGAAGAGGTCGCCGCGGAAAAGGCGAAGGTGCTCGAAGCGGGCGGGCTGTTCGTGCTTGGCACTGAACGCCACGAAAGCCGCCGCATCGACAACCAGCTGCGTGGCCGTTCGGGGCGCCAGGGTGACCCGGGCCTTTCGCGCTTCTACCTGTGCCTTGAGGACGACCTGCTGCGCATTTTCGGCCCCGATACGCTGTTCGCCAAGATGATGAATTCGAACCTCGCCGATGGCGAAGCGATCGGTTCGAAATGGCTGTCGAAGGCGATCGAAACCGCGCAGAAGAAGGTCGAGGCGCGCAACTACGAAGTGCGCAAGCAGGTCGTTCAATTCGACGACGTGATGAACGACCAGCGCAAGGTGATCTACGAGCAGCGCGGCGAAATCATGGAAGCCGAGCGCGTCGACGATGTCGTGCTCGACATGCGTCGCGACACGGTGAACGCGCTGGTCGGCGAGGCTTGCCCGCCGGGATCATACCCGGAGCAGTGGGACATCGCCGGCCTCAAGGAGAAGGTCGAAGAGGTATTCGGCCTCACTCCGCCGATCGATGCTTGGCTTGAAGAGGATCAGGTGGAACCTGAACTTCTCGAAGAACGCATCGCGGCCTTGGCCGATGAAGTGATGGAACAGAAGATTGGCACGACCGACCACGAAATCTGGCGACAGGTCGAAAAGTCGGTGTTGCTGGAACGGCTCGACTATCACTGGAAGGAACACCTCGCCACGCTCGATGCGCTGCGCCAGGTGATCTGGATGCGCGGCATCGCGCAGAAGCAGCCGATCAACGAATACAAGCAGGAAGCTTTTGGCCTTTTCGAGACGATGCTCGATACCTTGCGCGAGGATGTGACCAAGATCCTCGTCAAGGCCGAGCTTCGGATCCAGCCGCCACAGCCGCAATCGCTGCCGGACCTGCCCGATTTCCTAACCGGCCATATCGATCCCTTCACCGGACTCGATGATTCGAACGATATGGACGGTTCGGCAGAGCGCCCGGAACTGTTCGGCTCGCTGGCAGGCAGCCCGCGCGCAGCCTTCGGGCCGGGCGGTACGAACGCCGAAAACCCCTTTGAAGGGCTCGAAATCAGCCGCAATGCACCGTGCCCCTGTGGTTCGGGCAACAAGTACAAGCATTGCCACGGGGCGGCAGTCTGATTGAGGCGATAGAGCCCGTGGGTTCGGGGTCGGCAGCATGACCGGCCTCGTTCCGATCGGGCTCATCGCGGCTTTCTTCGTCACCGCGCTGCTCTATGCGGCGGTGGGCTTCGGCGGCGGCTCGACCTATGCCGCACTGCTGGCGCTTTCTGGAATGGATTACCGGCTGCTGCCGGTGCTGGCGCTCGCGTGCAACATCGTGGTTGTGGCCGGCAGCACCATTCGTTTTGCGAAGGCGCAGGTGACGCCGTGGCGCGGCGCGCTGCTACTTACAGCGCTGGCAGCCCCTGCAGCATTGCTGGGCGGGCTCACTCCGATCGGGCGCGAGGCTTTCCTCATGCTACTGGGCGCGAGCTTGTTGCTGACGGGCCTCACGATGCTGCTACCCGTGTCGGCCGAATCCCAATCCGAGCCGCACAGGCTGGCTCGGTATGCGCCGCTGGCTGCCGCACCGCTGGGATATCTTGCCGGGCTGGTTGGGATCGGGGGAGGGATATTCCTCGCCCCGCTGCTGCACCTTAATCGCTGGAACAATGCGCGCGCCATCGCCGCGACCGCCAGCTTCTTTATCCTGGTGAACTCTCTGTTCGGATTGGCGGGACAATTGCTCAAGAATGGACCGCAACTGCTTGGTGGCGCGCTTTATGGCGGGCTGGCCTTGCTAGTCGCAGTGGCGATCGGCGGGCAGATCGGCAGCTTCATGGCGCTGCAATACTTGCCGCAAAGGGTTATCCGCTGGCTGACCGCGGCGCTCGTTATCTGGGTGGGGGGAAGGCTGCTCTTTGGCGCCTAGATCCTGCCCTGTCGCGAAGTGGCTCCCCGAGTTGGATTCGAACCAACGACCAAGTGATTAACAGTCACATTTTTAGCCAAAACGCACCCTAACAAATCACTTCATCGATTTGCTAATAAAGTACGTATTCCCTTGTGTTTAGCTCCGAACCTATGCACAATTCCTAACACTGATCTGCCCCCTTCTGAATGGTCCAATTTCTATTTTAGGAATGGCCACGAAGGAGGAATGGAATGGCAAGGAAGCA